>NZ_JAPMLG010000008.1:0-128932 GCF_035726925.1 Enterococcus sp. E5-37
CTAGACCCTCTTCACCAAATTCTTGATAGGCATTGATCCAGCGCTTCACTTGTGATGGAGCCTTAATGGAATACTTCTTTGCCAGATAATCACTTCCGCCTTTACCATCCAAATAATCATGAACGATGTTTAATTTAAGTTCAAAAGTATATTTAACCATAAAAAATACCGACCTCCAAAAGTTAGATTTTTTGGTCTAACTTTTGGGGGTCGGTACATTGTCACAGTCCCTTTTTTCGTATAAACGGTGTTCTCCTGCCAACTTCTCGGTCACAAGTAACAATATTCATCAAACATGAAAAGCTGTTTTTTGAAATTGCTCCTTGTGACTCAGAGTTAAACGGCAGGCTCACAACCTCTTCCTTAAACGGTGTTCAAAAGCTTGCATCTACGGCACTAAGCCCAATCAGATGAAAAATATGGAGTGCTATTTTTATCTGATTGTTCTTACTGCTTGATGCAGAGCAGCTTTTTCACAACCTCTTCCTTAAACGGTGTTCAAAATATTATTCGCCTTTTGCTTCTTTCACTAATTTTGCGAATGCTTGTTGTTGGAATTCAGCAGCTAAGGCTTTCGTACGTTGTTCTTGCTCTGCTTTGCTCATTTGCGGATTTTCAGTCATTGCTTTTACCATACCGTCTTGAACATAAGCTTTTGCTTCACTTTCCATCGTACTTTGCTGTTTCTTCACTAATTCAGCTAACTTGGCTGCTTGGTCCGTACTTAATTCTACCCATGTCTCTGGGATTTTGAATGTATTCACTCGGCTGTCATATTCGTGATTGTTATCAGCAATATTGAACCAGAATTTATACATGTCGTTTTTGTATTCCCAATAAGTAGTTTTCGTCACTTTTTCAGCATCGCCGTCTGTCTTTTCTACTTTATTTATTTCGTTATCCGTACCAGTTGCTTTTGGTTTTTCTTGTTTTTCATTTGTTCGGTAAAGATACACTTTTTCTTTTCCATTCCCTAAAGCTTTATACAAAAGCATATCTGCTCCTTGGGAATCAGCACTGGAAACAATTTTTTCTGTTTTTGTTTCCGTTACTTTTTCCATTCCAAAGTGATTGGACAAATTAGCGACGATCAAACTTAGTGAAGCGACGAAGATTAGTCCGAAAATCAAAGATAAAAAGGTTTGCCATGTTTTTTTAGCGAACACGTTCGTTAAAGCAAAAGCAAGCAAGCTGACAATCAAAACTCCAATAATCATGCATTATCCCCCGCTTTCGTTAGAACAGGTTCTTTTTTCTTCAATAAAAAGGCAATAATAAAGCCAAGGATCCCAAAGATGATCGCTACGATAAACGCGGCATGGTAACCTGACAGTGTGGCATTGATTGCCTGATCTTTATAAGCTAATGGCGTATTATCCAATACAGATTTGCTTGGGATATTTGCTTTTGTCACATTCGTCAACACACTGATCAAAATAGCTGTACCAATCGAGCTTGCGATTTGACGGAATGTATTATTTACCGCTGTCCCGTGACTGATCAAGTTATTTGGCAATGCATTCATACCAGAAGTCGTTACCGGCATCATGACCATGGAGATCCCAAACATACGGATCGCATAAAGGATCACGATATATAAAACTGGAGTCGTTTTTGTCAAGAAAGCAAATGGTGCAGTTGCCGCTGTCAAAATGAACATCCCTGTGATGGCTAAACGTTTCGCGCCATATTTATCGAAAATCGCACCCGTAACAGGCATCATAGCCCCCATGATCAATGCACCCGGCAACAACATCAAGCCAGAATGGAATGCTGATTCTCCACGAATATTTTGAATATACAATGGTACGACCATTTCTGCCCCTACCATCGCCATATTTGTTACACCAGCTAAAACAGCTGCAATCGTGAATGTAGATGATTTGAATACGCGAAGTTCCAAGAATGGATGTTCCAAATGTAATTGACGCCATGAGAACAATGCGATGAAAATCACACCAACAACTAAGAAACCAATTACTTTCAAGCTTCCCCAGCCGTCATCTCCTACACTAGAAAATCCGTAAAGCAAACTACCGAATCCAATCGTTGATAAAATAGCGGATAAAATATCAATGCTAGGATTTGACAATGGAATAACGCTCTTCATTAGGAAGAATGCTAAAACCAAGACAAGAACAACGATTGGCAGTACCATACCAAACAAGTCACGCCAATGGTAGTTATCAATGATATAACCAGATAATGTAGGGCCTAAAGCAGGAGCAAGTCCAATAACGATCCCTGACATCCCCATTGCTGATCCTCTTTTTTCTGGTGGGAAAATAGATAGCATGATATTTTGCAATAATGGCATCGATACTCCCACACCGCAAGCTTGGATCAAGCGACCAATTAGTAATGTACTAAAATTAGGTGCTGTAAAGCAAGTAATCGTTCCGATCAAAAAGATCGTCATGGCAGAAAGATATAAATTTCTTGAACTGAATTTATTGATCAGCCATGCTGTTATTGGGATCATGATCCCGTTGACTAGCAAGAAACCAGTCGTTAACCATTGCACATCAGACGCTGAAATATCGAAAGCTTTCATCAATGTAGGAAAAGCTGTCGTCAATAAGGTCTGATTCAAAACGGTACAAAATGTACCAATTAATAAGACAACAACTAAAAGTGTCCGATTATATGGTTTTCCGTAAATATCTACGGGTTGGTTGTTACTCATATTTCTCCTTCTTTCTGAATTTTTTCTGAAACTACTAGAATACTTTAGTCCTAAATTCGTTATTTGTCAACCTACTTGACACATAAGTTAATACGGATATAATTAAGGGAAGCAAGAGGACAAAAGGAGTGACAAAAATGGTTGGGGCTTCCCTTAAACGTTTGTTGGAAAATGATCAATTGGTTGTTGGCATCAGTGAATTAAGTGATATCGTAGGTGTGTCTCCACGTCAATTAAGGTATTGGGAACAAAAGGGATTCATTCGTTCGATCGAAGCTGATGCGAATTGCCCTAGAAAATATCGTTTACCTACAGTCATAAAAGTAGAACTGATCAAAAAATATTTAGATGACGGATTTACTTTGTCAAAAGCTGCAGAAAAGGCAGAAATCCGTCAAAAGAAAATGCACCATGTCCGTAAAGTTTTTTCAAAAGCAATCAAAGATATCGAATTGATCGACGAACGCTATACGATTTTACAAATCGGTAACTTCAAAGAAGAGAATGCTAAGATGTACATCATTCATGACAACGAGACAGACGAATTAACTTACAAGCTCCTTCCTGTCGATGAAAAAGCTGACTACGAACAGCTGTTAAAAGAACTCTAAACGCCACTAATCTCCTAAGTACCAAGCTTTTTAATAAGTAGATGCTACATAAATACTTGAAAAAGGCCTGTTTGAACATAAGAATATCCGAACGGTGATCTGCGTTTCTTTCATATAGAAAGGAATTCTCCATCACTATTCGGATATTTTTTTATTTTTTTCGGTTACTTTCTTCTAATACATCTGTTAGCCAATTTGCATATTCTGTTTCTCGATTGATCGCATGCGCTAAAATCAGGTAGTGTCCGTAATTTTCATGTTTTTCTTTTTCAGTAGGAAAGATCGTTTTTTTTCGCTCTAATAGATGAAGTCGTTTTTCTTCATGAAGGTCACGCTGCTGCTGAATAATTTCTACTAATGCCGGATCATTCACGTCTTTGACGAAATATAATTTCAGAACAAATTCGTCTCGATTAACCGGTAGTTCATTGGTGGGTGTATGAATCCACTCTGCTAATTGTTCCTTCCCTTCTTCTGTTAATTCATAAACTTTCTTTTCCAATTTTTCACCTGTGATCTCTACTTGATGCTGAATGATTCCTTGCTCTTCCATTTTTGCAAGTTCAGGATAAATCTGACTATGTTTTGCTTGCCAAAATTCTCCTATTTCATTTTTGAACGATTGATTCAATTCATATCCTGTCATCTTCTTCTTACTTAATAACCCTAACAAAATATATCGAAGTGTATTTTTTCTTGCCATCAGTTTTCCCTCCTTGACAAATCTTTAAATCCATTCTATCATAAATGAGTAATCTAAAACATGTAGTTTATTACATGTTTTAATTTATAAGGAGATGCTTAAACATGAAAGAATTTAAAGAATTGGAAGATTTTATTGGAACTCACTTTATCTATACGTATGACAATGGTTGGGAATATGAATGGTATGCCAAAAATGACCATACTGTTGATTACCGTATCCATGGCGGAATGGTCAAAGGCCGTTGGGTAAAAGACCAAGAAGCTGATATCGTTAAATTGACGGACGGCGTATTCAAAATCACTTGGACAGAGCCAACAGGGACAGACGTGGCATTGGACTTTATGCCAAATGAAAAGAAACTTCACGGAATGATCTTTTTCCCTAAATGGGTTGAAGAACATCCAGAAATCACTGTTACTTTCCAAAACGAACATATCGCAGAAATGGAAGCAGCTCGTGAAAAATATGAAACTTATCCAAAATTACTTGTTCCTGAATTTGCTACTATCACTTATATGGGTGATGCAGGTATAGACAATGAAGATGTTATTAGCGAAGAACCATATGATGGAATGCCAGATGATATCCGTAGCGGAAAATATTTCGATGAAAATTATAAACGAGTAAAATAAGGTTGTGAAATCAGCGTTTTGACCTGAGTATTAGAGAAAGAAACGGAAAAATAGTTCCTCATATTTTGCCGTTTTTTGAGCTAATACCGAGGGTCAGCTGATTGAACACCGTTTATCAAGAGGTTGTGAAATCAGCGTTCTGACCTGAGTATTAGAGAAAGAAACGGAAAAATAGTTCCTCATGTTTTGCCGTTTTTTGAGCTAATACCGAGGGTCAGCTGATTGAACACCGTTTATCGAGAGGTTGCGACAGAAGTGGTTAGCTTCAAGAAATAAGAAGGAATTTACGAAAATTGCTTCTCAAATTTTTGTGAAATTTCGGCTTATTTTTCGAAGAAGCTACTTCTGGAACACCGTTTATCAAAGGTCGTAACAACTGCATATTCACACAGTTAAATTAGTGACTTCAAAATGAAATAATGCTCCCAGCAAAAAATTAGGCTGGGAGCATTATTTCGTTATTCTGTTCATCAAAAATCAGCGTTTTGATTCCATTTCATCACAAGTTCCTCCTCATTTACTGCTTCATCTTTTTGCTGTGTTTGAATTGTAAAACCTTGTGAAAGATAGAAATGAATAGCTGATTGATTTTTTTGATAGACTTTCAAAGTCAGTGTTTTATTGGTTTCTTTTATTTTTTTCATTAGTTGCGTACCGATTCTTTGTTGCCGGTATTCCCTTTTTACAAAGATTCCTGCGATAAACTGATCAATCACCCCAGCAAAACCAATAATTTCTTGATCTATTTCTGCTAAGTAAATCACTGCATCTGGTAAAGCTTTCTTAACAGATTCTACTTGATTCTCCCAATAAGTTGATGGAATGAATTCATGAGAATCCAAGTTAGCATGCAGCCAAATCGATAGAACAGATTCCAGTTCTTTGGCAGACAATTTTGTTGCTGTGCGGATCATTTTTTTCTCTCCTTACTTATTCATTGATTTTAAAATAAAAACCATTTTTTTGAAGCTCTTTTACAAGTTTTCGTCCCTCAAAAAAGTATATCTTCTCTTGTTTTACTTTTCTAATACCAAAAGAAACAGCAACTTTAGGATCATCAGCTGAAACGATTCGATAAGTCCCACCAGGCAATTGATCCAGCTTGACTTTCCCATGATGGTCGCTTTGTACTGAAAACGGCACACCATTTCTAGTAAGTGTTTTTTTCTTATGTTTCAAAATGAATGAACTACCATTTACCGGTTTCCCTGACGAATCACTAATAATAAATGAAAAATCAAGCACTTTTTTACTTAATCTATACTGATAGATTAGTCGTCCGATAAACACTAACAGTATGACTACAGCTATTATCGTTCCTGCAAGAATAAACCATTGCCGCATGGTTCTTTCCTGATTTCCTTTTCCTTCTTCTTTTTTTACCGATTCGTTATAAGGAATCCGATGTCCTGTCACTAGCAAACGATGCGTGTTGATCATATACGGCGTACATGTAAGCAAGGTAACTAAGTCTTTTCCTTCTGCAATCGTTAGAACAGACGTGTCATCTGGCAGTACCACTTGTATATTTTTAACTTGATAAGCCAATTTCTCCCCCAAAACAGTCAAAATAAACGTGTCTCCGTTTTCTAAACGATCTAATTCGGTAAATAACCGTCGATTAGGTAAACCGCTGTGAGCAGAGATCACTGAATGCGTCGAATTTCCACCAAGCGGGAAAGAGGTTCCTTGCAAGACGCCTGCTCCATTTTCAAGGATCCTACCATTGAGCCGATCATAAAGTGAAATATTTAATTGGATCTTAGGTATATTGATACTTCCGATCAGCCATTCCTCTAATTGGCTGGATGTTGTACTTTCATTTCTGTTCTTTTCATTGAAAGGATCAGTACCAGGATTGAATCCTTGGTCAGTTAATCGTTGGTTTTTCTCCTCCATTTTTTTTCGCTGCACTTCAATTTCAGCTGCGGTCCGTTTTTGTACTTGTTCGATACGTTTTTGATCAATAAAACTATTTAAAGAATCCACATAAAATGGATATAAAGCGATTAGTAACCCTACGACGATACATATTAATAAAAACAAACGAAACAAAAGTCGACGAGACTGTTTTTGCTTACTCTGCTTCACATGTGTCCTCCCTTGCAAGTTTTTTTGTTCTTTCTTTTATTATATGGGTTCAGGAAAAAAATAGAAAATGAAAGCCGATGAGGTTGTGAAAAAGCTGTCCTGCATCAAGTAATAAGAACAGCCAAACAAAAATAGCTCCTCCTATTTTTCGTTTGGTTGGGCTTATTACTGCAGATGCAAGCTTTTGAACACCGTTTAAGGAAGAGGTTGTGAAAACTGCGTTATGCTTTGAGTAATAAGAGCGCTAGTCGGAAAATAGCTTTTCATATTTTCTAGGCTAGTGAGCTTATTACCGAGAAGCAGCTGATTGAACACCATTTACCGAGAGGTTGTGAAAACTGCGTTATGCTTTGAGTAATAAGAGCGCTAGTCAGAAAATAGCTTCTCATATTTTCTAGGCTAGTGAGCTTATTACCGAGAAGTAGCTGATTGAACACCGTTTACCGAGAGGTTGTGAAAACTGCGTTATGCTTTGAGTAATAAGAGCGCTAGTCGGAAAATAGCTTTTCATATTTTCTAGGCTAGTGAGCTTATTACCGAGAAGCAGCTGATTGAACACCGTTTACCGAGAGGTCATGAAAAAGCTACTTTGTTTCGATTATTAAGAAAAATTCTGTTTCAAAACAAGGAGATGCAACAAAACTTATGTCGCATCCTCTCTCCTTAGAACTTTCACTTATATTTTTCTTGTAAAATTCATAAATATTTTCATGAATTTTCTAATTTCTTGCCTACCTCTCGCATAGGATATATGATGAATTTATCTAAAGTTTGTAAAGGAGTTCGACAATTGAAAAAATATGGCCCATTTTTAGCAATTTTTTTCATTGCTTTGGCATTTCTCATGCCTCATTTATTCACACATAAACTAATTTTGGGTGCTGATGCCCCATTCCATTACAATCGGTTCTATGATGCCGCGCAACAAATTAAATATGGGGATTTCCATTATTTTCCTTCCCTTTATGGATTCCAGCAAAGTGGCAGGATCGTGAATGCCGTTTACGGCCCATTTTTCGCTTATTTACAAGGATTGATCGTGTTGCTTGCAGGTAGCTGGTTTCATTATCAGATTCTTTCAAATTTTATTCTTTATCTTATTTCAGGATTTTCTATGCTGATTTTACTGAGATATGTCAATGTTCGAAATTGGGTAAGTGTACCAGTAGCCATTTTATTCATGAGTACCTATTCTATTCAATACTGGTCTATCAACCAAGGATTCACTAGCTGGGGAACTTGTTTTTATCCTTTATGTATGATCCCTATTGCTGATTTCGTACTTCATAAAAAGTTCCCTGTTATCAAAGTCGCTGTCTCAGTGGGACTTATGACGCAGATCCATTTGCTGTCTTCGATCATGTTAGCTTTGATGTATATCCCTTTTTATCTTTATTACTTTTTTAACCAGACTGAAAAAGGAAAAGCACTGCTTCAACTGATTAAGTCGGTCTTGCTTTATTTTGTTCTGACAGCAAATATTTGGGCAGGATTAGCTATTGTTTACAGTGGGAATAAGATTCTTCCTCCCTTTGTTAACAGAGAAATGAGTCAAAAGGCGATAGATCTTGATGGCAGTTATTGGCTCCATTACCCTAAGGCCTTTCCTATATTGATATTATCAGGTTTTTTGCTTTTTATTTTCTTTCAACAAAAGAACACCTTATTCCAAAAAATCGTGTTGTACACAAGTCTTGTTTTCTTTTTTCTTTCTACTAGCTTGATTCCATGGACGACATTGATCGAAAAAAATGTGCCTTTTATTAGTTTGATCCAGTTTCCATTTCGATTTTTCGTGCCATTTACGCTATTGCTTCTACTTTACCTTGCCCTTTCACTGAACCAGTGGTCTGAACAAAAGTGGTTCCGTCTTTTAAGTATATTTGGCATTCTTATTTTTTCAGCACAGACGATCCAGAACTTATACCAGCATCTGGAAAAGTGGGAAAATGAAACATTTGTCAGTCGACATACTTATCTATTCGATACACCGGAAGAAGCAAGGAAAACATTCTTCAGCAAAGATATGTCTACCAGCTTGTTCGTTTTCCAAAAAACCACACCTGACTATCTGCCAATCTATAAGGAGACAAAAGACAATAAATACGACCGGTATAACGAAGAAATACTAGAAAACGAAACAACTTTTATAAAAACACATCCAGGCGGTCTTTTGACAATCAAGTGGAAAAACACTGGAGACAAAACTGTTCATATCCCTGTTATCGTCTACGATCGGACTGTGCTACAGCAAAATGGAAAAACATTGACTGATTATGAAGTAACAGATATCGGGACCCCAATCGTGAAGCAGCAAAAAGGAATCAACGAGCTCACGCTTCATTATCAAACGCCAATCTATTTCTATTTCATTCTTTCTCTTACTTTGATTGGCTGGTTTACCTTGCTATGTTTATTTATTTATCATAGATACAAGCATTTACATGCTTAGGCAAAAGGGATAAATACATCCGATCAAAAAAACTCTCCAAACGGTATAATCGTTTGGAGAGTTTTATTTTAATCAGTTTTTTTATGTTATATGTTTTATTCGTTCACATCTAATTCGATTTCCACCCCGTAGTGATCACTGATGATTGGACTATCGATCCCATCAAAAATCCGTTGATATTTTTTAACCTGCATTCCTTCAGGGACGAAAATAAAATCTATACGCAATTTTTCTGTATTTTGTTCCCAACCATCGATTTTCTTTTCCACAGTAGCTGCTTTTCCTTTTTCATTCGCGACAACATACGAATCTTGAAGAAGAAGGCAACTTTCTCTTACAGTATAATAACCTTGAGAGTCTACTGGATTATTGAAATCACCTAGGAAAAAAAGTGGTACGCGAGTTTCCAAAAAGTAATTTTCCAAGTTTTTCCACTCAAAATAAAAGCCACTTTTTTTATCTGTCCACCAAGAAAAGTGGCAGCTCGAGACAAAAATGTCCTGGTCATCTATCTTTGTTTTCCCAATCAAGATCTTGCGTGTCTGATAATCTTCTTTCTTTTGAGATTGGGAGACGGTAAGGACCTGACTTTCCAATGTTTTTTTCGCAAGCAGTGCATTTCCTTCTTCATATTTATCATAACCGATGTGGCTCATTTCCCAACTCCAAAAATACTCTTTTCCGTGTTCCTTTAAAAGCTGAACTAAACGGTAGGCAAAATTATCTTTACGGATAGGTACTTGATTCTTTACCGGACAGAACTTCATTAGCTTCGCAGGTTCTACTTCTTCAGATTCCAGTAATTGGTTGATTTCTTGTAAAGCAATCACTTCATAATCTTCTAACAGGATCTTATCTGCTAATTCTTGCAATTTTTTCTCTGGTTCTGGCTCAAGCCAGCTATGCGTGTTGAGTGTCATGAATTTCATTGGTTTTCTCCTTGTCTTCATTTCGAAACAAAAGGGTTGTGACAAAATTTTTGTCACAACCTCTCCTTACATTTTAATGGAGCCGATCACTTTACCAGCTGTCACTGTACCTAATTGCTTGATCACTACTTCTTCTACTTTATCGTTTGTAAATACAATCATGATCGTTGGATCTTTTTCTTCGTTTTGGATCACATCAAGATCCATCTCAGCTAATTTCGTTCCTGTTCCTATTTCTTGGCCTTCTTTGACAGCAATCTCAAAAGCTGGCTGATTCATTTGAACTGTATCGATTCCCATATGGATCAAAACTTCGATACCATCTTTCGTTTCCAGCCCAATTGCATGTTTGCTTGGGAAAATACTTGTCACTTTTCCAGCGATCGGCGCAACAACTTCTCTTGATGATGGAATAACAGCAAAGCCGTCACCCATCATTTTTTGTGAGAATACCGGATCTTTTACTTCAGATAAAGGAATCACTTCTCCAGAAGCTGCGGAAACTAGTTCTTGTTCTATACCTAAGTATTGCTTACTATCTGCTTGTCTATTTCCTGTAGAAACCATTTCTGGCTCTGGAATCTCTGCTCCTGATTGCAGCAGATCTTCGATATCTGATTTCAAGACATCTGCTTTTGGTCCATAAACTGCTTGAACTCCATTGTCTTTGACGATCAATCCCATCGCCCCTGCTCGTTTCCAGGCTTCTTCAGTCCCTACTTTTTCTCGATCATTTACACTTACGCGTAACCGAGTCATACAAGCATCGACATCTTTGATATTTTCTTTTCCTCCCAGCAAATGAATGATCTGGACCACTTGCTGATCTGCTGTTCCTGTTCCGCTGTTAGATACAACGGTTTCTTCACTGTCATTGTCGTAATTTCCGTTACGTCCCGGTGTAGCAAAGTTGAATTTTTTGATCAAGAAATTTGCTAAGAAATACGTAACAACACCAAAAGCGATCACACACAACACGAAGTTGATAAGATCTCCACCTAAACCCGCTTTGATAGCTAACGGTGTCCGAGTCAGCAATTCGATATTCCCAAATGAATGGACCCGCAATGGCAAGATATCTGCCATCGCAAATGCAGCCCCTTGGATCACTGAATAAATGACATATAATGGCACAGCAGCAAACATAAACATGAACTCCAATGGTTCTGTTACACCTGTTAGAAAGACAGCCAACGCTGCTGAAAAATACATTGATTTATATCTTGCTTTCTTATCAGGATCGACATTACGATACATCGCAAAAGCCATTCCCATCAAGATGCCTGAAGAACCAATCATTTGTCCTACTTTGAAACGAGCCGGCGTCCAGTTATGCAACACAAACTCATATTGCGACATATCCCCTGCACCTTTAAGATTCACTAAATCAGTGGCCCAAGCTAACCATAACGGATCTTGCCCAAATACTTGTGTCCCCGCCTGTGCGCCTGATAAAATCTCATATGATCCGCCAAGCTGTGTATAGTTGATAGGAATCGTCAGCATATGATGCAATCCAAATGGCAATAGTAAACGTTCTAATGTTCCAAATAAAAACGGTGCTAGAATCGGTGCACTTTCTTGTGATTCTGCGATCCATAAACCAAAATTATTGATTCCAGCCTGTACGTTTGGCCACACCACAGCAAGAATCAATGCCACGATTGTTGACCATAAGATAACAACAAACGGAACAAAGCGCTTTCCATTGAAAAATGACAAAGCATCCGGCAATTTTCTATAATTATAGTACTTATTATAAGCCATTGCCCCGACAAATCCAGCGATGATCCCTACGAATACTCCCATATTCAAAGCTGGTGCTTCCAATACACTTGTAAAAAATCCTTTAACCATGATCTTCGTACCGAACAAAGTGTGGGTAAATGCATCTTCATTCGCAAGCATGTCACTTGTGACACCAAAGATAGCCCCAGTGATCCGATTGATCAAAATAAATGAGATCCCAGCTGCAAATGCTCCGCCTGCTCTTTCTTTTGCCCAACTTCCTCCTATTGCTAAAGCAAATAAAATATGAAGATTACCAATAATTGCCCAACCAATATTTTCAATTACTCCGCCCGTTGTGACAAGCGGCGTCCAATCAGGATTGATCAAGGGAATTGATTTCCCTATACTGATCATCAACCCAGCTGCCGGCATAACTGCTACCACAACCATTAAAGCCTTTCCAAATTTTTGCCAAAACTCAAAACTAAATATCTTTTTCATTCCGTTTAGCTCCTTTACGCAATCGGTTTCGTTAAACGTATTATAGCGTGCGTTTTCTTTTTTGTAAATGCTTTATTTTTTATTTTTCTGTCTATACCATTCTAGAAAACCTATAATGCGTGTGTTCCCTTCTATAATTTTCTCCTAAAAATTTATTTTTTTATGCTTTTTTCTATGAAATATTTTCTTTTGTCTATTGACTTGTGCAATCGGTTGCGTTTATTATGAACGTATAAAACAGCTCATTAGGAGGAGAAAAATGAAACAGATCAAACGACTATTTGCTATTGATCCATGGAAAATCAGCACGACACAATTAGATAAAAAAAATCTTCGACTGCAAGAATCTTTAACAAGTATTGGAAACGGTTATATGGGGATGCGCGGGAACTTTGAAGAAACTTACTCAGGGGACCACCATCAAGGTACTTATTTGGCGGGTGTCTGGTATCCCGATAAGACACGTGTCGGCTGGTGGAAAAATGGTTATCCAGAATACTTTGGAAAAGTGATCAACGCCTTGAACTTTATCGCGATAGATATTTCGATCAACGATCAGCTGATCGACTTGGCTTCTTTGGAACCAGAAGGCTTTTACTGGGAATTAGATATGAAAAATGGTGTATTATCTCGTACATTCACAATCACTACTTCTACTAATAAAGTACGCATTTCCTTCGAACGTTTTCTGAGCATTGTCAAAAAAGAATCAGCTTATATCTATTTAACTATAGAAATGCTTGAAGGTAGCGGAACAGTCAAACTCGTATCAAAATTGGATGGAAATGTTCAAAACGAAGACAGCAACTATGATGAACATTTTTGGAATGAGATTGATCGTGGAACTATAGAAGAAATCGGCTATTTGACGACTAAAACTATTCCAAACAACTTTGGGATTGAACAATTTACTGTTACTGCAGCAATGCGCCATTTCGTTAATGGAAAATCAGTCATCCCTGACTATCACGAAGATACTTTAGCATTACATGGTTGCTTGTCTGCAGAATTATCTCAAGGTGAGACATGGTCAGTGGAAAAAGAAATTATCGTTCTTACTAGTAGAGATATTCCAGAAGCGCAGCAAGCAGAAAAAGCTGTCTCAGAATTAACGAACCAGACAAACAATTATATCCAAGCAAAAGAAGAGCAAACAGCGGCTTGGGCAGAACGATGGAAGCTTGCCGATGTGGTCATCGAAGGAGACGAAGAAGCACAACAAGGTATTCGATTCAATTTGTTCCAACTATTCTCTACTTACTACGGCGAAGATGAACGATTGAATATCGGCCCCAAAGGATTCACAGGAGAAAAATACGGCGGAGCCACTTACTGGGATACAGAAGCGTATGCTGTCCCTCTTTATCTTGCTTTAGCCAAACCTGAAGTAACTAAGAATCTGCTGAAATATCGGCATAATCAACTGCCGCAAGCAATCCACAACGCTCAGCAACAAGGATTAAAAGGCGCGCTTTATCCTATGGTCACCTTCACTGGTGTCGAATGCCATAACGAGTGGGAAATCACATTCGAGGAGATTCACCGAAATGGCGCGATTGCCTATGCAATCTACAATTATACGAATTACACCGGCGATACGGAATATTTGAAAAATGAAGGACTGGAAGTTTTAGCAGAAATCGCACGCTTCTGGGCAGACCGTGTCCATTTTTCAAAACGAGCAAATAAATACATGATCCACGGTGTGACCGGCCCAAACGAATATGAGAACAATATCAATAACAATTGGTATACAAATACGATCGCAGCTTGGGTCTTGCGTTACACGCGAGAAAATTATTTAACTTATCAAAAAGACGCTACTATCACTATCAGCGAAGAAGAACTAGCCAAATGGAAAGATATCGCAGAGAACATGTACTTCCCAGTTGACGAAGAATTAGGAATTTTTGTCCAGCATGACACATTCTTAGATAAAGATCTCATGCCTGTATCCGATATTCACACAAGCGATCTTCCTCTGAATCAGCATTGGTCTTGGGACAAAATCCTTAGATCTTGCTTCATTAAGCAGGCAGATGTACTACAGGGGATTTATTTCTTCAATGATACTTTTACAAAAGAAGAAAAACAAAAAAACTTTGATTTCTATGAACCAATGACTGTCCATGAGTCTTCCCTTTCGCCAAGTATCCATTCGATTTTAGCAGCAGAATTAGGAATGGAAAGCAAAGCTGTAGAAATGTACCAGCGAACAGCTCGCTTGGATTTGGATAATTACAATAACGACACAGAAGACGGCTTGCACATCACTTCCATGACTGGTAGCTGGTTGTCGATCGTCCAAGGGTTTGCTCAAATGAAAACTGCCCATGATCAGTTGAGATTCGCACCATTTCTGCCAAAAACTTGGAAAGCTTATTCTTTCCATATCAATTATCGCGGACGTTTATTGTTCATCTCAGTCACAGATGAACAAGTTACTTTCGAGTTATTAGAAGGTTCTCCTCTAGAAATTTACGTCTATGAACAGTCTTATTCTTTAGCGGATCGTCTAGAAATAACGCTAAGAAAGGAGGAAGCAAATGTTTAAAGGGGTATTGTTTGATTTAGATGGTGTCATTACCGATACTGCTGAATTCCATTATCGTGCTTGGCGAAAGCTTGGTCAGGAAATCGGCATTACGATCGACCGCACATTCAACGAACAGCTAAAAGGCGTCAGCCGAGAAGACTCTCTCTCTTTGCTTTTAGCTTACGGAGGAAAAGAACACTCTTTTTCAAAGGAAGAATTTGCAGAATTAGCGAAAAGAAAAAACGATTATTATTTAGAGATGATCCAGACGATCGAACCAAAAGATGTCTTCCCCGGGGTCGTGCCTTTACTGGATTCTTTAAAAGAAGAAAAAATCAAGATTGCTCTTGCTTCTGCAAGTAAAAATGGGCCTTTCCTACTTGAAAAAATGGGTCTTACACCTTACTTTGATGCTATTGCCGACCCGGCAGAAGCAACAAACGGAAAACCTGCGCCAGATATCTTCCTCCTTGCAGCAAAAGCTGTCGGACTAAAAGCAGAAGAATGTATCGGGATCGAAGACGCGCAAGCCGGTATCCAAGCCATCCTCTCAAGTGGTGCTCAACCAATTGGCGTGGGACGTGCTGAAGACCTTGGAGAGGAGATCCCGCTTGTCCCTGATACGACTTTTCTTACGATCGATTACTTGAAAGAAAAGTGGCATGACCATGGATAATCCAGAAATCTCCGTCGTACCAGTTCCAGAGACTGAAATAAAGAAAATCACATTGAAGAACGACTATTTAGAAGTCGTTCTTCTCAATTACGGTGCCCGTCTGCACCAAATCTTCGCACCAGACAAAGAAGGAAAATCAGAAAATGTTTTATTGTCTTGCGATCGTTTCGAAGATGTTCTAACAGACAAAAGCTTTTTTGGAGCAACTATCGGACCTGTAGCTGGAAGGATCCGGGATGCTTCTTGGGGTGAGCATAGATTGGAGAAAAACTGCGGATCACACCATATCCACGGTGGCACGAAAGGCTGGTCTTTCCAATTTTGGGAAGTAGAAGTTTTCAAAACTCCATCATCAATAGGTGTGGTCTTTTACTTAAAAGATGAATTTTCTACCTATCCAGGACCAATCACTGCTACGATCACTTACCGTTTAACAAAAAACGAATTAGAGATGACAACCTCTGCTAGTAGCCTTGTTGAAACCATCTGCAATCCGACCAACCATGCCTACTTCAACCTTTCAGGAAATGGAACAAGAGACATCTATGAACATCAGTTAACGGTCTTTTTAGATGGTGTGCTTGAATTAGATCAAGAAAAACTGCCTACTGGAAATTGGACAAAAAAAGAAGAACTGCCAATCGACTTTAGAAAATCCCCAACACTGCAAGAGATCCTTACACGTTATCCAGATGGACTAGATGATGTATTTCTTTTGCATCATCCTAGGCTTTCCAAAACTTCCTTACAATTATTCGAGAAGCATTCTGGTCGCCAAATGACTATAGCAACTTCTAATAAAAGTATGGTATTATTTTCTACGACTGGATTCGAAGCTGATTTCTCTGTCAATGGAAAACAGATGCATTCAAACTACGGATTAGCAATCGAACCGCAAGAAATCCCTGATATCGTTCATTTTCCCAACTTTGGATCGATCAACCTCCATCCTGGTCAAGAACGGATCAGTCAGACGATTTATCGGTTCTCTGCACAATAACAAGAGAAAGGTGTTTTTATCATGGCTATTACCGTAAAAGATGTGGCGAAAAAAGCCGGTGTTGCCACCTCGACCGTCTCTCGTGTCATCAACGATCATCCTAGTATTTCCGAGACAACAAAGAAGAAAGTCCGAAAAATTATGGATGAACTAGGTTATGTTCCTAACATGACTGCCCGCAATCTAGGAAAACGCATTTCCAGTGCCATCGGCGTAATCTTACCCCCTCTTGATTCAAAAGAGCGGATCGGTAACCCATTTTATCTTGAAATCATGGAAGCAATCAACGAAGAAGCGCGGAATTATGATATGACTACAGCAATCGCTACTGCTAAAAATTTTGATTTGCTGTTAGAGAACGTCCAGCGTATGCATTTACAAAAACAAGTAGATGGTTTTATTCTAGTGTATTCAGATAGTCAAGATCCTGTCATTGATTATTTATACCAAAACCACATCCCTTTCACTTTGATCGGACAGCCTTATCATCATGAGAACGAAATCGTTTATGTAGATAACGATAACCAGCTTCTAGGTAAACAAGCAACAGAATTTTTGATCCAAAATGGACATAAGAATATCCTGTTTGTGACAAACACGACTCATGAAAGTTTGTATTTCGAACGATATTTCGGTTATCAAAAAGCAATGATGATGGCTGGTCTTCCTGCGTTATCCAGTGTAGTACTAGAGCATCCGGAAGATTATCTGTCCTTTGAGAAAACGTTGAAAGAAAACGAAGCCACAGCATTGGTGGTCATTGACGATATCTTCGCCCTTCGCACGATGCAGTTGGCGCAAATGTACGGCTATGTCATTCCAGAGACACTTTCCGTCATTAGCTTCAACAACTCGATCTTCTCAACATTAACACACCCTTACCTTACAAGTATCGATATCGATATCTCCGAATTAGGACGTGTCGCTATGCAAAAGCTGCGCGAATTGATCCATGAAGAATTGAGCAGTGGCGTACGTTTGGTCATCCCTCATCGCTTGATCAAAAGAGAGACAGTCGTTCCTTTAGAAAACCCATACTAAATAGTTGACTCACTAAATACGCTGACCATTTATCCTATGGTCAGCTTTTTATGTAAAAGAAGATACTACTTTTAACATATTGTTTATCTGTAAAAAAGAGCGTGGGACAAAAGTAAAGAACACTTTTGTCTCACGCTCTAAACACGTATAAACGGCGGAAGCAGAAGCAACTCCAAGAAATAAGCTGAAATTCACAAAAATTTAAAAAGCAATTTTCGTGAATTTCTTCTTATTTCTTGGAGTTAAACGCTTCTGTCCTAGCCTCTTTTTTCCTTCCTTCAATTTTTTACACGTCGACGATTCAATAAAAAACCGCCTAATATTGTAAAGACAGGTGCAAGAATCGAGAAAAAGGCAAAAGGCAAGTAATGCAACGCGCTAACTTTCATCGTTCCCATAATGAATGTGCCGCTGACTCCCCACGGTACGAGAGAATTGACGGTCGCACCTGAATCCGCTAGCGTTCGTGTCAAATAGGTTTTTGATAAGCCAACGTCATCAAAAGAACGCTTGAATGTTTCTCCTGGAAGAATGATGGACAGATACTGTTCTCCAACGATCAGATTGATTCCGATACAGCTCAAGGCAGTAAACCCGACTAAACGAGAAGGTCGGTCCATCTTTTCTTTTAATTCTTGAACGATGGTATCAACGATCAGATATTTGATCAGTAACCCACCTAATGCCAATGCAAGTAAAATCAAACTAGCAGAACCTAACATACTCATGATTCCGCCTCGAGAAAGCAGTTCATCTAGCTTTGGATCAGGTGTATTTGCGACATAACCATTCATCAAGATGTCTGCTGCTTTTCCGATCGTCAAACTTTTCTCATGGATAAAAGAAAGAACGAGAGCCGCTGTCGATCCCGCTAGTAATGTAGGGATAGCTGGAATTTTTTTGATTGCCCCTCCAAATAAAATAACTAGTGGAATCAATGTCCAAGGAGAGATCCAAAAGCTCGCTTTCATGTTTTGGATCATTTCATTGATACTAGCTAGATCGGCTGAATGACTGTTATGTCCTAATATCGTATAAAAAATCAACGAAAGGACGAATGCTGGGAAATCCGTATAACGCATACCAGCGATATGTTCGAATAGATTGACTCCTCCAATACCCGCTGCCAAGTTGGTCGTATCTGATAAAGGCGAGCAGTTATTCCCTAAAAAGGCACCGGAAACGACTGCGCCTGTAGTCATTGCATCATTGAATCCAAGTAAATGACCGATCCCCAAAAAAGCAATCCCAATCGTCGAAATCGTTGTAAATGAACTGCCGACGGTCACTCCGACAATTGCACAAACAAGAAATGCTGTCGGTAAAAAGAAACGCACAGAAACAAGTTTAAATCCATAAACCATAATCGTAGGGATGGTTCCAGATAAAATCCATGAAGCAACTAAGACACCAATCAAAAGAAAAATCAGGATCGGAATGATCCCTGGAGTAATTCCTTTGATGATTCCGTCATGGATCTCATCCCATGTGAACTTTTTAAATCTGCCATAAAACAACAAACACATGAAAGCTGCAAGGATCGGGATATGTGGCGAGAGCTGGAATCCGATGATCAGTACTCCTAGGAGTGCCAACAACACGATCAATACAGCGATACTTTCTTTTAAAGAAATATTTTTATTCATCGTCGATCTCCTATTTCAAATGAAAAGGCCCTGCCATGAAAAAACTATTCACTTGGCAGGACCTCCTACTAAATCAGCGACAAAACGTCGGCTGAAAGACTTATTTTTTTATTTTTCTTCTAAACTTTTTTCTACCTCAATCCCCCAAGAATCTTTCTTGAAGTGATTGATGATCAATGGAATAACGAACATGACCACTGTGATAGCTGCTACTAATAATGCATCACTCAATGTCGCTGTACCTAATGTAGCAAATACAACAACGATGATAGAGAAGATCAGCATGCAGCTGACTACCCAAGCTAATCCGTTTCCGTTTTTACCAATTCGGTAAGGACGTTCGAATTCTGGATGTTTCTTACGCATTTTAAGCAATGAAACAGCAATCAAAATGTACACGATACAATAAATAACAGTTGTAGCATTTGTAAGTGTCAAGAATACAGCACTTACGTCATCCATTACACCATAAAGCAAAGCAAATAATGAAATAACGATTGATTGTGTTAGAACGACATTTCTAGATACGCCGTATTTGTTTTCTTTATGGAATCCGAATTTTGGTGGAAGGAATCCTTCACGAGCTACTTGGATGATTGTTTTTGATGGTCCAGTAACCCAAGCTGATAATTGTAAAAGCACACCAATAAATACCATGAAGCTGAAGATATTTCCGATCACTTCTGGTAAGCCTAGGATTTGACAGTCAATCAAGATTGGCTGCGTGATATTTGCTAATTCCATTTTTCCATCTGGTACGACATTGGCAACAAGCATCGCATTGATGACATTCAATAAAACTAATCCGATCAAAGCGATAAATACGCCTTTTGTATAATTTTTTGTTGCGTCTTTCAAACGAGGCATGTAAACAGAACTCATTTCGATCCCAACAAAAATAAATGTGATACCAGCTAAGTATTTCAATGAATCAATATGTTCCAAGTCAGGGAAAGCTTTTGACCATGAAAAGTCACCTAGATAGCCGTTTGAGACTAATCCGACTTTGAAGGCTGCCAAAACACCTAAAACGAACATAATGACTACTGGGATATATACCCCTAGCCATACACCGATGTTCCCGCCGACTTTTGCCATATCGAATTTCAAGTTCAAGATCGTGATGATCCAGTAGATAACTAAAATACAACCTAAAACGAACCAGTGATTATTGCCAAGTTCTACATTACCAAATGTGTTTCCTAACAATGGTCCTAAAGTAGAAGCGACCATTACCATACCTGGGAACATTTGCACCCATAATAGCCATGCAACGACAAATCCCCATTTGCTGCCCAGTGCTGTCTTTACCCATAACTGAGGACCGCCTTCTTGAGGAAGCATCGTTGAAAGCTCACCGGAAACCATTGATATCGGACCGGCAAAAAACAAAACTGCAAAAATTGAATAAAAAATCAATGTCCAACCGACTGCGGCTAACGTAGGAATACTCCGAACCGTTGCACACAGTGCCATTGTCAGACCGATAAAGGTCCCAAGACCCATTTTACTTACTTCAGATTTACTCACCGTTGACACTCTCCTTGATTTTTTGGATAAAATAACGGTGTCTTTGAAGTAGTTTCAGCAATAAACGAAACAATTCAGCGAATATTTGAGGGGATTCTTTGAGTCTATTGCTTGAAGGGTTTCTTCAAAGACAACCTCAAAACAAAGGGATCGAAGAGCTTAGGTCTCCCCTTGCTCTTCAGATCCAAACATGCGTCAGAAACAGTTAGTATTCAAGCTGTTTTCTAACATGATTACCTTGCTTATTTTGCTTCGCTTGCCAATAATTGGTCTGCGTAGATTTTTTCCAATTTTTCTTGAAGAGCTGCTTTGATTTTTTCAGCATATTCTTCAAAGTGTTCTTCTTTGTTCATGTATGGTGTCATTACGCTGGCACGCAATACAGTTACTTTTCCGGCACGGTTCCATTCTTCATCTGAGAATCCTAGTTGGTTCACAAATTGTAATGGGCTGTTGCCATAGTCTGGGATAGCAAAGTCAGTATGTGAAGTTAAGAACTCATTACCGTAAATGCTTCCTTTCACGTATGAAGAATAATCATATACGTCATGGTTCAATTTATTCATTGCAACTAAGTCATCGTTGCCTTTTTCTTTGAATACATAGTCTACCATATTGAAATCTGGATAAGTTAATGGATGAACTTCGATTTCTTTGTCTCCTACTTTAAATGACAAGTCATTCAAGAAGTTGTAGAAACGATGTGCACCTTCGATTGATGCACCCATTAATTTACCATATCCTGTGACATTCAAAGGTAAGACATGGTGTGCTGCCCAAACGCTGGCTGCTGTTGCCCCTGCTTTTGAACCTTCCAAGATATAAGCCCCAAGTAATGCTGGGATATCTGCGCCTTTTTCAAATACATATGTCGCAAAGTAAGAGATAACGTCTCTCATGCGGATATCTTTGATGACGATACCACCGGCAGAATATGGAACATAGCCCATTTTATGTGGGTCGATCGTTACAGATTCTGCTTCTTCGATTGCTTTATATGCACTGTGTACTTCTTCTAAGATATAATCTTTGTTTTCTGTAAAGACATTGTATTTGTAATGAACATCTTTTAAATCTTCAAATGGAATGAAGTTGTTGTCTTCGTCTAAGAAAATCGCACGGCCGTATCCGCCATAAGCAGCATCTACGTGTAAGTAGAAGTAAATACCGTCTTTTTCTAATACGCGACGCAATGCAACGATTTTATCGATACCGTCGATTGCTCCTTCTTCTGTTGATCCTACAACACCGACTACACCTAGGATTGGTGTTTTTTCAGCTGCTAGACCACGAACGATTTTTTCAAGTTCGTTGATGTCCATGCGATAGTTGTGGTCAACTGGCACTGGAATCACTTGGTCTAAACCGATACCGATGATGTCGGCAGCTTTTAGCCATGAATAGTGTTTAGTTTGTGGAACCAACCATTTTCCTAATTTTTCTAAATGTTTTCCGCTACGTGCTGAGTGAGCTTTGATTTCGTCGATTTTTTCTGGGACGCTGTCTAACAGATTCATGATTTCTTCTGTTGACAAGTTCATTAATTCCCAATCGCTTTTTCCAGCAACTAGTTCAGGTGTCACTTCTTTCATTGCAAGCGGCAATGATTTGATGTTGCGGGCATACCAAAGTCCTTCTAAGTTTGCTAAAGAACCATCAGCAACGATGTGGCCCCAGCCATCTTTATAGCTCATTAATTTTGCAAATTCCATTCCTACTTCTTCTTCCATTTGGCTTGTTGCAGGAGAAGATTCATAGGCAACGTTATTACCATTCCATAGCATAGCAAAATTGTACGCTAGTAAAGATGGCATCAATGTTTCAGAGTTCATATGACCCCAGTAACGTCCGGCATTATGCCAAGGAACGGAATGGGTACGCATCCGCGCTGAAATTTCTGATAGAACATCCTTTGTTTTATTCACAGTGTGTTCAAAACTAGCACTGCTTTTTTCTTCTGGCGTAATAATAGGCATGTCTTGAGGCATGTAGTTTTGACGCCAGCCTAAATGTTCATCCACCAATTCATTCAACAAAGCTTTATAGATTTGGCCGTTCTCAGCTTTGTCCCCAATGAATAGGGCATTTAGGTTTAGATCTTTCGACAATGATTCACTCATAGTGAAACCCTCCTAAAAAAATATTTAAATTTTGTCGAGCCCTACATTACACCTGTTCTTCTATTCTGTAAACTAAGTTTTGGCCTGCTTTTTAATCATATTTTAATATGTATCAATTATCCGAATTGTTCACACTTTTGAAATAATTAAAAAAAACGAGGGAATTTACAAATGTAAACTCCCTCGCAAAGATTGTATTAACGACAACCAGCGTTCTATTTTAGGATGGGTTTCAAAATTGGAATGTTGTAATAGTATTTCCCTTTTTCAAGGCAAAAACTTACTAAATTCTAATCAATTACTTTGGCCAAAAAGTAATTTTTCTTACCTTTTCGAATAACCACAAACTTACCATCGAATTCATCTGATGGATTTATGACAAAATTTAAATCGGTAACGCGGTCACCGTTAATACTTATAGCTCCGTTTGAAACATCTTCACGTGCCTGACGTTTAGATGGTTCAATTTTTGTGGAAACAAGTAGTTCCACGATATTTTCAGGTGTGCTTGAAATTTCAACGTTCGGCATTTTACCGAATCCTTGCGCGATTTCTTCCGCATTTAGTTCTTTAATATTTCCAGAGAACAATGCTTGCGTTATTTTTTGCGCTTCTTTCAAGTCTTCTTCACTATGCACAAATCTTGTAACTTCTTCTGCCAAACGGCGTTGTGCTTCACGTTTCTCAGGTTCTGTCTCTACTTTTTTTGCTAATTCTTCGATTTCTTCTTGAGACAAGAAAGTAAAGAATTTCAAGTATTTCACTACATCACGATCATCTTGATTCAACCAGAATTGGTAGAACTCAAATGGTGAAGTTTTCTTCGGATCAAGCCAAACGGCACCGCCTGCAGTTTTTCCGAATTTCGTTCCGTCAGCCTTCAGCATCAATGGGATCGTTAAACCGAACGCTTCTGCTTCTGGTCCTTCTAATTTTCGGATTAGGTCTAATCCAGCTGTGATATTTCCCCATTGGTCTGCTCCACCGATTTGCAATTGCACATCGTATGTTTTATGCAGATGCAAAAAGTCGATAGATTGCAGGATTTGGTAAGTAAACTCTGTAAATGAGATTCCTACTTCCAAACGGCTGGCAACGATATCTTTTGCTAACATCGTGTTGATGTTGAAGTTTTTACCGTAGTCTCTCAAAAATTCAAGTAAAGAGATTTTTGACAACCAGTCGTAGTTGTTCACAAATGTGATATTTGCATCTTTACCAAACAATTTTCTCATTTGATTGGAAAGTGCGTCCACGTTATGTTGCACTTGTTCCATCGTTTGCAACACACGTTCTGTTTTGCGGCCGCTTGGGTCGCCTATCGTTCCTGTTCCGCCGCCAATCAGAATATATGGATGATGGCCTGCCAATTGGAATCTTTTCATCATCATAAATGGAATCAAATGTCCGATATGCATCGAATCACCAGTTGGATCAACGCCGCAATAAAGTGAAATGCTCTTTTCTTCAACGAGCTCGCGAAGTCTTTCTTCGTTTGTTTGCTGATTAATGGCGTCGCGCCAAGTTAATTCATCAATAATATTCATTTTACTGACCTCCGTGTAGTTTTTTTATGAAAGCAGGAACCTGCTAGCATGTGTAATTAAATATTTCTTCAGGATAGGATAGGAAATAAAAAAAAGTCCCTTGGCATATAAGCCAAGGGACGAAATCTCGCGGTACCACCCAATTTGTATGTCTAGATATCCAACATACCTCTCGAACATTTAACGCTGTCGCGTGGCAATCACTGCCAAAGACTCCTGAAATGTAATTCGCTTTAAAGCATGTACTGGTTTGCAGCAACCACCAGCTTTCTGAAACATTGGCTTTAACAACTACTTCGTTTCGATCTTCGTCTTGTTATTATTAATATGTGTCTATCATAGAGCGCAACTTTTTCTTTGTCAACAGAAAAAGGATATTTTTTTTAAATTCCTCATTTTTTCTTTTTTGAATCCGCTCTAATTCCGAACATTTTATTTTCAATTATTGTTAAAAGAAATAACTTTTTCTGTATTTTTTCTGCAATTTATCGAGAAGTCACTTTACTTTGCCTCTTATTCTTTCTTCGTTACAATAAGGAATGGGACAAGTAAAAAAATGAAAAAGCAAGGGACGAGGTATATGGAAAAAAAGCAAAAAATTATTTTAGGAGCCACTTCTGCTTTAACTATCGTTATTTTAATTTTAAGTTTGTTTTTTGTCATCCGATCATCTACAAAAAAAGAACCAATCATTCCTGAAAAAAAAATAACAGAAAAAGCAAAAGAACCGACAGATGATAAACAACAACTAGTTACTCAAGCAAAAAATCTGGCTCAAAGCTACGATTATGACCAAGCGATTGCGTTATTGGAAAAAGATAGTAAGAACGGATCTACTGAAACACAACAGCTTCTTCAAACACTAAAAAAGGAGAAAGAACAACTGATCGACTGGTCTGATCCTACTCAGATCTCTCATGTCTTTTTCCACAGCTTGATCGTGGACCCGCAAAAAGCCTTCCACTCTCAACAGGCACAAGGATACAAAGATTATATGGTGACTGTTGAAGAATTCAACCGTTCGATCGAACAACTTTATCAAAATGATTTTGTTTTAGTTAATTTGAATGATTTGATCAAAAAAGATGCAAAAGGAAATATTTCCTTTAACGGACTTGCTCTACCTGAAGGAAAAAAACCATTGGTTCTTTCACAAGATGATGTCAGCTATTATGAATATATGGATAATTCCGGTTTTCCTAGCAGATTGGTCGT
This sequence comes from Enterococcus sp. E5-37, assembly GCF_035726925.1. NCBI lineage: Bacteria > Bacillati > Bacillota > Bacilli > Lactobacillales > Enterococcaceae > Enterococcus > Enterococcus sp. E5-37. The sequence goes on from NZ_JAPMLG010000008.1 coordinate 25,651, forward strand.
ATCAAATAACAATGAAATCAAAAATGTCTATAAAGAGAAAGATAAAGAAGAAATCGGTGACTTTGACATGGTTCCTCTGATCGATGCCTTTGTCAAGAAACATCCTGATTTTTCTTATCGAGGCGCAAAAGGTACCTTGGCCTTGACAGGTTACAACGGAGTTTTAGGTTATCGAACATCAAAATCTCAATATGGAGACAATGAAAAAACAAAAAAAGAGATTAAAGAAGCTAAAAAAGTGGCGGAACAGTTGAAGAAAGACGGCTGGAGCTTTGCTTCCCATACATGGGGTCACTTGAATATGACTCAAGCTTCACTAGAAGATGTAAAAAAAGACAATGAATTGTGGCAGCAAGAAGTTGCACCTATCCTAGGAAAAACAAATATTCTGATTTATCCATTTGGTGCAGACATCAGCGACTGGCAGCCTTATTCCGCAGAAAATCAAAAATTTGCTTACTTGAAGAGTCAAGGTTTCGATATTTTCTGTAATGTCGATGCTTCTACACCAGCTTGGGGACAATTAGGTACCGATTTCTATCGAAATGCTCGGATCAATATCGATGGCATTCGTTTTCAATCTGATTTAGACGGAAAAAATCCTATTCTTGATCAATTCATCAATGTCCATGATGTCTATGACAAAGAAGCACGCGAATCTGCTTGATTTTACGTCATTTATGAACCAAAAAAGCCGAACTGACATTTTATCGTCAGTTTCGGCTTTTTTATGCTTTATTTCTTCTTCGGTGCGATTCCCTTGATCAGGACTTCTGTCCATTCTGCTGTATATGGAAGCAGTTTTGCGTATATCTCCGGCTTAGAAATTCCTTCTACCATTGCTTGAAAATAGAGGATCAAGAACTCATCCGAATATTTCAAATCCACTTTTCCTTCTTTCCGCCCTCGATGGAAAAGATCAAGCATGATACTGAAACTTTCTTGCGTATACGCATCCATCGCGTCAGAAAATTCTTTTTTTTCTTTTTTTGTATAGTATGTCATCAAATCGATATAAAATTGTTTGTTTACTCGATTGAGATAACGGATTTTTTTTTCACTCATGGCAATCAGTGCTTCTTCAAATGGAAGATTTTCCGCAATCAACGCTTTCGCTTCTTGCCCTAAATCATTCATAAATGCAAAAAATACTTCATAAATCAGCCCTTCCTTGCTACCAAAATATTTAAAAATCGTCGCTTTACTTACCTGAGCGTTCTCAGCTACCTTATCCATTGTCACTCCAGCGGTTCCTATATCTGTGTTCATCAAGTCAAAAGCTGCTTGTAAAATCTCTTTCTTTTTCTCTCGTGCTCTCTTTTCAAAACCGTTCATTTGTAGAGCCTCCCGTAATTTTAAACTTTTATAATATATATAGTTCAAATTTATTCTGAGGTTTATTATAACTATCTATTGAGAAAGTATCAAGCTAGCAATTCCTTGTTTATGAATTCATTGACAGAAATTTATAAAAAGAATATTATGTACTAAAATAATAAAAAAAGTTTTACAAAAAGGTATAAAACTATTTTATTAAACTATTTCATCTTTTTTAGTATATATCTTCAGAAAAAGGAGTGGGGTTTTTATGGCAGAAATCGTCAAAGTCACACATTTGAAAAAGAGCTTTGGACGTTTCGAAGCTTTAAAAGACGTCTCTTTCACCGTACATTCAGGTGAAGTCGTTGGATTTATCGGACCAAATGGTTCTGGAAAATCCACGACGATTCGGACACTTTTAGGGATTATAAAAAAAGACGGCGGAACGGCAACGATTTTTGGGCAAGATGTATGGGAAGATAGTTTATCTATCCATGAACGCCTTTCTTATGTTCCAGGCGATATCTCTTTGTGGGGAAATTTGACTGGAGGAGCGATCATCGATCTCTTCATGAAGCTTCACGGAAAAGGGAACGCTCAAAAAAAGGATGAACTGATTCAACGTTTCTCTCTTGATCCTAAGAAAAAAGCAAAAAACTATTCAAAAGGAAATCGCCAAAAAGTGGGCTTGATTGCTGCTTTGGCCGTTGATTCGGATCTCTATTTATTCGATGAGCCTACTTCTGGTTTAGATCCTTTGATGGAAACGATTTTCCAAGAAGAAGTTGAAAAATTGAAAGAACAGGGCAAATCCATCCTGCTTTCTTCTCATATTCTCAGTGAAGTCGAGCGACTAGCGGATAAAGTCGTGATCATACGCGAAGGAACAGTCGTAGAAGAAGGAACACTCGATGAATTGCGTCATTTGACTCGTTCGACCATCACTATAGAAACAGAAGCAGAGAATAGTCACTTAGCACAATTGAACGGTGTCCATGACTTTGTGCAAAAAGGTCACCTCGCTCAATTTGCTGCTGATAACGAAGCTTTCGATGTGATTTTAGCTGAAGCGTCCAAATTAGGTGTGAAAAAATTTGAATCTATTCCACCGACTCTTGAGGATTTATTCATGAGACATTATGAAGGATGAGGAGGAAGCGAAATGACTGATAAATTTTCACGCTGGTCCACCCTTTTTTCTCAAAACCTTAGCCGTGACTGGAAAAAGATCCTGATATGGCTAGTCGGAGTCACTGCTTTTTCTGGTGGTTTTGTCCCTGCGTTTGAAGAATTGACTTCCGGACAAGGATTAGCTGGATTATACGAAACCTTGCAAAACCCGGCAATGATTGCAATGGTCGGTCCAACGCCAGCTTCAAATGCTGCTGAGTATACTTTAGGAGCGATGTATGCAAATGAAATGTTGCTTTTTTGCAGTTTGTTTGCTGCTGTGATCTCTGTTTTACACGTGGTGAGCCAAACGAGAAAAAAAGAAGAACTTGGTCTGATTGAACTTATTCGTTCCTTTCGAGTCGGACGTCAAGCAAACTCTTTAGCTGTCATTGCTGAAAGCATTCTGATCAATTTGCTTTTAGCAATATCGATCAGCTGTACGATGTTTTTTTTCCAAGCAGATTCGATCACTGCAGAAGGTGCATGGCTTTTTGGACTATCTGTAGGTAGTATGGGGATTTTTGGGAGTGCCGTTGCACTGTTTGCTGCACAACTGATGCCAAGTTCAGCCAGTTCGAATGGTCTGTCTCTAGCATTTTTAGGTGGACTTTACCTTCTACGAGCAATAACAGATGTAGCTGATTCTTCCCTTTCGATGTGGAATCCTTTAGGCTGGTCTTATTTGACCTATCCATTTACAACTAACAACTGGATTCCTTTGCTTTATTTGTTTTTGTTCAGTCTAATCTTGATAATCAGTTCATTTGTTTTAGAGGAACATCGAGATTTGAACACCGGCTATATCCCCGAACGCGAAGGAAAACCGTATGCTAAACGTTCACTTTTATCCTTGCGTGGCTTATTATTCTATCTAAATAAAGGGATGACGATCAGTTGGCTTATCACTTTTGGTTTGATGGGGGCGGCATACGGCTCTATCTACGGGAATATGCAACAGTTTTTAGAAAGTAACGACTTAATGAAACAGATGTTTATCCAATCTGGTGTCTCAATTGAAAAAAACTTTACAAGCACGATCATGGTCGTCTTGATTTGCCTAGCTGCTATTTTGCCGATTGCTAGCATCAATCGTTTATTTACAGAAGAAACCCACGAACGTATGAATCAGCTGTTCGCAACAAAAATTTCTAGGAATCAACTTTATTGGACCAATATGTTACTAGCTATTCTATTTGCTATATTGGCAATCCTGATTAGTTCTGGTGCACTAGGGCTTTCTGCTTTGGCTTCGATGAAGGATGCGAAAGATATGGATCTATTGCTGTTTCTTAAAGCCGGGTTCAATTTCCTGCCTGCCGTTTTAGTGTTTATCGGAATTAGTAGCTTTCTATTCGGATGGCTTCCTCGAATGGGTAAATTTTCTTATATCTACTTAGCTTACTCCTTTGCGCTCAATTACTTTGGCGGGATTTTGGATTTACCAGAATGGTTCTCCAAAACAGCGGTCCCTAGCTGGGTACCACGGATGCCAAACGATTCTTTCGATCTTTCCGTATTCCTTACGTTATCATGTATCAGCCTTGCACTGTTCGTTCTTGGTTCTATTGGTTATAGGCGAAGAGACTTACTAGAAGGATAATAAAAAAGCATGTACAATTTCATGCTAGCCTCCAAATCTGGGTCAAAAATCCAACATTTGGAGGTCATTTTTTTATTTACAAGTCTTCTAACTGCTCTTTATCAATGATCCAGACTTCTCGATTTTTTCTTTTTACATAACCATTCCCCTCTAATAATTTAAATTTTCTAGATAAAGTTTCGGGGGTCGTACCGATGAATGCAGCAAGTTCTTTCATTTTCATTGGCAGGAAAAAGTGATCCTTCCCTGTCACTTTAGCTAAATCAAGAAGATAGACAGCGACTCGTTCTTCTACTTTTTCCATCATCAAAAAAGTTGTCTGCTGCTGTACTTTTGTTAATTTCTCAGCGTTGATTGCTAAAAGTCTCAGACTAAGGGCGGGATAATGCAGTAAGAGTTCCGAGAAATCTTTTTGTCTCAACACGCAAATTTCCGTTTTTTCTAGTGCTTCGCCAAATAAAGACTTATTTGGAACGCCTAGCAACTGGCTCTCTCCCTCATATCCGCCCGGCTCTACTACTCGTAAAAGCTGTTCCTTTCCGCTAGCAGATAATTGATACACTTTCATACTGCCTGAAGCTACGATCACTAATTGAGGTTCTCCATTCGGCGCAAGAATCTGTTCTCCTTTTTCCACATAGTGATGTTTGACAAGTGCGTGTACTTTTTCTTGATCTTGCTGTACTAAGTGATTGAACAAAGGAACAAATGAAACACATAAATGATCATGACTCATAATCTCTCCTCCTTCTAAACAGCTATTTCTAATAAAGAAACATAACTTCCCTTATTTCAACTGATAATTTTCTTTTATCATAGCATAAACGTCAAGCGAACCAGATACCAGCAAATAGAGTGGATTTCTTTTTGTCACTTGCTTTATTTTCCTTCTTTTGAGACCTTAAGTAATTGATTCCTATCAATTTTTTAAATATTTACTTTTTGAATAATCAAAAACAAACCTTCACTCGCAAGCCGAGAGTAAGGTTTGTTTTTCGCATTGCTTATTTCGTGTTGTCTATTGAAATTTTTCCGCACCTAGCTTTTGATATAGTGATGCTAGTTCTTGTAAGGTTTCAGCGGTTACTTGCTCGATATGTTCAATTTCTTGCGGATAGAAGAATAGTTTACCCATTTGAAAGGTTCGGTCTCTCATCGCTTTTTTCAACTCTTCCTGTTTCTTTGTATCGGACAAATAGTCAGACAAAGCTAAGTGGTCGTCAAGTTCATGTTCTGGTTGCGGCCATATGTAATAATCCTTGATATCAACTGTTTTGCTCCACTCTTTCAGTATCGCAAGCAACTGGTTATACTCTGCAATGCTACCATATCGTTCTTCGCTTTTATAATTTTGGTACATCAAATAGATTTGGTATTGTTTTTGATTCAACAAAACTGCTAGACAGGCATTCTCGTCTTGACGAGATTCGCTTCGGTACGCGCTCCAAAAATGACTGCGTAAATTCCAGCCATTCGTCCAGCTTTCGATTTTAGGTTTGCTCATGCCGTACGTATCAGGCAAAAGTGCAGCTGTCTGGAGCTGGATCTCTTTCCATTTTTGCCAGTTTTCTTTATATTCTTTCTTGATTTTGTTCGATCTTATCTGTTGGATGGCTCTCTTTGAGCTGTTTGAATGCGTAGATTGGTCGATTAAACAACTGATAATCTGATTTTTCAAGTTCCATTGTTTCGCCTCTTTCCGTTATCTTTTGTATTCTACCTGAATTTTGCGATATGGACAAATAGAGGTTGTGAAAAAGCTGTTCTGCATCAAGTCATAAGAACAGCCAAACAAGAAACTGCGATGAGCATCACCGCAGCTTTATTGAACTTAAGATTGATTGATAACATCTAAAAGCGTTGAAAATAAAATGGCACTAGAAGCTGCTCCTGGGTCGATATGCCCGATTGCACGCTCTCCTAGATAGGAAGCACGTCCTTTTTTAGCTACCAGGTCTTTTGTATGTTCTTTTGCTTGGTCAATGATTTCTTTTGTTAAATTTCCTGCCTTCAATGCCTCTGTGACTGGCAGCCAAACATCTAACATCGTTTTATCGTCAGCTTCTGCCTTTCCTCGGCTTTGAATACCAGCTGTGCCCTGTTCGATTACTTCTCCTAATTTTTCTTGAGAATCGATAGAATCGACCTCTTTTGTCGCTTTCATCATGTTCATGAATGCAGATCCGTATAGTGGACCGGAAGCACCACCGACTTTCGATATCATCGCCATAGAAAATACTTTGAATGTATCGCTGATTGTTTCAGGATGATCGGCTTGAAAAGCTTCTTCATAAGCTGAAACTCCTCTTCCCATGTTATTTCCGTGGTCTCCATCGCCAATCGGGGTATCTAGATCACTGAGATATTGTTTGTTCTGATTGATTGCCTCTGCCAATTGCGCGAGCCACTCTTGGATTTCTTGAACGGTTAGCTTCATATTATCACCCTTTTATCTTGAGATTTTTTACCATGAAATCGTCTGTACATTGCTTTCTAAAGAATCTTTCCATTGTGTTTCCGTCAAGTCGATCAGTGTCAGAGAAAGACCTTGCATGTCTAGTGAAGTCATGAAATTACCGACTTTTCGGAAAACTACATTGACGCTTCTTTCTTCCAACAAAGCTAAAACATCATTCATGAACACGAACTGTTCCATCAAAGGCGTCCCGCCCATTCCGTTGACTAGTACACCTGCTTCTTTTGGCAAATTCGAGTAATCATCTAAAATCTTAGTAACAAGTTCCTTTGCCAGTACTTTAGAAGGTTGCATCTTTTCTCGACGATAGCCTGGCTCACCATGGATACCAACACCGTACTCGATCTCATCTTCTCCTAGCTCGAATCCAGGTTTCCCTACTTCTGGTACGGTTGCTGCTCGAAGCGCTACACCAATCGTCTTAGTTGCCTGTACGACCTTTTCTCCCAATTCTTTTAACTCTGCTAGGGAAGCACCGTTTCTTGCTGCATCTCCCACGATTTTGTGTACAAGGACAGTACCTGCGACTCCACGTTTTCCGGCAGTATACGTACTATTTTCAACGGCGATATCATCATCTACGATCACACTTTCTACTTCAATATCGTCCATAGCAGCTAGTTCCTTTGCCATATCGAAGTTCAATGCATCCCCTGTATAATTCTTAACGATCAGTAAAACTCCTTTTCCACTATCCGCTTCCTTGATAGCCGTTTGAATCTGATCTGGAGTTGGCGAAGTAAACACATCACCAAGCACCGCTGCACTTAACATCCCTTCCCCTACAAACCCGGCATGGGATGGTTCATGTCCGCTTCCTCCACCAGAAACCAAACCAACTTGTTCCGCTTTCTGATTCTTGGCTACAACACGGGAAGATTCTACACGATGAACAAGTTCTGGATAGCTTTTTACTAATCCTTCCAGCATTTCTTCGACAATATTGCTTGGATCATTCATGATTTTTTTCAATTTATTCCCATCCTTTCTTTCCTGCATTTTGTGCTTCTGTTAAGATTTGCTGAGTATCATCTGTTATACCGGCAGTGATGGCTGCTGCAAAAGCTCCTTCCACTAAAGGCGCATCCACCAGATGATAATGTTGCTGCTGTTCTTCTTCCAACATGTCTTTTGCCAGTTCCGAGTTCAATACCGCGCTGCCGATATCCGCAAAAACAAAATAACTAGCTGCATCGCTTGATTCATTGACTGCTTCTACGATTTTCATCGGGTCTGATCCGATCTCGCCATTTATTCCGCCGAGAGAAAAAATTTGCACCTCTTCGGATTTTTGCATCTGCTCAATCATTTCTTTAATACCATCTGTTACTTTTTGACTATGAGAAATAAGCAAAATACTTTTTTTCACAAGAATCTTCCTTTCTTTTACATAGTTGCTAACGATTGGTTCCGCTTTCATTGATGAACAATTCAAGTATATAATAAATTTCTAATTTTGGGAAAATATGTGTTGCGTATCTTGAACTTTGTTATACTTTCATTAAAGAGAGGAGTGATCGAATGATTACAACAACCACGAATAGTGTGGAAGGAAAAACCGTAGTAGCTTATAAAGGAATCGTTTTTGGTGAAGTTATTACTGGGATCAATGTATTGAAAGATTTTGGGGCTGGTTTGCGAAACGTCTTTGGCGGCCGTTCAAAAAGTTATGAAAATGAACTAATGGGCGCAAGAGAAGAAGCCCTTGCGGAAATGGCCGAACGTGCAAAAGCATTAGGAGCTGATGCAATCATTGGCGTAAAAATGGACTATGAAGTATTAGGCAGCGACAATGGCATGCTGATGGTCACATGTAGTGGAACAGCTGTCTCCACGAGATAAGTAGGGGACATCTGTTTTAATAACTAAAGAGAGATGGGACATGTAGTGGCACTCAAGAATTAGATTTTTCAGTCTAACTTCGAGGTACTCTACCTTCCCATCCTCTCTTTTTTATTTCTTTTTGCGGATGATTCCGTAAGCTGCTGCGACTAATACACCCGCCCCTGCTAAGGAATAACTGACAGAAGCTGTTTTTTCATTTGTTTTTGGCAAAGTCTGACTTGTTGATTTGGATGGCTCTGTCGTTTGCTGAACGGTTTCTGTCGGGCTTCCAGAGGCCACTGATTTTTCTCCTGCCGAATGCAAAATATCTTTTATGCGTTGGAAACTAGCTGCTAAGTCTGCTTTTTTTGCTTCAAAATCATTAGCAACTGTTTGTGCTTCGCTGATCTTTCCATGGATTGCTTGACTGGCCGCTGTGATATCCGCTTGAGTTTGACTTAGCTTTCCAGAAGCTGTTTGAGCAACCTGATCTAATTGTTGATTGAATTCTTTGGCTTGCTGGATCTTCCCGTCAAGATCTGTTTGGACAGCTTCCGCTTTTGCTTTCGCTTCGGCAAGCTTTTTCTCAAGTTGTGCACGGTCATTTCCCACTTTATTTTTAAGATCAGCTAAATCTTGATCGATTGCTGCTTGGTCTTCTTTCAATTTGTTTTTTGCAGCTTCTAATGCTTCTTCGAGTTCTTTTCTTTTATTTTCCAAGTCTTGCAAATGATCGATTTGGTCAGAAGAGGTAGAACTATTTATTGATGTATCTTCTGAAGATGAAATCGTTTCTCCTGAATTATCTATCGGTACATTGGAAGTCGTTTCTGTTTCCGAGGCACCGTTTTCAGCATCAGAAGAGCTTATAGTTGTTGAAGGTTCTGTTTGAGCAGGTTCAGAAGTTTCCGCAAAAGCTGTCTGTCCCAATAAGAAAATACTGGAAACAGCAATTGGCCAGATTAACGGCTTCATTCTTTTTTTCATCACTTTTCCCATCCTTACTACTTTTAACTAATTCCTTATTATAAGCAAAAACAACTGGAAGAACCATAAACACAACAGGCTATTTGTCTAAAAACGTTGCATCTTTTATTTTTTTGTACGTTCCGGGCTTTTCCATGTCCCGCTTCCATAACCTAAAATCGTTTTGACTGCTGGAATGAAAGTCGTCACGATCGTTATCGCGTTCACTATCCAGAACAAAAGCATATATAGTGGTGCGAAAAGAAGGTATTTCAATTTTCTTCGTCGATCATCTACAATCAGCGAAGCTAGCAACTGGAAAAATCCTGCGACCATTTCAAAGCAGATGAACACAAAACTGAATGTAAAAGTAATATAAATCTGTTCGTAGTTTCCTTGATATACATAATGCCCGATTAATCCAGCAAAAAGAACTACGGAAATACAAAAGAATATTGACCAGACAATACTCAATGTTTGATCAATGAAGATGATCGTTCTTCCAATATGTTTAAAAGGATGGAGCATCACTTTTTTGAAATTCGTCAGCCAGACTTCTGTTCCACCTTTTGCCCAACGTTTTCTTTGTCGATATAGCATCTTCAACGTCACAGGTACTTCCATGAAAAAGATGATCCCAGGAGCAAATACAGATACCCAATCATTTAACTGATGATCCCAAGCAATACTGATGTCTTCTGTCGCTCGATCTTGTCTGAATCCGCCCACATCGATCAAGGCTTCTTTTCGATACATCGTATTTGCTCCACTGTAAGCATAAAGACCACCGAAAACAGCTGACTGTGTTCGTTTGATGATACCCACGATACTTGAGAATTCAACCGTTTGAGATTTTGCAATCAATTTGGTACGATTTTGGACATCCATATTTGCAGTGACCGCAGCAATATGTCTTGCACCAGGGCGAATGAAATAATTCACATACCTAATCAGTGCATCTGGCTCCGGTACCGTGTCTGCATCATTGCTTAAAATCAATTTCCCTTTTGCAAAGGCAAGTCCGATATTAAACGCGTGGGCTTTTCCTTTATTTTTTTCGATCCGAACCACACGAAGATTAGCGTATTTTTTCATCAGTCTAGCTAATATTTCTGGTGTTTGGTCCGTTGAACCATCGTCTGTCACTAATACCTCATAGTTGTGATAATTCAATTTCGTCATCAAATACTCGATTGTATCTTCGATCACAATTTCTTCATTATGGGCTGGCACCATGATCGTGATGAACGGTTCGACACTCAAGGGAACATCTACCCATTCTTTTTGCTTATGTTTGTATAAAAACACATAACATCAGACACCAATAAACCATACAAATCCGCCTAAAATCGGATAAGAAACGAGAAAAAAATACATAATAGACAAACAAGTATCTAAGAATAAATTACCTGTATGGGTGATTGAGATCATTTCAGTTCCACCCCATTTTCTTTATACAAATCTGCAATGAATGTCGTATCTAGATTTTGCTCCGCGGAGACAGAATAAAAACGGACCGTTTCTCTCTCTTCTTTTGTTCCGAAACGTTCCGTATACATTTCTTCAAGTAATTCTTGTCTTTTTTCCAATTCTTCATCTTCATATTCAAAAGATTCATTTACTTTTTTGTATAGATTTCGATTGTTCCACCTAGTCAATACAAATGAGGTAATCAGGAAACTGAAAAAAATCAATACAAAAAAGCCGATTAAGAAATACAGCATTTTCTTTTCTGATAAAAAAGCGTACAAGGAAAAATCCTTGGCTCTTTCTGGTCTCGTTAATGGGAAAAACACCCATATAAAAGGAAGAACAACGATCATCCATCCTAAAAGAGCCACTAACGTTTGCCAAATCTTTAACCAGTAATTACCTTTTGAAAAATACTTATCTTTCACCAAAATTGATGCAACTTCTTCTCTTGTTACTTTTTTCATATCCTCACCTCACGTTTTTTTGTTACGACGTAGGAGTTTACCATACATTTCATTTCTTTTCACATAAAGTGTTCCTAAATTTTTCCTAAGAAAAAGAACAAAACATTTCTCATCAGCAAATGAAAAATATTTTGTTCTTTTTATCAGTTGTTCTTTTTATTTTTTATCTCTTAATTATGTTGCTCTTTCCAATACGACAATGCTTTTCATTCCTCTAGATATCGCCGTGTACATTTGTCTGCGTCTTCTTTGCTCATCTCCATTGTTTTCAAATGGATATAAGATTACATGATCAAATTCCAGTCCTTTTGCTAGACTCAAAGGGATGATTTGGCAGTTTTCTAATCCATATGAACTTTTTTTAATCGATTCTTGTAGCGTTTGAGCTTCTTTTTCTGACTTGGTGATAACTGCCGCTTTTTCTCCTTTTAGAGAAACCAAAATCTCAGCTAGTATTTTCAACAATTCTTCAGAGGATCGAAAAGAGCGGTATTCGGGTTCTTTTCCTTGCGGTCGGATCGATACGATGTCGATCTTCTCTTGATCCACAGCATAGGCTTTGAAAAACTCTGTGATTGCTCCGCTAGAACGGTAACTATTTCTAAGATCATACCGATGGATCGGCAGATGATAGTCGTCGAAGCTACTCATAATATCAGCAAAAGTAGTTGCAGAATTAAAAATTGCCTGATTCTCGTCACCTACTAAAGTAAAGTGAGTTTTTGGAAATAATTCAATCAATAAACCTAATTGTGCCAGGGTATAATCTTGTACTTCATCAATCAATAGATAGCGAAATGCTGGTACATTTACCTTTTCAACAAGTAAATGACGAATAGCTAATAAAATGACTGCTTCATCAACAGTACGTGTGGGTTGCCAAATATAGGCTGAGCCATATCGTTTTTCATAAATTCTTTCAAACAACTGGTGCTCATCCACCCATGCCATTTCTTCGATTCGTCTGGTTATTTTTCGATATTTTTTTTGTAAAAGTTTCCTTGCATAAGCTGCAATACTTTGTTCCGAATCATCAGAAATCAATTTACCGAATAATTCCAACTGCCTATCTTCTGTCAACGAGAGTACCTGATTCTGCACAGCAGGACTTTTTGCTTGTTTAAAAAGATGATTTTTCCATTCGCTCATCAGTGCCTTTTTCGTTGCTTGAAGTCTATGGATCAATTTAGGCTGAGCAGAAACTTTCTCATATATTTTTTCGATCGTTTTTTTAGAAAGAACTGTTTTTCCATTTTTAGTAAGTCCACGGATAAAATTCGGATGATCTAAAAACAAAGGATCTGATTGTTTTAGATTATCGATAAACTTTTTGCTACGCAAACGTTCTGTCTGCTCCGATACATTTTTTCCCGTGATACGTTTGAAATAAGCCTCTTCACCTTCTATTTCCTCTGCTGAAAGCTGTGAAACCAGCTGCAAGATGGTTAGATTCAGTGGATTTCTTTCGCCTAGTGATGGTAGGACATTCGAAATATAGTCGATGAACCGATGATTAGGTGATAGAATCAGCAAGTCATCAGATGTCATCGTATCTCGATATAAATAGAGCAGATACGCAATACGCTGCATGATAGCAGAGGTTTTACCACTTCCTGCTACGCCATTTACCAAGATATTTTGACTTTTCACATCCCGAATGATTGTGTTTTGTTCCGATTGGATCGTAGCAGTGATAGCCTTCATTTCATTGGTCTCATCTTGACCTAACACTTCTAATAACACATCGTCTTGGATAGCTACAGACGTATCAAAAAACTTGACCAAACGATCTCTTTCCAAAATAAATTGTCGTCTTTCTTTGATAACCGTATCGATTTTATTTTGACGAACCGTATAAGAAGATGGGCCAATCATGTTATTGTAAAAAAGTTCGGCAATTGGCGATCGCCAATCATAAACAAGATTCTCATCTGCATCATCTGTGAAATTTGCTGTACCAATATAAAAGGATTCTTGTGGCTCATTATCTAGAAAATCTACAACGACTTTTCCAAAGTAGGGACTTTTCAACAAACGTTCGATCTTTGCCAGCTGATTTTCTGCGTTTTTCTGTTTGATATTCATCTGATCGATTTCTCTATTTTTCATTTCAATCATCGAAAAAGTATCCAAATTATCTAAATAACTGTCAAAATTCAATCGAAGATCGCCAGCCATTTCTTTCAGCGACTGGTTTCCTTCTATTTTTGCCATATCCATCGATTCCCGAAGTTCGTTTCTTTTATCGATTAGCTTTTGATACACGTTCTTCAAATATGCTTCTTCTAACTGCCTTTGTGTGTTGACCATACACATTCTCCTCTTTTTTTAAAGTGGTGGAACCGATCAGTCTACCTCTTTTAAGAGTCGAATGCAAGCTTTTTAACGAGTATCATTTGTTAGGATATATCAGTTCTTCTGGTCGGACAGTTTGATATAAAGAAAATGCACCATCAAGGTTTTTTACGTGGTAGCCAGACTGCTTCAAGATTCTTTCCGCTAGATAGCTACGTAGTCCACTATGACAGCTGACGATATATTCTTGCTGGCTGTCTAATTCATCTAATCGGTCTCGAAGTTCATTCAAAGGGATATGTTTAGCTTCCTTGAATTTGCCCTTTTCCAATTCTTCTGCTGTTCGCACATCTAATAAAATTTTTCCTTTTGCTAATTCTGTCGGCAATTCATGCCATTGTACGGTTTCACTAAGCCCTTCTGCAATATTCATTGCTGCATATCCTAGCATGTTTACTGGATCTTTAGCTGAGCCAAATGGCGGTGCATACGTCAATTCTAACTCCGGTAAATCGAAGATCGTCAAATGTCCTTTGATCGCTGTTGCTAAAATATCAATCCGTTTATCCACACCTTTTGCCCCAACACCTTGTGCACCATAAATCTCACCAGTCTTTGGATGAAAGATCAGCTTCAGTAAAATATCTGTTGCTTCTGGATAATAGCTTGCATGATCTTTTCCTGATACATGAATGACTTCAAAAGACAGTTCGCTTTCTTTGGCTGTTCTTTCACTTAAACCGGTGGATGCAGCGGTCATTCCAAATGTTCGGATAATTGCCGTTCCGATACTGCCTTGATTTCTTCGAGAAATTCCGGCAATCGTGTCCGCAACTTGTCTACCTTGACGATTGGCTGGTGAAGCAAGAGAAATAAGTACATCTTTTCCAGTGATTTGCTGTTTTACAACGATAGCATCCCCCACCGCATAAATATCAGGAATATTCGTTTGATATCGTTCGTCTACTAGGATACCCCCGCGTATACCTAATTCGATTCCAGCGGACACTGCTAACTGGTTATCAGGACGAACACCAATGGATAAAATAACTAAATCAGCAGGGATGGTACGCTCGTCATCCAGTCGCAACCGTTTCCCGTGTTCTTCAAATCCAGCGACAGCATGAGAAGTAATCACTTCTACTCCTTGATGAGACAATTCTTTTTCTATAAAAGCTGCCATTTCTTCATCCAGTGTCGGAAGAATATGCGGTGCTTGTTCGATCACCGTGACTTCTAAACCTCTTTTTTTCAGGTTTTCAGCCATTTCCAATCCGATGAATCCTGCACCAATGATCACAGCACGTTTTGGCTGTTTTTCTAATGCATTCATCACTTTATCGATATCTGGTACATTTCTAATAGAAAAAACATTGTCGGCTTCTGTTATCCCTGGAATCGATGGAACAACTGGTTTTGCACCAGGAGATAAAACCAATGCATCGTACTGTTCAATGTGTTTTTGACCCTCATGTACGACTTCTACCGTTTTGTTTTCGGGAAAGATGGCTGTCACTTCATGATTTGGACGCACATCTAAACAAAAACGAGCGGATAATGATTCTGGCGTTTGGACAAGAAGATTTTCCCGTTCACTGATTTCTCCCGAAAGATAATAAGGCAAGCCGCAATTTGCAAAAGAAACATACGGTCCTTTTTCAAAAACAACGATTTCTGCATCTTCCATTAATCGGCGAAGCCGTGTAGCAGCAGACATTCCACCCGCTACACCTCCGACAATCACGATTTTCATCTTATTTCCCTCCTACTGTTCGATCAAACCATTGATTCATGCCACCACGTACATTCACTACATCGTAACCAGATTTCTTTAATTCTTTAGCTGCTTGTTTACTCCTCATCCCTGATTGACAAATCACATAGACGGTCTTTTCTTTGTCTCCATCATATCTGTTTATACTTTGTAATGGAACATTTTTAGCTCCTTTTATATGCCCACCCCGGTATTCTGCAGGTGTTCTAACATCAAGTAACGCTGGATTTTCCAAAAGTTTTTCCTTTAATTCTGGGACTGTTATCGATTTTATTGATTGAAATAGCAAACTCATTTTCTGCACCTCATTTACATTTTTATAAATACCTTACGGGGTATATTAAACAGGAGCTTTATTAATCTGTCAACCAGAATGACTCTTCATTTTTTTCACTACTTTTTATATTTGCATAAAATACCGATAAGGGGTATTATCTAATTATAAAAATAGAGGAGAATGTGTTATGGAGATTGAGAATAAAAATATCCTGAACCGTTTGAAACGTACAGAGGGACAAATTCGTGGTATCCAAAAAATGATCGAAGATGAAAAAGAATGTATGGATGTCATCACTCAATTAAGCGCTGTTCGTTCTAGTATTGATCGCGTAATGGGCATGATCGTTGCAGATAATCTGAAAAATTGCTTTGAGAAACCTGAGAGTAATCCAGAAGAACAAGCGGCTAAACTAGAACAAGCGATCAAGATGATTATTAAAAAGTAAAGGAATGATTTCAATGAAAGTCGTTTTCCATATTGATGAATTAGAAAAATGGTCAGAAACAAGGAAAAACGTAAAAAACCTGATAAAAGCTTCTCCAGAAACAACGATTGTCGTATCTGTAAACGGCATCGCGATTACCGGGTATCTTGACAATGCCAATGCAGAATTCCTGGATTTGGAAGGAGTCGTTTTTCACGCTTGCGCCAATGCTATGCGTGCTAATCATATTTCAGAAAGTTCTTTACCTGAACAAGTAATCGTTGTACCAGCAGGTGTCCTTGATTTAGTTGAACTGCAATCCCAAGGTTATGCTTATATCAAGCCTTAGTCAGTAGAGGTTGCGACAGAAGTGATCAGCTTCAAGAAATAAGAAGGAATTTACGAAAATTGCTTCTCAAATTTTTGTGAAATTTCGGCTTATTTTTCGAAGAAGCTACTTCTAGAAGCTACTTCTGGAAAACCATGAATCAGAGGTTGTGAAAAAGCTGTCCTGCATCAAGTAATAAGAACAGCCAAACAAAAATAGCTTCTCATATTTTTCATTTGGTTGGGCTTATTACCGCAGATGCAAGCTTTTGAATACCGTTTAAGGAAGAGGTTGTGAAATCAGTGGTTTAACCTAAGTATTAGAGAAAAAAACGGGAAAATAGCTCCTCATATTTTGCCGTTTTTTGAGCTAATACCGAAGGTCAGCTGATTGAACACCGTTTAAGGAAGAGGTTGTGAAAAAGTCGCTTAGTTTCGAGTAGTAAGAAAAATTTTGTGAAAATGGCTTTCTACATTTTTGCATAAATTTGGCTTAATACCGAGAAACTGGCTTTTGAATACCGTTTACCCAGAGGTTGTGAGCCTACCATTTAACTCCGAATCACAAGAAATAATTTCAAAAACAACTTCTCCTGTTTTTGGTTTGGTTGGCTTATTATCGAGAAGTAGCTACTGGGAATCTATTTATCAAAAAAAGGAGTGCGACATAGGTCACACCCCTTTTTTATTTTCTTTGAAACATCTTTCGGTACTCGACAGCATACAAGACAAAAGATTGTAAAAGACCGTAAGTGATGACGGCAAAAATGACTCTCACCCACAGCGTTGGTAATTCCGGGAAAAGCAGCAAAAGGATCATGCCAACATAGATGACAGCAGTCGCTACTTTGCCATACCACTTCGCTCCACTTAATTTGATATTTTTAGATAGCCCGATTAATCCAGCTACAAACATAAAGCCTTCTTTTATCAAGAATAGACCAAACAACAGCCAAAGCCACGGTCGATACCATGCCATAGACAAAATCAGAAAAAGTTGTGTCAATTTATCTGCAAACGGATCAAGCACCTTCCCTAAGTCTGTTACCTGATTATATCTCCGAGCAATGACCCCATCTAGATAATCAGACAAACCTGAGACAACAATGACCGCTCCTGCTATATAAAATGACTGTCTCAGCACAAAATAAAGATAAATCGGCAGCAAAAAAATACGGAATATCGATAAAAGATTTGGAATCGTTTGTATTTCTCTACGCCAGTCTGTGCTTAATTTCATTTTATCGCCTCACCTCCTCAGCACTCTTTTCTTTTTATTTTAGCTTACACGGAGAATAAAACCAATGTATTTCACTGTTTTTATTTTTCTTTACAGCCACTGATATTATGAGCTAATTTGAGATAATCACTTGCTGTTTTCATCGTTTACTCTTCTTTTTTCCTGTCGTTTGCGCATTTCTTTTACTAGTACTTTATGTGCTTTTTTTGATCCTCGCTCTAGGTCACGCTGCCGTTTGCGTGTTTTATAATCGATAAACAGACTGTCTAAATCGTAACCTGTCGGGTACAGATCTTCTGCTGAACGCACCAGACGAACACGCTGACGAGACACGTGGATCATTTTTTTGTCTAAATATACATCAATCGTATCTTCACCTATATCCTCATAAACCAACGCTTCTTTTTGGTATTCATTCACAAATATTCGATCACCTTTTGCAAAGAGCTGGCGTTCTTTTTTATTGTTATCCCTATTTATAACTGCTGTCTTAGGAGGAAATTCTTTTTTCTGTGTCCGATAGGCTTTTTCCGCCAAGTAACGCTCTGCTTGCTGGATCAATTTTATAGACATATCCATTTTATGAGCAATCCATAATGCCTGGCTTTCTCCTGTTTCTCCAACCCGCAATTGATATTTAGGCTGAAGTGCTTCCCGATCGAAAGCCATAGCAGCCGGCACAAAATCTTCATGATCTCCGGCGAATTTCTTGATTTCTCCATAATGGGTCGTGGCAATGATCAATGCCCCTTGCTCATACATAGATTCCATGATTGCGATAGCTAGTGCAGCCCCTTCATTTGGCTCTGTTCCACTACCAATCTCATCCAAAAGTACCAATGTATTCCTTTTTATCTTTTTCAAAATAGCAGCGATGTTTTGTATATGACCAGAAAATGTACTCAACGCATTTTCTAAATTTTGGTGATCACCGATATCGACGAAAACCTCATCAAAGACTGCAAGCTCCGTCCCTTCTTTTGCCGGAACTTGCATGCCGAACATCGCCATCAAAGTCAATAAACCGACCGTCTTCAACACGACTGTTTTGCCGCCGGCATTTGCTCCGGTGATAATCAAACCTCGATAGTCTTTACCGATTTCAACATCCAATGGTACCGCATGATCAGGTAAAAATGGATGTCTGCCTTGTTTGATGACGATATGTTCTGATTTATTGATTTTAGGCGTGATCCCATTGATTTCTCGGCTAAATTTTGCCCGAGCAAAAATGATATCTAATACCGTCATCGTTTCGATCAATAAGTCGATTGCTTCTTCATTTTCTGCAATAGCACCAGTCAATGCAGCCAGAACTTGATATTCTTCACTGATTTCTTCAGCTTTTAACAACTGATAGAGTTCATTCAATTTAGAAATCACAGTTGGTTCAATAAAAACCGTCGTTTTTTTATTTGATTCATCGATAATCGTTCCATCTATTTTATTTTTATAGCTGGCTTTGATAGGAATCGTATAGTATTCGCCTTTTTGAACAATCATTGCTTCTTGGATCATTTCTTTGTTTTTCGGATGACGCAAGAATTTCAGCAATTTTGACTGGATTTCTTTTTCGATTAGTTGTAATTGTTTGCGTACTTTACGCAAATTGCGTGAAGCATCGTCACTGACTTTATTATTTTTTATTTTCTGGTCAATCAACTCTTCTACATTTATCAAATCAGGAAGATGTTTGCTATAAACAAACAACAAAGGTGCCTGGTATTGATTCTTATCAAAAAACTTTGTGATCATCCGACTGCTTCTTAGAAAATCTGCATATTCGATCAAATCAGCGGGCGACAGAACCAACCCTTTTTTGACTTGTTCTGTCAGTGCATCGATCCTCGGCAATCCCATAAATGGAACATGCTGACTACTTTCTAAGATCAAGCGTGCTTCTCTTGTTTCTTCTTGACGGTCCAAGACAGTTTGTAGGTTTGTCGAGATTGTCATATCGCTGATTCGTTTTTTGCTATAGTTTCCAATCGCTCTTGCTTGAATTTCTTTTTTGATCCGATCAAATTGTAATTGACTAATCATTTCGTTGTTCATACTCTCTCCTTTTCTTGAAGAGATACCTGTCCCAAAATAAATAAGGGCCTAGAGATAAATAAAAGGATAGAACACAGCTTAAAAAAGTCATGTCCTATCCTCATTAGAATACAAAGATATTGTTTTTCTGACAGGTACCGTTTCATAAGCACGCCAAATAAACCTTGTTTATTGGCTATTCGACTTACTGATTAGATACCAGCTACACTCACAAAACATTCCCCATTCTTCTAGGTCTTATTTATTTTCCACTTAACTATAGCAAGACACACTTTGGTTGTCAAACCTTAGAATAAAACCGTGCAAAAAAAGGAACTGTGACAAAATTCGTGTCAAAGTCCCTTATTCCGAATAAACGGTGTTCTCCTGCCAACTCCTCGGTCACAAGTCACAATATTCATCAAACATGAGAAGCTGTTTTTTGAAATTGTTCCTTGTGACTCGGAGCTGAACGGCAGGCTCACGACCTCTTTCTTAAACGGTGTTCTATCAGCTGACCCTCGGTATTAGCTCAAAAACCGGCAAAATATGAGGAACTATTTTTCCATTTGTTTCTCTAATACTCAGGACAAAACGCTGCTTTCACAACCTCTTCCTTAAACGGTGTTCAAAAGCTTGCATCTGCGGCAATAAGCCCAACCAAACGAAAAATATAAGGAGCTATTTTTGTTTAGCTGTTCTTATTACTTGATGCAGGGCAGCTTTTTCACAACCTCTGATTCACGGTATTCCAGAAGTAGCTTCTTCGAAACATAAGATGATATTTCACAAAAATTTGAGAAGCAATTTTCGTAAATTCCTTCTTATTTCTTGAAGCTAACCACTTCTGTCATAACCTCTTTTATAGATTTACACCATTAATGAATAGACACCTACAGCGATAATTGCTCCGATCATTGGCCCTGCAATTGGTACCCATGAATATGCCCAATCTGAAGTACCTTTATTAGCTATTGGCAATACCGCATGAGCTAATCGAGGACCAAAGTCCCGAGCAGGGTTGATTGCATATCCTGTTGGCCCTCCTAATGAAAGACCGATTGCCAAGATTAATCCGCCTACAGCGAATACGTTCGTTCCAGGTGCAAATTCGTTTTGTCCAAAAGCTAGCAACCCAAGAACTAATACAAATGTACCAATTAATTCTGTGATCACATTTGCTGGATAATTCCGTATAGCAGGGCCTGTTGCAAACGTTCCTAAAATCGCGCTTTCATCTTTCGTTGCATTCCAATGTGGCAAATAAGAAAGCCAAACAAGAATAGCCCCTGCAAAAGCTCCTAAAACTTGTGCAATGATGAAAGGAACGACGAGATTCCAACTAATTGCCCCTGTCATTGCCATAGCTAGAGAGACTGCAGGATTCAAATGAGCTGGGCCCATGAACCCAGAAATATAGACAGCCATTGTTACAGCGAGTCCCCATCCAAATGCGATAACAATCCAGCCAGAAGCCTGTGCTTTACTTTTGTTTAAATTCACAGCCGCACACACACCATCTCCAAGCAAAACTAGGATCAGTGTCCCAATAAACTCCCCCATGATTTGAGTCATATCACTGTTCATTTATTTCTCCCCCTTTAGTTCCCGCAGATCTGATTCTGCAATCAATGCCTCTAAACGTTTAGTCTGTTGTGCCTTCTCCTCTTCTGTCCATTCAAAATACCCAGCAATTGCATCGATCACAGGTTGCTTGATCTCATCAAGCTGATCTCGTTCAAACAACAGATGATTCGTACGACGAATGAGATAATCGCCTGGGGCCAAAACCATTTCTTCTTCTAATCCATAACGTAACCGAGCTGACTCAGCAAGATTCAAACCAGGATAAGGTGCCATTTCTTTTGCTAATTCAAAGATACGTCGGGCATTAGTCCCGTAAAAATCAGCGATATAAGTAGCGTCTTCTTCCTCTAAACCGGCTGCTACTCCTTCTTTTGCCAATTCTGTTACTGTTTCTTCTAATTTCGTTGGATCGAAATTTCCACCTGAAATTTGATATTTTTTAGAATCGATTTCTTTCGTATCTATTCCGTATTCTTCTTTTAATAATTGGCGTATCAATCGCAAAGCTCCTTCTGCCATCTTACGGTAATCGGTGATTTTCCCACCAGATAAAGTCAGCAAACCATCTGGTTCTCTTTCTAAAGAACTACCTCTGGAAATCGTAGAAGGTGCTTTTTCATCACGGCTGTTTTCCAAATGGTTCAACACGTCTTCTACTTCAGCACGAGAAACTTTGTTTTCCTTATATTCACTTACTGTATCGACAACTTTATTGAAGCTCTTTTCTGAAATCGATCCATTATCTCCACCATTGTAATCAGAACCAGAATTACCAATCAACAGTGGACGAAGTCCTGCCCAGCTTGCTTCGATATCTTTCAATGTGATATTTGCTTCTGGATAGCGATGATTGATCACATCCAATAGATAATCTACATCTTCTTGTGTGACTTTCGGATCCGTAAAATCTCCTTGGTAATCCGTATCTGTCGTACCAAAGTAAGTCTTGTTTTCTCTTGGAATAGCAAAAACCATCCGCCCATCTTGCTTTCCTGTATCGAAGTATGTGGGTTGCGGTACAGGCAGTTTTTTCGCATCTACAACTAAATGGATCCCTTTAGTTGGACGCATTTTAGGAGAGACTGGACGCGTAAAATTCAAGTTTCGTACTTTATCTACCCAAGGACCACTCGTATTGATCACTAATTTTGCTTTGATTTCGATCACTTCATCTGTCAGCAGGTCACGAGCTTTGACGCCAACGATTTGATCGCCATCATATAAGAAGCCAATCGCTTTCATTTTACTTACTAGATAAGCCCCATCTTCGGCAGCCTTTTTGATATTATCAATCACTAAACGGGCATCATTGTTGCGGAAATCTAGATAGACACCCGCGCCTTTTAGCCCTTCTTTTTTCAAAAACGGTTCTCTTTCCAATACTTCTTCTGGTGTCAGCGTATAATTCTCATATTTAGTTCCTGTCACATTTGCCAATTTGTCATAAAGGTCCATTGCTACTTTGACCGAGAACATATTGAAGGTTGTTGCTCCTTCTCCCTCATAGATTGGCAAAAGCATTGGATCTGGTTTTGGGATGTGTGGGGCAATACTTTGTACGACTGCACGTTCACCAACTGTGTCAGCTACTACTTCCACATCAAATGTCTTCAGATAACGAATACCGCCATGAACAAGTTTGGTCGAGCGAGAGGAAGTCCCTTCTGCAAAATCCTGCATTTCGATCAATCCTGTTTTGATTCCTGATGCTGCTGACTGGACTGCCACACCGGCACCAGTGATTCCACCCCCGATGATCAACAGATCCAATTCTTCTTGCTGCATTTTTTGAATGCTATCTTGTCTTGTCTTGTTTGAAAACATATGGATTTCCTCCTTATTCAAATGCTTGGGTAGCTTTTACTGCTTTTTTCCAACCGTTGTAAAGTTTTTCCCGGCGCTCTTCCTCCATTTGAACTTCAAATAGCTTACCAGCTTCATAAAATTCACGGATCTCATCTGTATCTTTCCAATAGCCGACAGCTAATCCTGCTAAAAATGCTGCCCCTAGCGCCGTTGTTTCCAAGTTTTCTGCTCGTTGGATCGGTACATTCAAGATATCTGTTTGGAATTGCATCAGATATTCATTGTTTGCTGCACCGCCATCTACTTTCAATACAGGAATCTTGATTCCAGTGTCATCTTGCATCGTATCGATGATATCTCTCACTTGATAAGCAATCGATTGTAAAGTAGCTTTAATGATATCTTCTTTTGTCGTACCACGTGTCAAGCCAAACATAGCCCCTCGTGCCGCCTGATCCCAATAAGGAGCACCTAGCCCAACGAATGCAGGAACAACATAAACCTCATCTTCGCTTGTAGAGCGTTTCGCTGCGTCTTCTGAATCGCTAGCTTTTTGCAACATTTGAAGTCCATCTCTCAGCCATTGAATCGAAGAACCAGCCACAAAAATACTTCCTTCTAAAGCATAGTAAACCTTTCCATTTATGCCGTAACCAATTGTCGTCAATAAATTATTTTTGGATAATTGCGGTTTTTCACCGGTATTCATGACAATAAATGAACCTGTACCATAAGTATTCTTGACCATACCTGGTTCGAATGCCATTTGTCCGAATAATGCGGCTTGCTGGTCTCCTGCCATCCCTGAAATTGGTGCTTCGCTTCCATAAAAATGATAACCTTGCGTATAACCATAAACTTCTGAGTTAGAAGTGACTTTTGGTAACATCACTCGAGGAATATTTAGTAAATCTAAAATCTCCTGATCCCAATCTAGATGATGGATATTGAACAACATCGTCCGGCTGGCATTCGAGTAATCAGTAACATGCGCTTGTCCATCGGTTAGTTTCCATACTAACCAAGAATCGATCGTTCCAAACATCAATTCGCCTTTTTCAGCTCGTTCTTGCGCGCCTTCTACATGATCAAGAATCCAGCGTATCTTCGTTGCTGAGAAGTAGGCATCGATCACTAACCCTGTTTTTTCGTGGAAAAATTCTTGATAGCCTTCATTTTTTAAGTTATCTGCAATTCCAGCTGACTGTCTGGATTGCCAAACAACTGCATGATAGATTGGACGTCCTGTATCTTTTTCCCATATTACTGTTGTTTCACGCTGGTTCGTTATGCCAATCCCAGCAATCTGATTTGGTTTGATCCCTGATTCGATGAAAGCCCCGGCGATAACTGACTGTACAGAATTCCAGATTTCATTTGCATCATGTTCCACCCAACTTTCTTGCGGGAAATATTGCGTGAACTCTTTTTGAGAACTACCGATGTGTCTTCCTTTCTTGTCAAAGATAATTGCTCGTGAGCTAGTTGTACCTTGGTCAATCGCCATGATATACGTTGATTCTGTCATTGTGATTCCCTCCATTATATGCAAACGCTTTCTTTAACTACTCTTATCATACTACTGTTTTAAAAAAAGAAACTGTCAAAATTTTATTCTTTTTTTCTTTTTTTGACAGTTTTTTATTATGAAGCTATTTTTTAATCAATTCTTTTCTTTTTTCAGCGTCTCTATTCTTCTTTTCAATCGAATAATGTCGTAAGGTGACGCAAATTCTGACAGATAATATTCACACTGTTTTTTGTTTCTCTGGCAAAATGTGATCACCAAATCATATTCTTTACCTTCTTCATAACTTCCAATCTCAATGCCGCCGATTCCCCTCAGTTCTCTGATCAGATATTGTTGAAAAGCAATACGATAAATCGGCAGACTTTCTAAATCGATTCCAATCACTACTGGTTTTGCAATATAAAAATCGATCATCAAAAGAACATTGGCATACTGGATCATCAGGTAACTAAGTTCACTGTCTTCAGCTCTTTTCCTCGGCAATTGCTGCACCGCTGTTTCCTGTAATTTCGCCAGTAACTGTGTTAAGGAGTGCCCAAGCATTTTCTGCTGCTGTTCCAAAAGCCGATCACGCTCGTAGACTTCGATCTTTCCAACAAAGAAAAACCATTCATTGTTGATCTGGGAAATTTGGTAGCCTACTGCCTTTTCTTCTTTGATTTTCAAACGACGAGGACGATAATGCCATAACATCGTTTCCCGAATGTAAGTATCTAAAACAGCGGTTGGTAACTTTTTGCTCCGTGTCAAATCATACTGATAAAATATTTCTTCGTCTACTATCGAAAAAGAAACAAAAAAGCTGTAAAACATCATTGTTTCGTATACATTCAGTTCTGCTGCTGTTCGACTAAGATGCATCACGATGATTGGATCGATTGCTTGATAAAGCCGGTCCGACTGATAGAGTAATTTCTTTTCTTTCAAAGTTGCGTACGTACTTTTTTCATTCAATAGTCTTTTTTTCGTAATCCCGAGCCAGCAAGCAATCTGTGCTTCTGCTGATGCCGTAAACGTTGTTTCTAATACACGGTCCAATCCTAGAATGAACGGTCTTTTTTCTGGTGTATTTTGCAAAAAAAGCGGTCGCTGATCTTCCGGGATATATTGGAATAGTTCATAATAAAAATATCGAATCTGTAGCTCTTCTCCGTATAATTGACCGTTTTTGATTTGTAATCCAAATTCCTCTAAGAGCTGGTTCAATTCTTTGATCTTTCGAAAAACAGAAGACTCACTGATATTAAACGCTGTCGCTAATCGAACGATGGATACTTGTTGATGTTCTAATAAATAGACGAGCATCTTAAACTTCAAGCTTTCCTGCAATAAAAACAATAGAATTTTTTCCAAACTTACATCTTCGTCCAACACAAGCAGCGCCTGATACTCATTTCGCTGTACTTCTACTTTTTTTTCCATCATTCGGCCAATCAATTCAATATCTTCCAAATATTGATCAAACGAGGCTTTTGACAATTGGACATGCTCTCTCAAACCATTGATAGAGGCTGTTCCCCCTTGCAGAACAAGGTTTCGCAAAATCAGGATCTGTAACTGCTCTTTTCTTTCTAATAATGCTTCAATCTTCATAGGCAGTATTCGCCACCTTTGACCACACCATATCTGGCACACGGTATTCTGGCTGGAAAAATAGCTCATGTTCTTCTAACTGTTCAAACGTCCATCCTTCTTCTACTGCAATTGTCAGTTGGTCAAGAAGGTGGAACATCTCTTTTTTGCTTTGGAGCTGTGCTCCAAGAATCTTTTTTTCAGAATCAAATAGAAATTTGAGTTTAACTTTGCTTTGATTTATTGCTGTAAGCTTATATTCTACGTATCCTGTTTCAATTTTTTGGGGATAAAAAATGCTCTCTTCTTCTGTCAAACCTACGCTTCCTAAGAAATAGCCAAACCACTGATTGCCGACTGGACGATAGGTTCCCTGATCCTTTGTCTGTGAGCCACTAATTGTCTTGCTGACATTTCGTGCTGTACGGACAGCGTTATTTACTAGAGAAACATACATTTTTTCATTTGTTGGACGAAAAGTTACTTGGATCGCATCGCCAATCGCATAGACGTCTTTTTGAGACGTTTGCAAGTAGTCATCTACCCAGATCGTTCCATCATCATTCAATGTTAATTGTTCTTCCCACATCTGATTGTCGGGGCGAGAATGATTAGCCAGCAAAACAAGATCATAGTTCTCCTTTCTTTTTTCCGTCTCTACAATAGCGGTTTCATTTTCGGTCAAAGACACAACTTGTTCTTCTAAAAAAAGTAAAAGCCCTTGATTTTTCATTTCCTTTACTAACGGTTCTGTCATTTCAGGATCTAGATAACGAAAAAGAATTGACTTTCGGCTTTCGTAAAGATGGATTTGTTTTTTTCTTGATGCCAAACCTTCAGCTATTTCGATTCCTGCTTGTCCTGCACCAATAATTGCAATTTTCTTTGCATTCATGATCTTTTGCTGAAGAGCCGTTACGTTTTGTATCTTTTTAACTGGGTGAATAAGCGTTGCTTCTGCAGAAATATTTCGAAACTTTTGATTTGAACCAGTCGCTAGAATCAAACGATCAAAATCCAATTTTTCTCCTTCTGCTAAAACGACTTTTTTTTCTTTCAATCCTATTACTGTCTTTTCTGTGTAAACATGGATTCGATAGCGGTCAGTCAGTTCTTCTTTCGTGATCCAAGAAAGTTGTTTTTCACTGGTGACCTTTCCTTTTAATATCAGATTGAACCCGCTGGGAATCCATCCTAACTTCGATTGCTTTTCAATCAAATATATTTCACTTGTTGGCATCAATTGGCGAAGATAAATAGCCGCATGAATCCCTGCAAACGACCCGCCGACAATTACAATGTTCATCTGCATTCCTCTTTCTTATAAGGTGTTCTACTGCTAACTTCTCAATCAGAAAACACAGTATTCATAACTCGCTTTCAACCTTATGATACATAGCGATGCAGCAGAATCAACCCTCTCCATCATACCGTGTTCTAGGTCTGCTTCTCAATAATATACTAGTGGACCTAATTGAAGAGTATCATTTCTAAAGAGATGTTTCAAAAAATGTACTCTTATAAAAGAAAAAAACTCGCCTTTTACGTACCTCTGTCCAAATAGGAAACAAAAAAGAACGAAAAGACGAGTTTTAGTGTGTGTAATGTAATAGTTAGAATAGACACATCATTTTTATGCTGATAATTTTTAATTCTTTAATGCTTCAACAACTGCTTCGCCTAATTGATGAGCAGATTGAGGATTTTGCCCTGTAAGAAGTCGCCCATCAATTTGAACCACTTCTGAAAAAGCTCCACCAGACTGATAGTTTGCTCCTTTTTCTTTCAAAGCATCTTCTGCTAAGAATGGTACTTCATTCGTTGTACCATTTGCTTCCTCTTCTTCATTACTGAACCCAGTCACTGTACGTCCAGCTAAAATAGATTTTCCAGACTCATCTGTAACTGGCAACAATCCTACAACACCGTGACAAACAGCTGAGACCAGCCCTTCATTTCGATAGATTTGTGAAGCGACTTTCCCAAGATCTATTGCTTCTGGAAAATCCCACATTGTTCCGTGGCCACCAGCATAATAAACCGCTGCATAATCATTTGCATCCACATCATCAGGACGTAATGTACTTCCTAAAGCTCGATTTCTAAAATCTTCATCTTTGTAATACGTCCAATCGATTTCATCCATATTCAAAACACTTTGTGGTTCTAAAGGAACATATCCGCCTTTAGGACTGACAAAGTCTGCTTCAATCCCATTTTTTACTAATACATCATAAAAATGAGTGAGTTCACTTAACCATAAACCTGTAGGTCGCTCGATCTTTTCGTACTTTTCTACATTTGTTAATACGATCAATACTTTCATTTTCCCATCCTCTTTCTATAAAAATTGCGTTATTGATAACGTGCTTTCAAGAAATTATATAATGGACTTGGCAAATAAAGCTCTTTATATGCTTCTTCGAAGGGTTTCGTTACAAATTCATCCTCACGATTCTCAAATAGTTTTTCTGCCCAATCCGGATCGACGATCATTTGCTGTCCAACTGCTGCAAGTTCTGCATATTTCAATACCTGCTCTACATCTTCGCGATTGCGGATCCCACCGACACCAACCAAAGGGATCTTTCCTTGAATCGTGTTATGGACCACTTCAAGAATCGATTTATCGTTGTATTTATCAGAACGAGCTATTCGATCATACATATTTAATGAAACATGCAGATAATCTAGTTTTGACTCGCGTAATCGTTCAAGAAGCCAGATCGTGTCTTCAAAACGGATACTTGGTGTTTCATATTCTTCTGGTGAGAAACGATACCCTACGATGAATGGTTTTTTAGCATATTTTTCAACCGCTGAGAAAACCGTTGTTAATAATTCTTCAATAAAACGATAGCGATTTTCCAAGCTACCGCCCCATTGATCCTCTCGTCTATTCGAATGCGGAGAGAAAAATTGTTGGATCAAATACGTATTTGCTCCATGCAACTCGATTCCATCAAATCCTGATTCAATCGCTCTACGTGTGGCTTTGCCAAATGCTTGGATTGTTTCAACGATTTCTTCTTCACTCATTGCTCGTGGTGTTTCCGCATCAGGACGTTTTGCTGCAACTGCACTTGCAGATACAGGCTGTTCTCCAGATAAAGTTGCTCGACTAGTCATTCGTCCACCGTGGAAAATCTGAATAATCGCTTTTGCGCCTTCTCCTTGGATTGCTTTCGCTAGCTCACTTAACCGAGGAATCATTTCATCATGAGCGATGCTCAGTTCACCTGGCCAACCTTTTCCGATATCTTGGACATTTGCAGCACCAGTAATAACAGCACCAAGACCTTTAGAACGTTGTTTATAATAAGTGATCTCATCTTCGGTGATCACTCCATTGAAAAAGCTGAGTTGTGTCGTCATAGGCGACAGCATCAATCGGTTCTTCAATTGAACTCCTGAAGGTAAAGTAATTGATTGATCAAATTGTGACATTGTCATTCCTCCCATAATTCGCTCTTATTAACCTATCGAGAATCATCTATCATTAAACCACTCGGTTAGTTGTACATGCAACTAATTTGCTTAAAAAATTTTATTTTTTTTGTAACTTATCTGTTGCATCATTCATTGTCTGGGCTAATTCTTTACTTGCTTCATTTCCCAAAACTGCTTTGTATGACTGATGAAGTTCTTCCCAGCTACCATCGACTTCCTTAGCAAATTGGCGTCCTTGTTCTGTAAGATAAACTAATGACAAGCGACCTTCGCTAACTGTTTTGACGTATCCTTTATATTCTAATTTTTCAACAAAACGAGCAATCGTTGATGGGGCGGAATAGAGCATTTGTGCAATATCTTTTTGTGGTATTCCGTCTTTTTCTTTTAATATCAATAAAATAAAACCATAAGTTGGTGCCAGACCTGTCCTTCTAAACGCTTCATCAGCTAATTTATTCAACATGCGATCTAGCTTTTTCACGCTAAAGAAAAGACATTCATCTAACGCTTTTTCAATTGGCTTTTCCATTTCATCCCCTCCATTGGCGTACATATCATAGTATGATTTTTGTTTTTTGTCAAAAAACACGGAGTAATGACCGCCTCCTCTGTTTAGTTTTGAGAAAAAGAAGTTGTGACAAAAAATGTGTCACAACCTCTCGGTAATACGTTTCAATCAAATAAGCTTTTCTTTATTTACTTCCACCACAAATGCTTCATATGGTCGTAACTCGACTTTGCCGTCTGGTAACTGTTTCAGAGGATAATTTGACACAATAATCCTTAAAGCTTCACGTGGAACAGTGAACACCTGTTTTTCACTGGACATATTGCAAACAACGAGCCATTGCTGGTCTTCATATATGCGAGAATAGGCAAAGACATGCTCAGGCGTCTTTTCCACTAATTCATAGTCTCCCCAGACGATGATGTCATATTTTCTACGCAAATCGATCAATTTCTTGTACATATAAAAAACAGAATCTTGATCTGCTAACGCTTCTTCTGCATTGATTTCTTTATAATTTGGATTGACTCGAAGCCATGGAATTCCAGTAGTAAACCCAGCATGTTCACGGGCGTTCCATTGCATAGGCGTCCTAGCATTGTCTCTTCCTTTCGCATTGATTGATTCCAAGATTTCCTCTTTTGTAAATCCAGAAGAAATCCTTTCGTTATACATATTGATTGTCTCAATATCTTTTGCTTCCGCGATATCATCGATTGGGCAATTCGTCATGCCTAACTCTTCTCCTTGATAGATATAAGGGGTGCCTTTCATCATATGGAGCAAGATAGCAAACATCTTGGCACTTTCTTTTCGATACACATCGTCATTTCCCCAACGAGAAACAATTCGCGGAAGATCGTGATTATTCCAAAATAAACTATTCCATCCTTCATCACCTAAAGATGTTTGCCATTTGGATAATACTTTTTTCAGTTCAGAGATACTCAAGGGTTTCAAATCCCATTTGTCTTTGCCTTCTTGCTGATCTAATCCTATGTGTTCGAATTGGAAGACCATGGATAATTCATTTCTTTTAGGATTGGAATAAAGTTTAGCGATTTCGGTAGTTGCTCCCCATGTTTCGCCAACAGTCATCAGATTTTTGTCACCAAAAGTTGCTTGATTCATTTCCTGAAGATACTCATGCAGTTTAGGTCCATTACTTGTGATTTCTTTATCCGGTTCTTTGCCAATCATATCGATCACGTCCATACGAAAGCCACCAATACCTTTATCGATCCAGAAATTCATCATTTGATAAATCTCTTGGCGAACCTGTTTATTTTTCCAATTCAAATCAGGTTGATGCTTGCTATACAAGTGCAGAAAATATTGCCCCGTTTTTTCATCCAACTGCCAAGCAGAACCACTGAATATTGAGCGCAATCTATTAGGCTCTTTTCCATTGACCGGATCACGCCAAATATAATAGTCCCGATAAGGATTTTCTTTATTTTTACGGGCCTCAATGAACCACGGATGTTCATCAGAAGTATGATTCACCACCAGATCCATGATGATACGGATATTTCTTTTCTTTGCTTCTTCAATCAGTTCTTCCATTTCTTCCATCGTACCGAATTCTGCCATGATTGCTTGATAATTACTGATATCATACCCATTGTCATCATTCGGAGACTCGTATACTGGAGAAAGCCAAATTGCATCAATACCTAAATACGCCAGATAATCCAACCTGGAAATAATCCCCCGCAAATCTCCAATACCATCTTGATTTGAATCTTGAAAACTTCTTGGATAGATTTGATAAACAACTGAATGGTGCCACCATTTTTGTTCCATGATTTTCCTCCTATAAATGGATGTTTCTATTTTTTGCTTAATCATTTATTTTAGTCTCTCTCACTAAAAATTGTAACGCTTTCAAATAGCTATTGCACCTTGTTATCGGTAACAGAATAAAACAAAAAAACAGCTGAGGAAATTTCCTCAACTGTTTTTTGAAAGGATTGATTTATGCAGGGAAGAATGCTGATTTCACAACTTCTTTATAAACGGTGTTCACTCAGCTGTCCCTCGGTATTAGCTCAAAAAACGGCAAAATATGAGGAACTATTTTTTCGTTTTTTTCTCTAATACTCAGGCCAGAACACTGATTTCACAACCTCTTTATTTCACATTCAATATCCACATGAATCCCACGAATACAAAGAACAGACCATACATGATTGGAGATACTTCTTTTCCTCTTTTAGCTGCTAACATGGTAATTGGATAGAAGATAAAACCTAATGCAATCCCATCTGAAATACTATAAGTCAAAGGCATGCCGATCAAGATCAAGAATGAAGGGATCGCAATCTCTAATTTTCCCCATTCGATTTGTCGCAAAGATTGTGCCATCAATACTCCTACCATAATCAATGCTGGTGCAGTTACTTGTGAAGTAACAACTGATAGTAATGGAGAAAAGAACAAGCCTAACAAGAAGAAAATCCCTGTAGTAATAGCTGTGATACCTGAACGTCCTCCAACGGCGATACCAGCTGATGATTCTACAAATGCACCAACAGGAGAAGTACCTAATAAGGAACCCGCAAGCATAGCTGTTGAATCAGAAGCTAAAGCTTTCCCTACGCGAGGCATCTTGTTGTCTTTCATGAAACCTGCTTGATTTGCTAATCCAACTAAAGTTCCTGCTGTATCAAAGAAAGTCACAAGCAAGAATGTCAGCACTACGACCCACATTTGAAGAGAATTGATGTCTCCTACATGTTTTAATGCAACTAAAAATGTTGGTTTCAAACTTGGTGCTGCGGCAACAATTTCAGAAGGCATTGGAATCAAACCTGTGACCAGACCTAAAATCGTTGTAGCTGCCATCCCGATGAAGATGCCACCTGGTACACGCCGAACAAGCAAGATAGCAGTTACGACTAATCCAAAAATCGTCAACCAAGTAGAACCAACGTTGAGTGATCCTAATCCTACTAATGTAGATTCATTCGAAACGATGATCCCACCTTCGCTCAGACCAAGGAAAGCAATAAATAGACCGATACCGCCAGAAATCGCATATTTCAAATCTGCTGGGATCGCATCAATGATCATTTCCCGCAGCTTGAAGATTGTGATCAAAATAAAAATCAAAGAAGCAACGAATACGCCGGCTAATGCTGTTTCCCATGGAATCCCCATTCCTAAACAAACAGAATAAGCAAAAAAAGCATTGATCCCAAGAGCAGGTGCCGTTCCAATTGGATAACGGGCTAATACCCCCATTAAAATACAGCCGATCGCACTGGCTAATGCAGTCGCAGTAAACACTGCTCCTTCATCCATTCCAGAAGCACCTAATACAGTTGGATTTACAAATAAGATATAAGCCATTGAGATAAATGTTGTAAATCCTGCCAGTACCTCACGTTTTACCGTGGTGTTCAATTTTTCTATTTCGAAGTAGGAAAGTATTTTTTCCTTCATCTTCCATCCCCCTAAATCCGAACATTATAAATAAAGTCCGTTAAAATTTCGATTTATTAATAAAACAACGTGTTTTATCATATACTAAAACAAAACATAAGTAAACAAAAAATTCGGATTTTAAGCAAAATCCGAACGTTCCATTTGATTAAAAAATCCATATTTCCACTATTTGAGATTCTTCTTTATATAGAGAGAAACATTTCTTTATTGTAAATAAAGAAGACAAACCTAACTTATTTATTAGACTTGTCTTCTTTTATCTACATTACATCGTTTAGTGAATGACCACAAACTAAGAGATTCTTTTTGTCTTCTCTTTTTCAATCAATAGTCCTATCATTATTATCGCAGGTACAAAAATCCCCATAGCGTATCGAGGACTAGATTCCCAGATCAATAAAAATGCAAAATAACCAGAAATATATATATTACTCAAAAAAACTAGTGGATTTATATTCTTGAAAAATTTTATACTGGTAAAAATAATTCCAAGATAAACTAGGTATTGAATCACCATCATTACAGCGTATAAAATCAATCCACTTGTTTTACTTCTGAATACCCACATATTCTTTTCATTTTTTCCTGTACCCAAAAATATTTCAAATGATGATTTTAGATCACCTGAGCTCCAAGTAACTGCAACCTTATTATTGATTGCAGCTAAGAATTGCTTAAAATCCATCGCATTCAATCGTTCTTTTATGATAGATAGGTGCTTTTCTTCCACTTCTTTTTTAGGCATTTTTTTATCCAAGAACATATCCCATGTAAATCTTTGATCGGCGCTAGAGTAAGCACCCACTACCCAACGATACTTGTCATCTCCAGATAAATTGTCAGGAATAGGCGTATTGTTCAACCCCATCATCAAATAATGTGTATTGGGCTGTCCATAGTGACTATTCGGATAGAGTTTTTGTGCATCGATAAATTGTTTCCACCCAAAATTTCCTAAAACTAAAAAAACTAAAGGAAGGAATGCTAGCAACCGCCATTTCCCAGTATGATAAAAAGCAAAGAATAAGATCATCGCTAAGATCAAGATAAGACCCGTCCCTTTACTTATAAAACCAATCGTGCTAGTTGCTGTTGCAATCAGTACATAAATAATGTTTCTATTCACATACTGTTTCTTCTTATTTACATATTTAGTTATAAAAAAGAATGTGGCTGAGCCAAAAAACAATGAAAGTATATCCGTATAGGCTACAGGAACGTGTAATGTTATCTGGACGGCAAATAACATGATTTGAATAGTAATCAATGTTGTAAAATTACTAACTTTCAAATTTCTCAGAGAAAGAAAAAGAAAGATGATCGTTATTAGATGAATGCCACAAAATACTGCAATGATCGGATAGTAATTCGTACCAAAGAAAAATTGTATTCCCCTAAAAATATACATCAGCAATAGGTTTTGAGGATTGGAATACATATAATTATATCCCCAATTTTCTCCAGCCTTCAATTGCTCTAAAAATTTTAGTGTAATAGCAGTATCATCGACTGGTTGATGAAAACCAATAAATCTAATAAAAAGAAATAAGCTGACTGCGTAAATAACTAACTCTAACCCAAATATATAAAAGAGCAGTTTGTCACTTAAATCCCAATCTATTCTTATTTTCTTTAATAAATTTTTCAAAATAAAAAATAGAAGAAATGCAAAAAACAGACAAAATATATTAATAACTATAGTAACTTTTGGTGAATAACTATCTCTGAATAAAGAGAATATCGCACCTATCCTTGGCGAAAAAATAGTTGATGCCATCGCCCAAATCATAAAAAAAATAACTAGTACTGCAAATAATCTATATATCCCTTTGATACCCTTTTCCATCTGCTACTCCTTTCATAACTACAATAACCATATAGTTATTTTATAAAAAATAAAACTTACTAACAAGTAGCAGTACTTTATTGTTGTTTATTTTATTTATTCGGTTGATAGAAATGAAGCTTCTATCCAAAAATTTCCGTTCATTTTTTTGTGTACCCTTTATTCATCCTTTTCTGCTCTTCTTTGATGAATTCTTTTGTATCGACAGGATTCAGATTATTTAGTCCGCCAAAACCTGTATCGACCATTTTTCCCCAGCCTTTTGTCTTCTTTTTTCCTGATTTGAGATTCTTTGCTCGAAGCTTCTCACTATGTTTTGCTCGCCGATACTTCAAATAACCTTCTAATCTTCCCATTAGATCCACTGTTTTTCCTCCTTTTTATTCAATCAGACGACTCAGCTTTTCCTATAACAAAATAATTGCCTTCAGGGTCAGAAAAATTGAAAGTCAAGATGCCATTGTTATCTGTGATTTCTCCTGGTTCTTCCATGTTCTCGTAGATAGTCTCAAATTCGTCCGTAAAAAACACTAAAGAAGGCGGTGGTCCTAATACTTCTGGTGAAAATTTCTGCACAAATACTTTTGGGAATACGCCTAATTCTAATTCTTTTGAGATGCTGAGTACAATACTCTTAAATTCTTCTGGCAATTCGATTGTTTCAGAAATTTCTGCACCAATTTTTTCTACAAAGAATCGGCAAATCATCTCTACGTCATTGACATAAAGCATCACACGTGTTTTTTGTATCATCGTTTGACCCTTCTTTCTATTTGATTTTCTTTCCTGTCTATAAACTGATTCCATTATATCACGAAAGCGCAAACACCTTGTGTTTGATACTATTCAAGAAAAATAAAGCAATAGTTTCTAGGATTGCTTTCCTCCACAAACTTTTTTTACAAAAAAAAAAAAAACGGCAATGAATGCCGCTCTTCTTTTTTCGATTCTTTTATAATTCTGCTTCTGATTCATCTTTGGTTAGTGTGTGTCTAACACTAGTTACGCCAAATGTTTGATCGATTTTTTCCTTCAACGCTTCGATTGCCTGTGCGCCACGTGCCGCTTGTTCAGCATTGATGGATTCAATGACCAGCACCGCTGCTTGTGTTTCTTCCGTCAGCATCGTTCTTTGGGCTTCACGCCAGTTGAGACAGCGACAGATCGCTCCTTGTTCATCATAGTAGATGATTTCTTCCGGAAGTGCCGGAGCATCAGAATCTGCACCTAAAGGCAGGAATGATTCGCCACCTTGGGCTTTTCCTAAATGCAGATTTCCTGCGATCTTTTCGATATCTTCTCCGCCGCAAGGTACGCCAAAAGACAAGGAAATACTATTATAGATATCTACAAGCGGATTGATTGGGAAAAATTCCCGTTCTTGATTTGCACGTTTCAGTAAAGCTTCAATAGAAGAACGTGCACCTTTTTTAGTCTTGAATGTGGTAAATGCCTGACGCCACTGAGCAATGACTTCGTTTTGGCTGAATGTTTCTTCTGTAAGGTAATTTCTTGCTTCTTTTGCTGCCTCATTCAATAATTGATGATACGTTTCTTCACTTTCTTTTGTTACGTGGTTATCGATACCATTTACGGATAAGATTTCGATGGTTGCTTCAGGAAATACTTCCCAGAAATTGGTATCCACTATTACTTTTTTCATATGTTCACACCTCTTGATTAGAATAATTGCTTGATGAATAGATAGTCTGTTTGGGGATCATCTCCCATATAAAAAACATGTTCGCTGTATTTGATAAATCCTTTTTTACGATAAAAAGCGAGCGCAACATCGTTGTGTTCCCAAACACCGAGCCAAATGGCTGTTTTTTGCTTTTCTTTTGCTTTTTCAATAGCTGTATCTAGTAAAAATGTACCGATACCTTGATGTTTAAATTTTTTTCGTACATAGATTCGCTCGATTTCTAAAAAATGATCAGCCATTTCCTCAGATTGACTCGTTCCTGTATTTAGTTTCAGGTAACCCGCAGGCTCTTGATCGATACTCACTAGGAAAAAATCGGTTTCTTTATCTTTTAGCTCTTCTGTAAGTTTTTCTGGCGCATAAGCTTGTGTCAAGTAATCAGCTAAATGCTTCGGTGAATTATCTTTTCCAAATGTATCTGTAAATGTTTCGATACTGATTTGTTGTAGTAAGTCTACATCTGAAGGCGTCATTTTTCGAATTTCGTATTTATTCACGGCTTCTTCCTTTCAATAGATCCTTTTATTGCCTTTTTTGACAAAATTCCAATCTTCGCTAACATTCTTGCATACTTTCTTTAAAAGATATTCCAATTGTTTTGCTTCTTCGTCAGAAAGACCATTTAATGCGACTGCATTGGAGTAGTTGTTTTCTCGAATGATGAAAGGATAGATTTCTGCTCCTTTTTTAGTCGGATAGAGTTTCTTGATTTTTTTATTTTCTTTATCTTCCAAACGTTCGATCATCCCATTGGATTCTAATTTCTTGATTGCTCGGGCAGTCGTTGTACGATCTACTTTGATCATTTCTGCTAGTTTTTCTTGGATGATTCCAGGATTTTCGCAAATACGTACTAAATAAAGATACTGTCCTCTTGTTAAATCGACTTCTTTGAATTCGATATTGCTGATAGAATCTAGCGCTCGGGCAATCATTCCGATGTCTCGAAGGATTTCAGCCATTTCATCCCACCTTTATTTTGTTTGTAAGACTAGTTTACCTCTTTTTGTTGCAAATGCAACTATTTTCAACAAAAAAATCAAGTTCTTTTTTAATAACTAGTAAAGTATATTCTTTTCTTCTTTTACGAAAAAGCTCAATCACAATAGATCTGGTTTTTGTTTTCTAAAATAAGTAACTGTTTCTTCGTTGTTCGCTTTTCTGATAGCTTTGGCAACTCTTCTATACTAAAAAATCCCATGTTGGAAGTTTCATTATTCTCAATAAACTTGGCCTCTTCACCGTGGATCGCACAAGCAAAAACAAGTTTATAATACTGAAAAAGCTGTGGAATATCTTTTTGTTTATTCGTATCAAAAACTGCTCGCAACTGAGTAGTTTCTACTGTTAATCCTGTTTCTTCATAGACTTCTTTACGCACATTTTCTTCAGGAGACAATCCTATTTCAGCAAATCCACCAGGAAGTGACCATTCTTTCGTCCGTTTATCTTCGATTAGTAGGACCTTGCCATCTTTTTTGATATAGGCACGAACATCTACTTTTGGTGTTGGATGTCCTTCTCCAATCGTTGTGAGCGCTTTCGTTTCTTCGAAAGTTTCTTTTCCTATTTCACTGATCAGTTCCAATGAAATCGTCCGGATCTCCTCAAAACGCTCTTTATCAAATACATCTTTTCCATAATATAGACCAGCTTGAGAAAGTGCGAGTAGTCTTTTGTATTGAGCCAACTTCTTGTTCATTCTCTTCCCTTCTTTTTTAGCAAATGTATGACTATGTAATCAAGTATAGAAGACTGACCTAATTACAGCAAATAAACATAAGGAAATCTGCAATTAATAAATGAATGTTAAAAAAATGTTCTAGAACAAAAAGACAATCGACTCTTCTGGGCTATGACAAAAGTCTTGCCACAACCTCAGAAGAGCCGATTGTCTCTATTAATTGTCACTTTTCTTTTTAAATGGCAAAATATTACAGATTATATTCAAAGAATTAATAATTCTTAAATTTTTTGTGAAAGAGAGATCATCTCAATTAACCCTTGAGCAGCTTCACTACCTTTATTCCCTGCTTTCGTCCCTGCTCTTTCAATTGCTTGCTCAATGGATTCTGTGGTTAATACACCGAACATCACGGGAATATTGGATTCTAGGTTAATATGTGCGACTCCTTTTGCTACCTCATTGGAAACCAATTCATAATGAGTAGTCGCGCCTCTGATCACTGTCCCCAACGTAATCAACCCATCATAACTATCCTTTTTGCTGAGTTTTTTGGTAATAAAAGGAATTTCAAAAGCTCCTGGTACCCAATAAATATCAATTTGTTCTTCTTTAACACCATGTCTTTTTAAATTATCCAATGCTCCTTGTAATAATTTTTGATTGATGAATTCATTAAATCGCGCGACTACAATTCCTATTCGAAGACCTTTTGGAGAATAATTTCCTTCATAAATTGTCATTTTCTTGCTCCTTTATTTTTATACTGATAAGTAGTGGTGGAACTTATCTCTTTTTGTTTTTAAATAAGCTTGGTTTTCTTTTTGCGGAACGGTTTCGATTGGTACCCTTTCGACAATCGTAATTCCATCCTGTTGTAACTCTGCCACTTTATCGGGATTGTTTGTAAGTAATCGAATGGACGTTGCGCCAATTGATTTTAAAATATCTGCTGCAAAGTGATAATCCCGTTCATCCGGAGCAAAGCCTAATTCAATATTTGCTTCATAAGTATCAAATCCTTGTTCTTGCAATTGATAAGCTTTTAACTTATTCCTCAATCCGATCCCACGACCTTCTTGACGAAGATAAAGAATAGCCCCAGTTCCCTCTTCCTCGATCATTCTCATCGCTTCATGTAACTGTTCACCACAATCGCAACGATGAGACCCGAAGACATCACCGGTTAAACATTCTGAATGAACTCGGACTAATGTAGGAGATTGACCATTTTGAATATCTCCTTTTGTTAACAATAAATGCTCCCGTTTTTCTCCGTCTTCATAAATAGTCAATTTGAAATCACCATAATCTGTCGGTAAATTTACTGTTATATGACTACTTTCTTCTAAAAAATTTACCAACTCATCAATGGTAATTAAGGGTAATTGCCATTTTTCAGATAAACGGGTCAGATCTTGCATCCTTGCCATCGTTCCATCCTCTTTTAAGATCTCGCAAATATAAGCAGCCTCTACACTATTAGCTAATTTAGCTAAATCAATCGCAGCTTCAGTGTGCCCTCGACGTACAAGCGTTCCGCCATCTACACTAATCAAAGGGAAAATATGTCCTGGTCTAAGAAAATCATTTGATTTCGAATGAGGATCAGCCAATGCTTGAATGGAAGTTGCTCGATCAAATGCGGAAATACCAGTATTCGTATGTTTATGATCCACACTAATCGTAAAAGCTGTACCAAACGCATCAGTATTATGAGCTGTCATTTCTCCTAAAGATAAGCGTTGCGCAATGTTCTTAGATATTGGCGCACAGATTAATCCTCGACCAAACTTTGTCATAAAATTAACCGCCTCAGGTGTCACATATTCGGCTAAACCAATCAGATCTCCTTCTGATTCTCTGTCATCATCATCAGCTACAATAATTAGCCCACCCTTTTTCAGCGTTTGTATTGCTTCAGTAATATTACTCATAGTAAGTCCTTCTCCTTATACATTTCAAATTTATTTCTCTGTGCCTTTACATATTTTCCAACGATATCCGTTTCTATATTCACAAGATGCCCTACACCTAAATTCCCCAGATTTGTCAAGGATTTGGAATGTGGAATCAGACTAACCGAAAAGCTTGCTGTTGTCGTTTCCGTAACTGTTAAACTTACTCCATTAATTGCAATTGATCCTTGTGGAATGATTTCACCTGCATATTTGGTTGGGTAAGCAAACGTCAAAACCAATGCATTTTGATTCTCTATTTTCTTAATCAACCTTGTGACAGTATCAATATGTCCCGAAACAAAATGTCCTTCAAAACGTTGTGTCATCAAAACTGCTCGTTCTAAATTTACTCTATCGCCAACTTTTACAGTGGAGAAAGTGGTACGTTTAAAAGTTTCAGGCATTATTTCAGCTTTAAAAAATGTTCTTGAAACCTCAATAGCAGTTAAACATACCCCATTGACTGCCATACTATCACCAATCTTGTAATCACTTAGTATACTGCTTGAAACTTGGAAAGTGAGTTGGATCATTTGCTGGTTTCGTCTAATTTCTTTGACTGTTCCTTGTTCGGCTATTAATCCTGTGAACATTGCTTTCGTTTCCCCCTAACTCGAATGTCTTCTCCAAGCTGTTCAACTTCCAAACATTCTAATTGCTGGTCTTTAGAAACTAAACGTTCACTATGAAAGGACATCGGACTTTTTCCACCAAAAAGTTTGGGCGCAATGTAACTGATGGCTTCGTCCCAAAGATTTTCTGCTAAAAAAGCATCATGGATTTTCGCTCCCCCTTCTACGTACAACGACTGAACACCTTTCTTTCTCATGGTCTCAATAAAGAAGGCAAAAGAAAACTTAGGTGTATAAAAAATTGTTACATGGGGGAATAATTCCTTTAGCTCATGGTTTTCCGTAAATATCCAAACTGGACTTGTTGTCGTTTGAAAAAGATTGAGTTCAGGACTTTTAAGAATCCGCCCTCTACGATCCAAAACGATGCGCGTTGGCGGGAAAATAGTTTCGACATCAGGTAACAAACAAGGGTCATCAACTAGAACGGTTTCACTCCCCACCACGATTCCTTGATATTCTCCTCGCTCTTTCCGTACTCTTGAGATTGCCTCTGGTCCTGTTATTGAGTACCGAGAACCTTTCTTTATAGAAATCTTCCCATCTAGTGTAACGGCTTGTTTTAGCGTGATGTAGGGACGATCCTTTTCAAAAAAATGGTTATAAAAAGGATTCAGTGCTCTACATTGCTCTTCTTCTATACCTACAATTACTTTGATTCCATGCTTTTGTAGAAATTCTCCGCCTTTTCCTGCTACTAAAGGATTCGGGTCAAGCTGGCCTATGACTACAGTCTTGATACCAGACTGAACAATGGCTTGCGTACAGGGTGGCTGTTTTCCTTGGTGGTTACAAGGTTCTAAAGTAACATATAAAGTTGAATTAAACAGTTCTTCGGGGGAATCACAATTTTGAATAGCATTTACTTCAGCGTGGGACTCGCCATAATGTAAATGTGCACCTAGTGAGATTAGCTTTTCTTCTTTTACAATTGCTGCTCCAACTAATGGATTGGTAAAGGTATTTCCCTTTCCTTTTTTTGCTTCTTCAATCGCAGCTAGCATGAAAGACTGGTGCATATAAATTCCCCCTTTCAACAAAAAAGCCCTGTGAAATTAATCACAGGGCATAACTAAACAAAACTAAAGGTAATCGATTTTAATAAATAAAACCGACCTTCAGTCGACTTTTCTTCTCCCATCCAGACTTTAACTGTCGGTGCCAGATTCTCACTGGCTCAACCACAAAAATGTGGGTCACGGACTTCGAGTAAACTCGTCACCGTCGGTCGGGAATTACACCCTGCCCCGAAGAAATATTCAATTCGCTTAGAGTATATTCTTAAAGCTCAAATGTGTCAACCTAAAAAACATAGAAATAAAAGGTGGTGTGAACGTCAGCATTTAATTAATGTTAATCGTATGAATAGACTAAGAATAACGTGTACAGAAAATGCTGATTTTTCTGTACACTATGTTTTTAATGAGAACTGAAAAAAATCACTCAGTTGTTTTTGAGTGATTTTCATGGTGGTTACGTATTTATAGTTTGTGCTAAAAATCAATCAGCGTTTAGCAAGTTACGACTTGCAGATCGATTTGACGAAATATACCGCTTCTATTCTTGGGAAAGAGCGTGCGATTCGCACTTTCTATCATCGACTGCTGATTCCTTTTACTCATAACAACTATTTTTTCGAAGATTATTCGATTCATGAATCCCATTATTTTCAATTTTTAAAAACAATAAATCGAACGGAGCTAGCGGTTGAAACAGAAGAGATTTTTGGAACATGTTGGTTCTTTATCAATACGATCCGTATAAAAGCGAATTGCCGATTAGATTCTTCTATCCATATCAACAGTACACTCTCCTCCCTGTATGACTCTGCATTGAAAAAATTGTATTTAACGGAAGGTATTTATCTCAAAGACACTGAGCTTTCTTTTGCTTCTTTCTGCTTTCTGGAAAGTTGGAATTACAACAATAACTATGGACAAGAAACCGCTCGCTGCCTGCATCATTCTCCATTTTTCGAACGCCTCGAAACGTTTGTAGAGGAACTAGCTTCAGAGCTGTCTCTTGATCAGCTAAAAAAAACGTCTCTGACTGATAACTTGGCTCTCCTCGTATTAAAATATCATGAATCGCCGATACTGATTGAAGCATTGGACCGTCAATACCATCGTTTTTTAGAAACATATGATCAGCAATATGTACACTTGTATCAGCAGAAAGAAAAATTACTGAACGATCTAAAAAAAGAAATGGAAATCAATGAACCGAATTTCTTCCTTCAACTCTTGTCCTTACTGATCCAACAAACGATTTTTTCTATCAAACCGAATTTGTTCAATGTCTATTTTATTTTCCAAGGAGAACCTTCATGGAAGGCATTCTTGCAGCAGGAATTAAAAGATTACTTGGGAAAACGTGTCTGCTTCTTACCTATCGAACTAACCGATCTTTCCACTATTTCTTTCGAAAAAACAGATATCTTGATTTCCAATTTCCCGCTGGATTCTCTAGATATCCCTATCGTATACATTTCTTCTATTCCTACGAAAAATGAGCTCAATCGTTTGACTGAACTCACTTTCAAAACTTTTTTATAGTAACGG
Source organism: Enterococcus sp. E5-37 (assembly GCF_035726925.1). Classification (NCBI taxonomy): domain Bacteria; kingdom Bacillati; phylum Bacillota; class Bacilli; order Lactobacillales; family Enterococcaceae; genus Enterococcus; species Enterococcus sp. E5-37. The sequence goes on from NZ_JAPMLG010000008.1 coordinate 69,617, forward strand.
CTAGCGACTGTATTCTCTAGCTGTTTTTTCTTTTTTGCGAAACAGTTTATTCATGATCCCTTTTTCTATTTCTACAACTAAGAATAGAAGAATCACATTTGCCCCAATCAATAACTGTTGTGTCATCGTTAAACTTACTGTACCGATCAGCTGCTGGCCGACTGGTAGAAAAATAACCATCCCTTGCAATAAAGCAAGGATACCTAATGAAAGAAAAAGCGCTTTGTTTTGCAAAAGGCCCTGGTTCAATGACGGCTTGGACAACTCTCTGCAATTGATCATGTAAACAGCTTGAGCTAAGACGATATTTTGTAGAAGAATGGTTTGCTGTAAGCTTTGCCCTTCAAACTGCATAGCCAATAAATAGGCAGGAACCATGATCAGTAGGGAGACATAGATGATCCGAAACAAATGATAACCTGATAGGATTCCTTGCTTTGGATCTCTTGGTGGGCGCTTCATGATTTCTGGATCTGGCGACTCGAACCCTAGTGCATAAGATAAAGTGATTGTCGTTACCATATTGACCCATAAAATCTGTACTGGGGACAAAGGTAGCGGGCGATTCAGCATAAGTGCCCAAATCAAGATCAATCCTTGAGCTAATGCAGTTGGCAAGAAGAAATTGATGGTTTTTTGCAAATTATCCAAAATCCGCCGGCCCTCTTTTACGGCTTTTGCAATCGTATGGAAATTATCATCTCCTAAAACCATATCAGCTGCCTGTTTGCTTACTTCACTACCTTTGATTCCCATAGCAATTCCTACATCGGATCTTTTCAAAGCAGGTGCATCATTCACGCCGTCTCCGGTCATTCCAACGATTTCTCCATTTTTCTGCAAAGCTTTAACAATTCGCAGTTTATGTTCTGGCGTCGTTCGAGCAAAGACATCGACTATTGGCACTTGCTGAATCAACTCTTCATCAGACATAAGATCCAAATCGATCCCTTCTAAAACTTTGGCAGTATGTTTTAAGCCAATTTGTTCCGCAATCGCTTTTGCTGTGTCTTTGTGATCCCCTGTAATCATTTTCACTGAGATCCCTGCTTGTTGACATTCCTTTACAGCTTTGACTGCACTTTCTTTTGGCGGATCGATCAATCCGGCGATCCCTGCAAAAGTTAATTGGGTTAAAGTCTCATGCGTGAGTTCCTGTTTCGAATCTACTTTTTTATAAGCAAATCCTAAAACACGCTGACCTTTTCTCGCAAATTCTGCAGCTGTCTGACTCCATGCTTCTTGTTCTGCAGAAGAAAGAGTTGATTTAGCAAATAATACTTCTGGTGCACCTTTGACGTAAATCACCGCTCCTTTTTCCTCCGCATGCATCGTTGCCATATATTTGTATTCAGAACTGAACGGAATCTTTGCTTCTATTTTTTTCAAAGGCAGATTGGCTGTTTCTGTGTGTCGAATCAGCGCAACTTCTGTCGGATTGCCACTTAAATTTTCTGATTTCTGTTCTTCTTTTGTTTTTAATTCCTGACAGTTTTTCATAATGGACAACACGCAGGCTTCTTCTTTTGCAGCTACATCCACAACTGTCATTTCATTTTTTGTCAATGTCCCTGTCTTATCTGAACAGATCACTGTCATAGAACCTAATGTTTCTACCGAAGGAAGTCCTTTGATGATCGCCTTTTCTTTTGCCATTTCATGTACTCCAACGGATAGGATCATGGTCAAAACAGCTGGCAATCCTTCGGGTACCATTGACACCACCAAAGCAATCATAGCCGAAAGAAGGATATGCCAATCCATACCATATCGAAATGTCGTAAAAATAACTAAGAATAGGCTCAAACAAAGAATGCCTTGAAAAATTTGTTTGTTTAATCGGTTGATTTTTTTAATCAGAGGCGTCGTTTGTTGTTCGACCGATTGCAATGCTTGATTGATTTTACCGATTTCTGTCGTGTTTCCTGTTTCTACAACGACACCGACTGCAGAACCAGATTGTACAAGCGTTCCTGAAAAAGCCATATTTTTCTGGTCGCCGATCGATTCTTCTTCTGTCAAAACGGCATGACTTTTTTCAGATGCTTCTGATTCTCCCGTCAAAATCGATTCTTCCACTAATAAATCATGTGCTTCGATTAATCGGATATCTGCTGGAACGACATCTCCGGCACGTAAGACAATGACATCTCCTTTTACCAGTTCTTTCGCAGGGATTTTTTCTTGCATCCCGTTTGATAGTACTATCGCTTCTTGTCCCATCAGCTGCTTCAAACCATTCAATGATTCTTCCGCTTTTCTTTCTTGCCAGTAACTAACGAGTCCATTGACGATCACTACGAATAAAATAATACTTCCTTCAATATATTCACTAGAAGCAAATTTCAAAAAAGAGGCAATGATCAACACGATCATCAGCAGATCAGTAAAGTGCTTTGCTATTTTTTTCCATCGTTTTGTCTGCTGCCTTGCTTTTATTTCATTATATCCTTGATCAGTCAGGCGTTTCTGTCGTTCTTCTTGCGACAAGCCTTCTGTTGATGTTTGATAGTTTTTCAATACATCTTCTACCGTCAATCTGTACCAGTTCATCCTATCCCCTCCTGTTTAATTGATACTGTTATTATACGCAGGGAAGTTTTTTCAGGCGTATCGATTATTTCAGGGGGGTCTGAAATAATTCGTTTTGCAGAATGTATCTGGGCCTAACTGATATTTCTATTGCTTATTCTTTTATATACAAAATTTAAGAATACAAACCAGATAACCAATAAAAAAGGAATAAAGCGTGTCGTGCTTTCGAATAACAAGCTGAAAGCAATTGAAGCAAAAAACACCAACAAAGCAAGATCTTTATATCTTTGTGTAGTGTTCCGTTTCTTTTCTTTAATAAATTGAACATGTGCACACAAGATCGAAGACCACACAAATAGAAAACAACTCGTTGTCATGCCTGCCAAAAGCTGAAAAAACAATCGACTATCAGCGACAAAAAAATGTAGACAAAGACCGGCAAAAAATAACATTCCTGTAATTAAAATACCGTGTAAAGGTACGCCTTTCTTAGAAAGCGCACAAAACCAATGGGGCAAACTTTTCTCTTTTGCTGTTTGATATAAAATCCTGCTAGTACTGTAGACTGCACTATTTGCTGAGGACAAAGAAGCAACCAAAATCATTAGATTGACAATTGCTGCTCCGCCTTGGCAATGGATCACTTGCAGCATAGTCACTAAAGGACTTTCTTTTAAATCTAAACAATGCCATGGAACAACAAATAAAATCGACAAAATCGTTCCTATATAGAAAAAGAGAATACGCCAAGGCAGACAGTTGATTGCTTTTTTCAAATTCTTTTGCGGATCACTTGTCTCGCCAACGGTTAAGCCGATCATTTCAATTCCAGCAAAACTGAATAAAACCATAGGAAATGAGACTACCATTCCAGCAAAGCCAAACGGTAGTAATTCATCGATCTGTCCAAAATTTTCTTTGATTCCGATAGACTGGGTATGAAAATCTGAGACACTCAATCCTATACCCAATAAGATAAAAAGGAAAATCCCCAAGATCTTGATGATTGAGAAAAAAGATTCCAATTCACCAAACCACTTGACTGCAACAAGGTTGACTGCCATTAAGATCATTAGTGCGCTACCTCCGCTTATCAAAGCTGGTACATGTACAAACCAGAAATGGATATACAATCCTATTGCTGTTAATTCCGCAAGTCCAGCTCCAAGCCAGCAAAGCCAATAAGTCCAATTGACAAAAAATGCCCACTTTTTGCCTAAATAATAGTCAACGAAATCACTGATAGAGTTAAATGTACTATTTGCTAAAAATAAATCACCCATGGCCCGCATCAAACCATAAATAGCCAAACCGCATATCAAATAAACGAGAATAACAGCTGGCCCTGCTGATGCAATTGCCTTTGCTGAACCTAAAAATAATCCTGTTCCAATTGCGCCACCTAATGCGATTAACTGGATATTTCGATTAGTTAGAGTCCGTTTCATTGCCGGTTTTTCCATCAAGTTCACCTTTTTCTTTTTCAAGCAGCATGGCGACTTCCTGTTCCCAAGAAGGTTTCTTTATTTTTTCAATACAGAGTGGTACTACAAACAAAATGACACTGATGGCTGTGACTGCAATTAGATTGATCCATGTTCCAGCTTTCATCGTCAGTCCGACAGAAAATCCGATTGCCGCAAATAAAACAATAACGACAGTCCAAACTCCAAGATTGCTCTTTTTCTCTTTTTTTCCAATTCTAAATGGTCGATTCAACTTTGCATGTGTATAACGCAATCTCAAAACTGCGATCCCCATGATGACATAGACGATACAGTAGATAACAGTAGTTGAATTTACGAGCATCAAAAATGCTTGATTGACGCCAGGAATCAGCAAATAAAAAAGTGCAAAGATTGAGATAATGACAGACTGAGTCAAAATAACGGATTTGGATACGTCAAATTGATTCGTCTTCCAAAAATTGAATTTTGGTGGATACGCACCTTTTCTAGCACTTTCTGTCACTGTCTTTGCTGGTCCTGAGGCCCAAGCAGATAATTGGACTGCTACACCAATGAAGACAAGTAAACTAAACAGATTCACAATAAGATGTGGCAAACCAAGAATTTGGCAATAAATCGAAATAGATTGCGCGATATTATTCAATTCCATTTGTCCTTTTGGTACGACATTTGCTACAACTAAAGCATTCAAAATATTGACGAAAAATATAAAAATTAACGCGGCAAATACTCCGCGAATATACGTTTTAACTGGATTTTTCAACCGAGTGATATACACAGAGGACATTTCGATACCAGTAAAAATAAACATGATCGGCGCAAAATAAACAAATGAGGATGCAGTCGTAGTATCTGGTATTAATTTGTCCCATGAAAAACTGCCTAATGTTCCGGTTGGTACGATCCCAACTTTGATCCACGCAGCAAACCCTAATAAGAGCATCATCGTCAAAGGCACGTACAATCCTAACCAAACACCGACTTTTCCGCCGATTTTTGCCATATCAAATTTCAAATTCAAAAAAGTGATGATCCAATAAACGACTAAAATAACAACTAATGTAAATTTGCTGTTCAAACCAAGCGGCACATTATCGATAATATTACCAAACAACGGAGCGAGTGCTGAAGCGACCATCACCATCCCAGGAAACATTTGGACCCATAACAGCCATGAGACAACGAATCCCCATTTTTTTCCTAGAGCATTCGATACCCAAAGTTCTGGACCACCTTTTTGGGGAAACATTCCGGCAAATTCACCAGAGATTAATGAGATTGGAAAAGCGTACAATAATACTGCAACCAGCATGTAAAAAATCATCGTCCAGCTCGTTGCTGCTACATCTGGAATATTTCGTACACTTGCTACAAGGGCGCAGGTCATTCCGATAAAGGTCATGGTCGTGATTTGCTTTGATGAACCAGTATCTTTCATCTTTATTCCTTCTTTCAATAGCGACATATGTTTTTGTTTTCTTTTATTTTTGTTCAAGAACAGAAATGACTAGGTTTCATCGATTCAGTACAAAACCCAGTATCACCGAAACATCCATTGAACGATCTTAGTGAACTGGGTTTGATACATGAAACGAACGATCCAACTTATAGAACGTTTTATAAAAAAGAATATCTTGGAGAGGAATATATGAAAAACAGGGGGAAATACAATTGTTTTGATGAAGCAAATAATTGTCTGTTCTCCATATGTCTCTTGTTATTCTTTCACACAAAAATCAGTTCTATTGGATGATTTCGTTTAGTTTCTTTTCCATTGCTTTGGCGATTTCTTTTGTATAAAAATTGAAAATTCGATCATCATTCAAATAAGGAGTCATGATAGCCGCACGTAGCAGAGTAATTTGCTGTTCTTTTTGCCATTCTTCTTTCGTTAGACCCATTCTTTCAATAAAACGAATCGGAGAATCACCGTAATCTTCTTGTGTAAATGTAGTATGAGAAGTAATAAACCGTTCACCATAAACATCGCCATCCATATAAGAAGACCGATCGAACATTTTTTCATTTAATTCATTGATAGTGTTCAAATCTGTACAGCCTTGTTCTTTGAATACCCAATTGACCATATTAAAATCAGGATGATTCAATGGATAGACTTCGATTGTTTTTCCTTTAACAGTAAAAGTCAGATGATCGAGAAATTCTCTGAATCTTTGAGCTGCCTCGATTGAAGCCCCAATCAATTGACCGTATCCGGTCACATTCAATGGCAATACACGATGTGCTGTCCAGACTGCGGCGGCGGTCGCTCCAGCTTTTGATCCTTCCAAAATATAAGCTCCTAACATATCTGGAGCCTTTACTGATTTTTCAAACACATATGGCGCGAAATAAGAAATGATATTTCTCATATTTTTATGTTTGATTACGATTCCTCCAGCAGCATAAGGGACATAGCCCATCTTATGAGGATCTATCGTGACAGAATCCGCTTCTGAAATAGCTCTGAACCCTTCATATACCTCTTTGTCAATCGTTACGCAGTGGTGGAAAACATGATGTTCTTCAAAGAATTCAGCTAAGGAAGCATACGGCACAAATTCTCCTGCTTCGTTTAGAAACAGTGAACGCGCATAGCCGCCATATGCGGCATCAACATGTAAATAGAAATAGATACCTTCATCTTTTAACCTTTCTCTTAATTGGACAATTTTATCTACACTGTCTACTTGACCTTCTTCTGTCGTTCCTACGACAGCAACCACACCTAGAATTGGGATTTTTTGTTCAGCTAATTCACGAATTGTTTTTTCCAAAGCATTAATATCCATTCGATAATCCTCTTGAACTGGGATAGCAACCATCTGATCTAAGCCGACTCCGCAAATATCTAACGCCTTCATCCAAGAATAGTGTTTTGTTTGAGGGACCAGCCATTTCCCTAATCTTTGGATATTTTTTCCGCTACGGGAAGAAGCTGCTTTGACCTCATCCATTTCTTCGTCCGTAAAGCTTTCGGTCATTTCCAAAATTTCTTCAACAGATAAATTCAAAAGTTCCCACTCAGACATTTTTTTCACTTTTTCAGGCAGCACTTCCTTGACAGCTAAAGGAATCGATTTGATGCAGCGGGCGTACCATAATCCTTCAAGATTAGCAATAGAGCCATCTGCTGCAATGTGTCCCCATCCGTCTGTCATATTGAATAATGAAGCAAAATCCTGTCCTACTTCTGCTTCCATTTGCGAAGTTGCCATAGAAGATTCCAATGCAACATTATTTGGGTTCCACAGCATCGCATAGTTGTAAGCTAATAAAGCAGGCATCAATGTTTCAGCATTCATTTGTCCCCAGTAACGGCCTGCTGAATGCCATGGGATCGATCCTGCGCGTAATCGCTGACTGACTTCATCCAAGACCTCTATCATATGGTCGCGGGTGGCTAGATAATCTGGAGTGAGCTTATCTCCTTCGCTAATTGCAGGCATATCTGAAGGAATATAATTTTCTCTCCATCCAAGATGTTCATCTACCATCTTGTTCAACAACATTTTATAAACTGGTCCATTTTCAGCTTTGTCGCCTATAAAGACGGCCTTGATATCCATATCTTTCATTTTTCTTCCCTCCATATTTTGTTGGTCAATGTCTCGCAGATACATGTGTTTATCTGTAACACCTCTTCACTATAGCGCCAAAAATGAGAAATTTTTTTTATAACATCAAATCCACGTAGATTTTTACAAACAAAAATAAATAAAGTCGGATTTTTCTGATAATTCAACGCAAAAAAGCGAACAATTTTTCAATAAATCAGTGTTCTAAAATAGATAACCTAAAAAAAGCGAACAAACAAATAAAATAACTGTCTTTCATTCACTAAACATATTTTTATTTTTTTACATTGTTAAAAATTCACAATTTATTTTTTAATAGAATTATCTGTTTTCCAAATTTTATAACATAAAAAACCTTTTTTAACGGCATTTATATATTTTTTCAGAAATTAACTGATGATTTCAAAAAGAAAACATGTCATAATATTTCCCATATTGTGCAAAAAAAATACAAGGCGGAGGCTCTACTATGATTGAAGAATATATTGAGAAAAATATTTTAAGACAGCTGTTTTTATGTGGGCAATTCTATGTAAATAAAGAAGTCAATCTAGAAAAGCTCTCCGATCTCCTGCATGTTTGCAAAACCACTTTGCTCAATGATATCAATAACATAAAAAAAGAATTTGAAGAACAGATCGCTTATACACATCGGGAAAAGGACCGTTACACTTTATATTTCTCAGAACATATACCTCGATGCAAGATCATGCAGCAATTGTCTCAAAATTCATTGTTTTTAAAAACTTGTCTGCTTTATTTGGAAGAAGATGAACCTGATTATCTTCAATTAACTGAATGTGAATTCATCTCTGTCAGCAAAGCTTATTCATTAAAAAAACAAGTATTAGCTTATTTTAATGACTGCGGGATCGAAATCGACCGCTACTCCCCTCGACTCACTGAAATGGAAAGACGTCTGCTGCTTCTTAATGTGTCGTATCGTTTAGGCGGTTTTAATTCTTGGGAGCTACCTGAATCGTTTTTTGAACGTGCCGATCGTTTCATTGAATCCGTAACGGAAAATAGTGGCAGATTTTATGATAAAGAAAATAAAGAAATCTTATCGATTGGTTTTGCTATCAGTTTCCTACGCCAGCAAGTGTGTGCTGTGACAATAGATTCAAAATTTATCGAAGAAATCAAAAAACGTCCTATTTACAATTATGTCGAATCAGCATGGGAAAACACTGATTTCCAAACCTATTATAAAAAAGAAGAATTCGCCTTTATTTTGACACTATTCAATCTTTGTAATTATGGTTTCCATTCTTATCAGTTGATTGCGGAAGACTTTCAACAGCTACACCAAGTGTTTATTGACAATACTCCCGAAATAAAAGAACTAGTTGCTACCTTTGAATCTCACTTCAATCAAGAATTATTCGGAAACCAACCATTCGAACGTGCGCTGATTCATCTGATGCGTTCGGCTTGGGATAACTATCAATTATTCATGCCAGAAAAATTTTATCTTTTAAATGAGGAACAGACAAATTTATATAAAGAAGTCCAGACAATTTTTTCCAGCTGGTCCAGCCAGTTACCTTATGATCTACGGTTGAATCCTAATTGCATGCGGGCTTTTGTGATCGAATTGAGCGGAATTCTCCGTCTGACAAAAGAACATCTGACTATCTATATCGTCACAAATTCGGATGTTCATTATCTGATTTATCGGGAAGCCTTGGAAGCTGTAACTACTTTCGATTTTCAAGTTGCACCAACAATTTATTCAAGTATATCTGATATAAAGAAGTATGCGCAGCAGTCCTCAAACCGGGTATTATGTGAACGTACATTATATACACCAGATGCGGTCCAATATGAAAATATTATTCCTATTTCGATCAATACGATCGATCGAGCTATCATTTCAGCTGTGCAAAACAAATAAGGGGCTGTGACAAAAATCATGTCACAGCCTCTTATTTGTTGAAGATGCCCATTTCTGTAACAATCTCTTGATACACGTCAGGCTCACAACCTCACTTATTTTGGACATCTACGGGTCCGATCTCTTTATTTAAAAAATAAGAAATGATGGTTCGGATAACTACCAACGCCGCTAGTTGGAAAATATCCTGCAAGGTAGGTTTGATAATCGATTCGATGATCCCAGCTGAAACAAGAATTTCCAAGCTTAGAAGTATATAGCCTCCCAACATCTTTTTAATAGCATTGTTCTCGCTGACTCGGTCGTTTTGCACTTTTGTATGGACAAATAAATATTTCAAAAAATCCTTGATTGATAGACAAACACCCCAAACCAATAAACAGATAGCAAAGATATCAAGTCCCAGTACAAGTTTTTCAAAATATGGAAGAAGAAACTGCATCAACTCTGTCGTCATCCTACCTCTCCTCTTCTTTGTTTTTCTTTGTCTTCTATTTCCTGATTCAAGAAATAAGAAATGACTGTTCGAATGATAATAATAAGTGCAAGCTTCAAAATATCTGTCCAAGTCGGCTTGATAACTGACTCGATGATATCAGCAACGACTAGTACTTCCAAGCTTAACAAAATATAACTTGCTAGCAGTTTTCTTGTATCTGCATTACGAGTATTACGTTCTGCATAGTTTTTCTTGACATGAGACCAATCAAAAAGTTTGAATAGAACAAGAACGATCCCGACAATTAAGATACCGATAGAACAAATATTTAAAATAGCAATGATCCATTCTAGAAATTCAATTAAATTTGAGCGAAACATATACGCTACCTACTTTCTTTTAATTTGTTCCTATTCTTTTATTGTAAAAGAAAGTTACCTTGTTCGTCTATTTAAAAGTTGTTCTAATGATAACGGTTCGCTTAAATTTTTCTTTTTCTTTTCACTCTCCCATTTTTCTCCCCCCATCCATAAATCGTGGAAGTATCCAAAACAACGTAGCAAGTTAAAATAAGGCTTAGTCCGTCATCAGCTTTTCAAATAAGCACTGTCTCGGTGCTTTTTTTGTACCCAAATTTCTCAAAATAGAACCATACACCTCCTCAAATCTTTTCTTCTTACCTACCCTATTTTTATTTACAGGAAAATCAGACACTTCTTCTTTTTTGTCAAAATTTCCTTTTTCTTCTCGTCCTATCATTTGGCATTCTAATAAAAACGAACTATCCTTGGATATAGAAAGAGAAAACAAGGAGGCGTTTTTCATGAGTAAAAAATTAATCAAAGTCGGCATCGGTTTAGGTTTGCTTGCCCTTGGCGCTGCATATCTAGGAAAAAAGACAGGGCTATTCGAAGATGACAGTCATTTATATGATGAATTCGAATCAATCTAGCATCCTATTTAGTTGAATCACTACGGACATACTTGGAAGACATTGGAGGAATCACAATGAGAAAAAGTAAAGCAATAATGATTGGTGCCGGTATTGCCAATATGGCAGCGGCTGTTTATTTGATTCAAGAAGGCAAATGGAAAGGGGATCAGATCACCTTTTATTCATTGGATGATCACGGTTCAAATGATGGTGCACCGACCGACACTGTAGTGGATGAATATTGGAATAAAAACCATCCATTAGAAAACCAAAAAGGCTATATTGCTCGAGGCGGTCGCATGCTTAATTACCGTACCTATGTAGATTTGATGGATCTGTTAAGTCGAATACCTTCTGTTACTGAGCCAGGGATGACTGCTGAAGAAGATACGAGAGATTTTGATGCAAAACACCGAACCTTTGACAAAGCACGTTTGATGGAAGGTGGCAAAGGAATCATTGATGGCGGAAAACTGGGATTCAATAATAAAGACCGTATTCTTCTGACTAAACTGATTGCTATGCCTGATTCAGAAGAAGAAAAACTAGACAATATCACTATCGAAGAATATTTCAAAGATGATCCACACTTTTTTGAAACAAACTTCTGGTTTATGTGGGAAACAACATTTGCTTTCAGAACACGTAGTTCTGCTCAAGAATTGCGTCGCTATATGCATCAAATGATTTATGAATTCACTCAAATCGAACATCTAGTGGGCGTCAATCGAACACGTTACAATCAATACGAAAGTATTATGCTTCCTTTGATCGAGTACTTGAAAGAACAAGGATGCAAAATCATTTTGAACCGCCGTGTCACTGACTGGGAATTCAAAGAAACACCGATGCAAGATGAAATCACTGTGACTGGTTTGAAAATGACCAATACACTGACTCAAGAAGAAGAATACGTTGTGGTCGATGAAGATACAGCAGTTATTTTCACTAATGGGTCCATTACAGATTCAGCTACTTTAGGAGATTACGAAACACCAGCTGTAGAAAATATGGATTATGGTGCAGCTTCTAGTCTCTGGAAAAAAGCCAGCGAACGTTTCTATAACTTAGGAAATCCCGACAAATTCTTTGCTGATCGAGATGCAAGCGAATGGGTCAGCTTTACCCTGACGACGAAAAACCATTTGTTGTTGAATGAAATCACCCGTATCACGACTCAAGAACCAGGAAATGCCTTGAATTCATTTATTTCAACCACACCGATCACGCCGTTAGGCCAAAAAGATGTCAATATGTCTATCGTCGTGCATCATCAACCGCATTTTACGTCTCAGAAACCAAATGAAACAGTTATTTGGGGTTATTTCCTTTATCCAAGACGACGTGGCGAATTTGTGGATAAACAGTATATTAAAATGAATGGAAAAGAAATGCTAGAAGAACTGATCGGACAACTTTCAAAAGTAGATCCTGGACCAGTGAATATTCGTGAAAAAGAAACAGAAATTTTCGACAGCGTAATAAATAATATCCCTGTCTATATGCCTTATGCTTCCGCGTTGTTCAATAATCGTGCCAAAAGCGATCGACCAAAAGTCATTCCTAAACATTCGACCAATCTGGCCTTTACAGGAGAATTTGTCGAGCAGCCTTATCAGATGATCTTTACTGAACAAAGTGCTGTACGTTCTGGAGAAATCGCTGCTTTCCATTTTGCGGGTATCCCTATGTCCCGTCTTGTCAAAACACCACGTTACGACAAAGATATTCCTACTCTAGCTCGTGCCGCAAAAAAAATGTTTGAATAATCAAGAGGTTGTGAAATCAGCTTCCTGACCTGAGTATTAGAGGAAAAAACGGCAAAATAGCTCTTCATATTTTGCCGTTTTTTGAGTTAATATCGAAGGACAGCTGATTGAACACTATGTACCAAGAGGTTGTGAAAAAGCTGCCCTGCATCAAGTAATAAGAACAGCCAAGCTAAAACTGCTTCTTATGTTTTTGACTTGGTTGGACTTATTACCGCAGATGCAAGCTTTTGAACACCGTTTACCAAGAGGTTGTGAAAAAGCTGCCCTGCATCAAGTAATAAGAACAGCCAAGCTAAAACAACTTCTTATGTTTTTGACTTGGTTGGACTTATTACCGCAGATGCAAGCTTTTGAATACCGTTTACCAAGAGGTTATGAAAAAGTCGTTTAGTTTCGAGTATGAAGAAAAATTTTGTGAAAATGGTTCCTCACGTTTTGCATAAATTTGACTTAATACCGAGAAACTGATCCCTTCTGTCATAACCTCTTTTTATTTATGTCTGTTTCTTTTTGAAAACAACCATTTTTTCAACGTTTACTCTCTTGCCAATCCAACATCATCTAACGGATACCACTATTTCAATGATTACCATTACACTAAAAAGTCGGAAACTCACCTCTCCGAACACAAATACATAAGACTATAGAATGTTTCATTTAAGAAAAAAAGCGTTTCATTATCAAAAAGGTAAGATCTCCTTTAAAATGAAATTATCTGTAGTACTAATAATGCAGACAATTTTATGAATCTGAAAGGAGCATCTCCAATGAAAGCAGTAACTTGGCAAGGAAAACAGAAAATGGAAATCAGAAACGTAGATGATCCAAAAATATTAGAACCAACAGATGCAATCATCCGTATCACAGCAACAGCCATTTGCGGCTCCGATCTGCATCTTTACCATCATGGTGAAGCAGTTTTGGAAAAAGGGTATGTTGTAGGACACGAACCAATGGGAATCGTTGAAGAAGTGGGATCTCAAGTTCAAACATTGAAAAAAGGGCAACGTGTGGTTATCCCTTTTAATATTAGTTGCGGTCATTGTCATTTCTGCCTGAATCACATGGAAAGCCAATGTGATGAATCAAATCCAGATCAGTTATATGGCGGGCTTTTCGGATTTGGCAAGTTGAACGGTAATCATTGGGGTGGTCAAGCGGAATATCTAAGAGTTCCTTATGCAGACTCTACTTCATTTGTTGTACCAGATAATGATCTTCCTGATGAAAAAGTTTTATTTCTATCAGATATTTTGCCCACAGCTTATTGGAGCGTTGAAAACGCAGGAGTAAAAAAAGGCGATACAGTTGTGATTCTAGGTTCTGGTCCAGTCGGTCTATTCGCTCAAAAATTCGCTGTTATGGCTGGAGCAGAGCGCGTGATCGCAGTAGATCCAGTACAGCACCGTCTAGATAAAGCGGCTAATTACAATGGGGTGGAAACTTATTTCTTAGAAGACACGGCACAAGCTGGAACGGAATTGTATGAACTGGCTAAAGGTGGCGCAGATGTCATTATCGATTGTGTAGGAATGGACGGATTAGAGCCTGTCAAAGAAAAAGCGAAAAATTTAGTAAGCTTACAAAGCGGCACAATCTCTCCATTACAGATGGCATCGCAAGCTGTCAAAAAATTCGGAACAGTCCAAGTAACTGGTGTTTATATGACTCCAGCTTCTTCTTACCCGCTGCAAGAATTTTTTATGAGGGATATCGCTGTCAAGCATGGACAGGCACCAATTATCCATCTAATGCCAAAAATTTACGAAATGATTGCAGAAGGACTATTCGATCCTACACAAATCATTACTCATTCGCTGCCACTATCAGAAGCAGCACAAGCATATGAGATCTTTGACAAAAAAGAAGATAAAAATATAAAAGTTGTTTTGAAACCTTGAATTCAGTAAAAAATACAGGTGATTTTCTTTATGCCCAAAATCAAACGAAATACCCATGAGATCGAAATAGGAAAAGAAGAAGATATCGAAATACGAGGACGTCGCTTCCGCTTCTATTTCCAAAATCGTTACACATTGATCTCACTGGCTGTCGATTTATTAACCGGGATTTTCTATATTTTTGGAAGCCTTGCTTCCTTAACTAAAATCCCCAATCGATATGGCACCTATTTTTATTTGGCTGGTGCTATTTTCTTGACGATTCGTCCTATTCTCAGAATCGTAAGGAACATTTTTATTTACGACGAAAAAAAAGCAATGAAGAGAACAAGCAAAAAAAAAGAGGCATGAGATTTGAAAAAATCTCATGCCTCTTTTTTCACCCTATCGTATCACTTTGATACAGACGAGCGGTCGTCCCACTTTCTTCCTTGACCATTGTCAAAAATGTCCACTCGTATCGTTCATAAAACGTGGTATGATCTGTAATTAAGTAAAGTTTTTCGTACCCAAGTTGATGCATTTCTTTTCTGATTTCCGCTAATATCCGCTTGGCTATCCCCTGCTTACGCTTTTCCGGTTCAACAAACAGGGCACAAAGATTTGGTGTCAAATCAGGGCGGTTATGGAAGTCGTTTTCAATGACGCCCGCTCCTCCGACGATGGTTTCTTTTTCATCTAAGACCACATACCATTGAGGAATACTTTCCTTATTAGCGATTCCAGCACGAATACTTTCCTCATACACAACAGCAGGAACTCCCCATTTTGATGAAAACCACTTCGCACTTTGTTTTACTAATTCTGGGTGTTCTCTTAATTTGATCCAGTTATATGTAACCAATGTTTAAACCTCCGCTAAGTTTTTGATTTTCTCTTGTTTCTTTTTAGAAAAAGTGGCTAGAACCAATTCGTAAGAAATGAGGATCATTTTCTGGATTTCCTCGTCTGATACTTCCTCTTTTGCTAACAGGATCGAATTCCAATGTTTCTTATTTGCATAATAACCGGGGATAATGGTTTCAGGATACATCGTTCGTAATTCTTCATTTTTTTCAGGAAAGTGCTTTAATGTGATCAATGCTTCTTCCTCTGCTTCTTGACTCATCATTCCAAACTGCTTGCCTGCTAAATCAAAGTAAAGCGTGCCCCAATCCTCACGAAAATATACACTTGCCCCAGGCAAAGGATTACCGTATGATTGGAATAGTTCGATCCTTTTTTGAATATCTGCTGTATTCATATGTCACCTCCGACTGAAATAAAACGTTTACAAAAATTATACAAGTCTTTATGAAAATTAGCAATGACAACAATAGTGATGTAAAAAAAAACGGAAAACAATCACTTGTTCTCCGTTTTTTGATTAATCAAGCATCTAAAGCTTCTTTTCTTCTTTCTTGGATCGTAGCTACCTTGACGAACGGTAGATAGATCAAAATAGAAAGAACCAAATTGACAGCGGCTAGTACACCACCTGCAATACTTTTTGTTGCCAATACACCGCCAATAATTGGTGGAGTTACCCATGGAGGCATAACGGTAGCTGCTGGCACTAAACCTGTAGAAGTCGCAAAGTAAGCAACACTAACTAAGACCATTGGTGTCAAAATAAATGGAATGAACATGATCGGGTTCAACACGATAGGTAACCCAAACATCGTTGGTTCATTAATATTGAAGACACCTGGCGCAATCGACAAGTTTGTTACAACCATATATGGTTTGTTTTTACGTCCTACTAAATAAATAGCTAACAGTAAACCTAAAGTTGCACCTGTTCCTCCTAAGTTGACAAAGCTGTCAAAGAAAGGTTTGTTCACGATAAACGGTGCGCTATGTCCAGCTGCGATTGCATTAACGTTTGCTTCAATGGCTGGCGCATTGATTGTTTGCATCAAAGGATCGACCATATTCGCTCCGTGTAAACCAAAGAACCATAAGAATGGTGTGATAAATGCAAGCAGTAAGGCAGATGGATAAGAGTTTGCAAGTCCCATAAATGGTTCTTGGACCACTGTATAGAAAGAACCTACGATATCATCAACACCGAATGCAGCAAAAATTGCAGCAACTAAAGCAAACGCAGAGATAGTGATCATTGCTGGTAGTAATGAAGCAAATGCTTTTGCAACTGCCGGTGGCACACCATCAGGCATTTTGATGATCAATTTTTCATTTCCGCTTAAACGTACAAAGATTTCTGTTGAAATAATCCCAACAATAATAGCAATAAACAAACCGTTTGAGCTCATACCTAATGCTCCGCCTAAAGCGAAGAAAGAGCCTAAAGAAATCACACCTGCGGAAACACCGTCTTTTCGGTAGCCGTTAGCTAAATGATAAGCAAGCAAGAAAGCAATCAAGACAGAAAGAATGGCAAATGTACCGTTCCAAGCAGCAGCCCCGAATCCTTTCCATGATTCACCACCAAAAATTGAGTTCATCAATTCTTGGAACCCGGGAATCGGTAAGTTATTGATCATTACTGCTAATGCTCCTAAGATCATTAACGGCATACTCACCATAAATGAGTCCCGAATCGCAACTAAATGCCGTTGTGCACCAATTTTTGATGCTACAGGTATAAAATGTTTCTCCATAAATGCAACAAATTTATCCATAAATCTTCCCTCTTTTCTTTACTGTAGATTACGCGTTCAATCGACGATACAGATCAATGATCTCTTTTGCTAAATCTGTAAAAGCTATGGATGTCATCAGATGATCTTGACTGTGGACCGTCAAAAGCGTGACTTCAACGTGATTTCCTTGTGCTTCTTGTGTCAGCATCTCTGTTTGAGAGTGATGTGCCTGGACTAAAGATTCCTCTGCATCTTTGATTTTTTCATCTGCTAAAGTGAAATCACCTTTTTTTGCAGCAGCAATCGCTTCCATTGCATCGCTTTTCGCATTTCCGCCAAACATGATCAGACCCATGATGGCTTCTAGATTTTTTTGATCTTCCATTTATTGTATCCTCCGATAATTTTTATTATTTGTTTATTAGTTTTTCTGCTTGGTCGAGTACTTTTTCACCATTCATCATGCCATAGTCAGCCATATTGATTACATCTAAAGGAATGCCTTTAGGTGCTAGCTTTTCAGCAAATTGATTTTGCATAAAGCGTACTTGCGGTCCTAAAAGTAAAACGTCTACATTTTTAGATTCTAGTTGATTATCCGCATCTGAAGCAGATACAGCAAAGATGTCTGCTTCCATTCCTTTTGCTTCTGCTGCCTTTTGCATTTTTGTGACTAGGAGACTTGTACTCATTCCAGCTGAACATACAAGCATGATTGTTTTCTTTTCCATTTTAAACACGTTCCTTTCTATACTTACACTTGTATATAAGCAAGTAGCGTGCCAACTTTAAAAGCGCTTTAAAAAGTTGATATCATCACATTTAAGGTCTATACCAAGTTGCATACACACTAAAAAAGAAAGCGCACACTAAACACACAAATTAATTTTTATTACCTTTTTTCTTTTAACGTGCACAAAAAAAGTTGTGACACAAGACTTGTCACAACTTTTTTCGAATAAACGGTATTCAAAAGCTTGCATCTGCGGTAATAAGTCCAACCAAGTGAAAAACATAAGATGTTGTTTTTACTTTGCTATTCTTATTACTTGATGCAGGACAGCTTTTTCACAACCTCTCAATAAACGGTGTTCAATCAGCTGACCCTGGGTATTAGCTCAAAACGCTGGATTCACAACCTCTTTTATTTCAAATAACCAGTAAATACAATGAACGTCTACAAAAAACTTCTATTTATTTATAGATTTCGTCAGGCAAATCCAATTCTCTCTTATCAATCAAAGTCTGATACCACGAAGCAGATTTTTTCAATGTTCTGCTTCGTTCATCGTTCAATTCGATTCGAACTAATCCATATCGATTCTTAAATGCATTCATTGGTGACACACAGTCAGTGAATGCCCATAACATATAGCCTTCGCAATTTGCGCCTTCTTCTGTTGCTTTGATCAAATAACGCAAATGCTGTCCGATAAATTCGATACGGTAATCATCTTGCACGATTCCTTTCTCATCCATATACTGTTCTTCATATTCTCTTCCCATACCGTTTTCTGTTATCAGCCAAGGGATATTATGATAATTTTCTTTTAGATACATGGCTATATCATACATGATTTTCGGATAGATTTCCCATCCCCTGGAATTATTCATTTTCTTCCCAGGTAAATCAAAGACTTCATAATATCGTTCTGGATGGAAAGGTGTCTCTTCATTCCATTGATAACGAGGGGCGCGAACGCGTTTAGGATAATATTGATTGATTCCAAGGAAATCTACTGTATGATGCTGAATCGTTTCTAAATCCTCTGTTGCAGGATCGAAATAAATCGATTGTTTTTGACACAACTCCAGGAACTCTTCTGTGTAGTACCCTTTTACCATCGGATCAAAAAATACTCGATTATAAAACAAATCATACATATAAGCAGCTTTTTGGTCTTCTGGAGAATTGGATCGAGCATAGACCATTTCAGGATTTAAAATACAGCCAATCCTTCCACCGTAATTTCCGCTGCGGTAAATCTCTACTGCTTTAGCCGTTGCTAAAACTTTATGATAATTCCACATCATCCACTTTTTTGTGTTTTGTTCATGCGGCCAGCGAACAGCATCCAAATAGCAACGCGTTTGGGGAACGATTGGTTCGTTGAATGTAAACCAGTTTTTTACCCTATCACCGTAACGATCAAAGGCAATTTGAGCATACTTAGCATAAAAATCAACTACTTTTCTTGAAGACCAGCCATCATATTTTTCCAAAAGAAAAGCTGGGACTTCATAATGTTCCAAACAAATCATCGGTTCTATGTCTGCTTCGATCAAAGAGTCGATCATTTCACTTATATGCTGAGCATATTCTTCATCTACTATACAGTTCTCATAATCAGTAAAAAAACGAGCCCAATTGATAGAAGTCCGATAATGTGTCAGATGGATGGATTTCATCAGATCCACATCCTGCTGGTATTGTTCCATAAAATTAGTTGCTACGGCTGGGCCATACCCATTATGCCAAACAAAATGTTCATTTTTATACCAGCTATCTATAAATGAATCCTGTCCTTCTTTTTTTCCTTTCCAACCTTCCGTTTGCCAAGCAGAAGATGCAGCACCAAGAATAAAATTTTTTGGAATAGTAATTTTCATGATTTCCTCCTGTTTTTTAGACCCCATCATTTTCCACACGATTTGCTACTTTTACGAATGGCAGATAGATCAAAATAGAAACAATAATACAAACAAGTTGCGTAATAACTGCACCGATATTTCCTGCTGTTGCCAGATAAGCATTGACGATCGGCGGCATCGGCCAAGGGACCATTACAACTGCTTTCGCCGCAAACCCTAAAGCGGTTGCAAAATAACCAATCGTTCCGGTGATAAGAGGCGTTAAGATAAACGGAATAGCTAAAATTGGATTCAGCATGATCGGCATACCAAAAATAACTGGTTCATTGATGTTGAAGATCCCAGGAGCAAGGGATAACTTGGTGATTTGTTTCATATCTTCCCGTTTTCCAACTAACAATACTGCAATCAGTAAACCGATCGTGACTCCAGACCCGCCCATACTCATATACATATCCCAAAATGGCATAGTAATAATGTTCGGTACTTCTTTTCCAGCTTCAAAAGCTTCCGTATTTACAGCAATTGCCGCTAAAAGCAACGGTTCCCGTATCGGCTTCACCATTTGATTTCCATGGATACCAATCACCCAAAAGACTTGCGCAATAAACATCAATAGCAAAATACCCGGTAACCCTTGTACGACACCTTCTAATGGGCGTTGTACGACATTGTAAATGATATCATAAAGGTACATTCCTGTAAGTTCTTTGATGATAAATCCCGCAGCCGCGATACCCGATACAGTCAGAATCGTCGGGAATAAAGCAGAAAAACTAGCAGAAACATTCGTTGGCACGGTATCAGGCATTCTCAGCTGTAGTTTCTTCTGTTTCCTCAACCAGCAATAAAGTTCAATAGAAAGGATGGAGACCAACATTCCCAAAAATAACCCTTTCGTATCTGTATATTGTTTAGCCAATACGTTTTCTACTATAACAGTCTGATTTTCATTCACTAATTCATAAACAGTTGGATTAACAGATAAATAAGACATCACTGCGATGATACCAGGGAATACACCATCCACTTTATTCAGCTTGGCTAATTCGATCCCTATCAGAAAAACAGCATAGATGGTCAAGAAACTTAGTGTGACATAGCTGATGGCAGATGCGATAGGCTTTAATTCTTCTAAAAAACGCAAGAAACTTATCTGTGCTAAGCCATTTTCCGAGTCAAAGACCATTGCTGAAAACAATGTGCCAAAAGCACCCGTAATAATTACCGGAATCAATGCAGCAAATGCGTTTTTTATCACCATGATATACCTTAAATTATTGATTCTCGTTGCCACGTTCCCTAAAACATTGGCTAATTTATCCATAAAACTCATTCCAGATCCCCTCATTCCTGCTTCTTCTCCTTGACGTCATCTCTTTTTGACTATTAGTCAGCGCTTACATTTCGATGAACAGAAACTATTTACTCCTCTTTTTTACCAAATATAAAACAAAAAATCATCTGATGTATTTATCATAAAATACATCAGATGAACTGTCAATTAGTTTCTTTTTCTCCTATTATTTTCTGTAATTCTCTCCGATTTATTGCCATATGGACAGTCATTGCGTCAAACGCAGCAAGTGCGTTCCGCCTTTCGATGGCCTGAACGATCTCTGTATGAATATCGATCGTCTCGATTTTCAGATGCTGGATATCATAATTTTTATTAAACAAAGCAATCGATTCATTAATGATTGGGATAATATGCAGCAAGGCTACGTTTCCGCTAGCTTCTGCAATCATCGTATGAAAATCGATGTCTAATTGAACATGTTCTTGTGTGCCTTCTCGAAAAGAAGTTTCAATCTTTTGCGTTAATTTTTTCATTTGGACGATTTGATTCTTCGTTGCATATTCCGCTGCCAAACCTGCCATCTTAGGCTCCAATAAATATCTCAGTTCAAATAAGTCTCGTATCATCCGATCCTGATCTTCAATCAAAGAAAAACCGAGTGGGTCATTGGCAATCCCTCGCTTATCACTGACAAATGTCCCCGCTCCTTGCCGAACTTCAAGGATATTCCTGGAAGCTAGAGCCCGCACAGCTTCTCGCACCGTGCTTCGCCCCACCTCTAAATAATCGGACAATTCATATTCATTCGGCAGTTTATCTCCTACTTGCAACTGCATTTCCTTTAAATATCTAAGGATCTTGTCAGTAGTTACTTCTACTAGGGTTTTATTTTCTTCCAAACCACATACCTTCTTTTCATCTGATGTATTTTTTCGTAATTATTATAACACGTTTGAATCATCTGATGATTTTTTGTATACAAAATTGATTAATCCGTTCATAGACATACAAACGAAGAAGATATTTACCATAAAAAAGACTAGGATAAAATTCACTCCTAGCCTTCGATCATTTTTATTTTGAACGACAAAAAATATGATGTTCAATAACAGACGATCTTCATTCGATTCTTGATGTCATCTTTTGTTTTTTTTAATATATGGATAAAAAGTTTGATTACATCGTTTCTATTCTAGAATTTGGTCGATTCTCAATTCTTCTTCTGGTGAGAAATCTAAATTATCCATCATTCGAACACTTTCTTGTAACTGACTTAACCGACTTGCTCCGACCAGTACACTTGTAACAGATTTTTGTCGCAAATTCCATGCAAGGGCCATTTGCGCTAATGATTGTCCTCGTGATACGGCGATTGTTTGCAGTGCTTTGATTTTTTCCAGAGTTGATCCAACTTGTTCTTCTGAAAGGAATGGTATTTCCTTACGATGTGCTCTAGAATCTTCAGGAATACCATGTAGATAACGATTTGTCAGCAACCCTTGAGCAAGCGGACTGAACGTGATTGCCCCTAGCCCTTCTTCTTCTAATACTGGAGATAGATCGTCTTCTAGTAGTGCACGAGAAAACATATTGTAGCGCATCTGATGAATAATGAACGGTGCTTCTTTTCTTTTTAAAATTTCAGCCATTTTTTTTGTATCTTCTCCATTATAGTTGGATATACCAATATATAATGCTTTTCCTTGTCTTACAAGTTGCATCAAAGCTTCTGCTGTTTCTTCCAAAGGTGTATCAGGGTCTGGGCGATGATGGTAGAAGATGTCAACATAATCTAGCCCCATTCTTTGGAGACTTTGGTCACAACTTGAAATGATGGATTTACGAGAGCCCCATTCCCCATATGGCCCTTCCCACATATGATAACCTGCTTTGCTAGAAATAATCAGTTCATCACGGTAGGCTTGAAAATCTTCTCTAAAAATACGCCCAAAGTTTTTCTCTGCAGCTCCAGCAGGGCCTCCATAATTATTCGCAAGGTCGAAATGGGTAATTCCCATGTCGAATGCGCCTCTTAAAATCTCTCTTTGGTTATGGATAGGATCATAATCACCAAAATTTTGCCATAATCCGAGAGATAAAATCGGTAATTTCAAACCTGAATGACCGGATTTACGATATTCCATTTTTTCATAACGTGCACTATCTGCAATATACAATTTTTCTCCTCCTCATCAAATCTTTTTAAAACGCTTTCTTGTTTTCTATTTTTAGTTTACTACATTTTAAAGAAAAGGAGTTAATCAAAATGATTTTTTCGTATATTTTTTTGCCATTTGTTTTTTACTCGTTGATAGATCAGAAATTGATTACGTGCTTGCTGGATTTTTTTATAACGTTTCGGTTGTTTTTTGTAAAATTGCTGATGATAGTTTTCTGCTGGCCAAAACGTACCGGCTGGTTCGATTTTTGTGACGATTGGTTGGTGGAAAGTTCCTGAACTGTCTAGTTTCTGTTTTGATTGTTCCGCTAATTCTTTTTGTCGTTCGTCTTGATAAAAAATCACTGGACGATATTGCTTCCCTCTATCTTGAAATTGTCCAAATGTATCTGTGGGATCAGTAATTTGCCAATAGATTGTCAGCAACTCGCTATAACTTATTTCTCTTGTGTCATAAATGATCTCCACAGCTTCCACATGACCTGTGTAACCACCACTTACTTGATCATAATTTGGTTTTTCAACATGTCCGCCCGTGTATCCTGACAAAACAGATAGGATCCCTTTTTTCGATTCAAACGGCTCGACCATACACCAGAAACATCCCCCTGCAAATACTGCACGTTCTTGATAGTCAGCATCTTGCATGGCATGCTTGGAAAAGTCATATTTTTGCTCCTTATCAAATCCTTCCGTAAGCAATAAATAAAAGTCCATTACATCAGGCGTCAGATTCATTCGGATAGCTAATGGACGTAGTGTTGCTTCTAGTTTTGATAACTGTTCTTTAACGGATATATTTTCTCTTGTGTCATTCTTTGTCTGAATCAATACTTTTCGTTCCCAATCTCGTGTATTCGGATTCAAAATCAGATTATAAAGTGTTTGAATGAATATTTGTTCCTCATCCATAGATTCTCCTCCTTTCCGAAGAAGACAAGCTAGTGACTTTAGCTGTAATTTATCATAAAGTGAGGAAATAAGCGATTGAATCGTATTTATTCAAAGAAGATAAGCAGCTTCAGATGATATAAGATGATCTTTATCTTAAAAAGCATACTCTATGGTTTGGTTTAACTAAAAAACGACCTCTGAAAAAAGGGATGTTCTCCAATTCTCAGAAGTCGAGTAAAGATGATTCTTTTTTATGAGCGATAATAAACTTCATCCAAAAACAGACCTTGTGCAGGGACGGTTTCTCCTGCATGTTGCCGCACTTTGCTTTCAAATATTTCATCGATTGTTTCTATCGGCATAGCACCTGTGCCGATTTCTAGTAATGTCCCCATGATAATCCGCACCATTTTATATAAGAATCCGTCTCCGACAAAAGTAAAATGAAGCATTTCTCCCTTTCGTTCGATAGATAATTCATCAATCGTACGCACTGTGGATTTTTTTGATTTTTTCAATGCAGAAAAACCAATGAAATCATGTGTACCCATCAATTTTTCGCAAGCTGCATTCAGCTTATCCATATCCAACTTTTGAGGGAAATAAAAGCTGTGGTTTCGCTCAAACGCTGAAGGAATCACGCTGTTCCAAACATAATAGCTGTATTTTTTGCCCACCGCATTATATCTTGAATGGAAGCGCTCAGGCATTTCTTCGATTCTTTTGATGACAATATCCCGCGGAAGGTAACGATTCATAAAGTCGATCATTTCTGCCAGTCCAATTTCTGTGTTTGTTTTGAAATTTGCTACTTGTCCTCGCGCATGGGTGCCAGCATCTGTTCTTCCTGATCCAATAATTTCTATCTCTTCATTTGTCATCTGATGCAATACTTTTTCGATTTTTCCTTGAATGGTTTTATCGTCATCTCCAAGTCTTTGCCAGCCTGAATATCTTTTTCCGTCATATTCAATTGTCAACTTGATGTTTCTCATATTTATTTAACTCCTTTATGATCAGTTACAATTTATTTGCTTCATGAGTATAACATAATCTAAATAGCGTAGCTTGCAAACTATTGATGTCTCCTTGATTTTCAGATACTCATTTTAAAATAATGCTAGTTTTCCTAATTCTCATTGTCTATACTTGATATATATTCTTTAATTTATTATCGGAGGAACTTGTTTTGAAAAAACTGTTAAAAAAAGATGCTTTCACTTACTATTCTATTTTAAGCATCTGCTTATGGGTCGTTATCGTTAGTCTTTATATGTGGTGGCCTATTGCTGGAAAAGCCCCTGTTGAGCTATGGGATGGTCAATCCCAACACTTTGTTTCATTTGTTTATTTTGGCGAATATATTCGGGAAATAATCAAAAATATTTTGATTGATCATAACTTTTCTATCCCAACTTATGATTTTAGTATTGGTTATGGTCAAGATATTTTAGGAACGTTACATTACTATATCATTGGTGATCCTTTTTCACTATTAGCAGTATTTGCTAAACCAAAGTATGCAGAATTTGCCTTTTCATTAGCAATCATGTTACGCATTTTCTTTTCCGGAATCTCTATATCGATCTTTCTTCGATATAAGAAAATGGCCAATTATCAAACTTTTATCGCCACATTCATTTATGTATTCTCTGGTTTCGCACTAAGTTCTGCTTGGAAACACCCTTACTTCATCAATCCGATGATTTATCTACCATTGCTATGTTTGGGGCTTGAGTATATCTTCGAGAAAAGAGGATATAAACTCTTTACGTTTATGATTTTCATTTCTGTTATCAGCAACTTTTATTTCTTTTATATGCTTTCTATCTTAATCTTTTTATACGCTGTTTACAGATATTTTGAACTTTATACTTTAAAAGACTATAAAGTGTTGTTTTCTCTTTTATTCAAATCTATTGGTAGTTACGTATTAGGAATAATGATGGGCTCCGTTATTTTCATTCCCGTAATTAATCAATTTTTCAATGCTGGACGCGGGGAGATTCATTCAACGCTCTTACCTTTTTACACGAAATCATTTTATTTGAATTTTGTGAAAAACTTTATTTCACCAGTTTACGGAGGAGAAGCCACAACTGTCACAGCCTTTTTCCCAATCATCATTTTTGTATTATCCGTTATTTTATATCGTTCTAAGCAAAAAAATAATTTTGCAAGACTTGATCTTTTAGCCATTAGCTTGTTGACTATTTTCTTATTCTTTCCATTTTTTGGTAGTCTTTTCAACGGATTCTCTTATAGCACGAATCGTTGGATGTTTGGTTATGCATTCTTTTGGGCTTTTCTAACAGCAAAATACTTACCTGTTTTAGTTGAATCCGCAACTGATTTATCAAAAAGAAAACGGTTTGTGCATATTTCTTCTATTGTTTTCTTTTTCTTTATCCTTTTCACTTTTGCAAACTATAAACGAAATGTACCGCCTTATATCGGTTTGATCTTCCTGTTGCTCTATTCAACTATCTTCTTATTGTTTGCTAATTCGAAAAAAACAAAAATCGCGTTGAGTATACTGGTATTTTTGAATGCTCTAGTTTATGGAGCCTTTCAAACAAATATCAAAATCAATCCCCTTATCATTAACAGTTATACTGATAAAAATATCGTAGAAAATGATTATTGGGCACCAAAAAGTTCAGCTATCTCAGATATTATCAATAAAGATACTGACTGGTCTCGGTATGAATTGTCTAAAACTGGAAATCCTCGTTCCGAAGAAAACAATGCTTTGTTAAGGGGAATAAATAGTACGAATTTTTATTTTAGTTTAGCAAATAAAAATATTTTTTCCTTCAATAAGTCTATTGAGAACAATATCAACAGTGACTATGAATATTATGGGCTAGATAGTCGTGCAGAATTAGGCACTTTAGCAAATAGCAAATATTACGCAAAACTAAAAACTGACACTAATCAAGATATTCCTTTTGGTTATACTTATTTACAAACAATCAATAAAAATGGTCAAGATGTAGAAATCTATCAGAATACAAATTTCCTACCTTTTGGCTATACGTACGATTCCTATATCAAACAAAATGATACTCAAACTAGTTCATTAGCTATTATGGATAGTATGACAAAAAGTGTTATTATAAATAAAGATATCTCTGGTCTAAAGAAAAATCAGATTACCGATAAAGGAATCAAAAAACTGAACGATCATATACAGCAAACGGATGGAGTAGAGATAAAAGGAAATCAGTATATCGTTTCTAAGAACAATGCAACTGTTACGTTCTCTGTAGACGCTCCATCTGATTTGACAAATAATTATTTGTTTCTACGGTTTAAGAGAATAAACTATCCTAATACACAACCAGGATTATTTCTTCCAACTGAGACTGCCACGTATTTAAAAGTAACTTATGGACAACTGTCAAAAGAGTTTAATTTTCGAAATCAATATCAAGGATGGTACGTAGGGATCAAAAATTCCTTACTTAATTTAGGGACAGTGCAACCTAATCAAACTATTCAAGTCAGCTTTAGAAATCAAGGAGTCTATACATTTGATTCTATTGAGTTATATACGCGTGACTATAGTCAATTAAGTACGGAAATAGCTAAATTAAGAGAAAACACACTTCAGAATGTTCATTTTTCGGCAAATGAAGTATCTGGTGAACTAAATCTGGAAAAAGAAAAACTGCTTTTATTAACCATCCCTTATGAAAAAGGATGGACTGCTTATGATAACGGTAAGAAAATACCAATTATCCAATCGAATTATATGTATACAGGATTACTCCTCAATCCAGGTAATCATCAAATCAAACTGATCTATCATACACCTGGTTTAACGACAGGTTGGATACTCACTATCGTTGGATGGATCATCTTCTTATTCACTATTATCTTGAAAAAACGATTTTCTTTTAAATAATTCAAGAAATTGTGTCAGAAGTGGGCAACTTCAAGAAATTTGGGTTTATTTCCAAAAGATACTTCCGGAACACCCTTTGTTCGAAATAAGGGACTGTGACAATACTTTTGTCGCAGTCCCTTTTTATTTCACTTATATTCTAAAAGGTAAATTGCCATTATGAATTACATGAATTCATAATGAATCACTTCTTTATATTCCTCATATAATTCTGCGTTTCGCAGATCGCCCCCATCTAAATTCGCCGAATAAAATATAGGAGGATGTTTTATCCCATTTGCAATAAGCTGTTCGCAAACTTCCACGATGATCGTATTGAGGATGGCTGCACCGATTACAGTAGAGGAAGGACCAGCTTTTTGTACGATACCTGTCAGCTCACAGCAAGCATCTCCTATATCCCCATGGTTATCGATAACTATATCAGAAACCTCAAACAATCGTTTCCCTGATGAATGACGACTAGTCACCGATCGTGAATATTGGACATTCGTCAAACTAATGATTTTTACGCCCTTCGCTTTGGCAGCTAATGCTAAATCAATAATGATTGGGTTTCTTCCCGATACTGAGTGAAGGATCAATACATCTTGATTTTTAAATGAAACTGTTTTTGCTAAATTCGTTCCATATCTTTCTAAACGTTCCATTTGACTGGTAAAGGTGATAGGGGAACGATCTAGCATCACTTCTCGTCCAAAGATAGCATTGATGGTCATCATCCCACCTGCCCGATAATACATCTCTTCCGCTAAGATACCAGCATGACTAGCACCAAAAATATAGACCGAACGTTTTTGCAGATTCGCTTGGGTCAATACATCGATTGCTTCTTTGATTGACTTTTTTTCTTCCTTTTCAACCAAATCTAATAACTGTTTGATTTTATCCATATATTTGAACATCTAGAACCCTCCAAACAAACCGCTGAATCCTCTACCGATCATTCCCCATAACGACAAATCATTTCCGCCGAAAATCAATATCCAGCTTTGGATTGTCGTACTAAAAACAATAGCTGAAAAAACCGCTAATACGACCATGACAAATGAAGCTGCGATTGTTCCGACAACCGCTCCACGAAAGCCACCTTGACCTTCACCGATGACTGCTGCACCACCACATTCAAAGAAACTTGTGATTACTAATGGCACAAGCAACACGCCGAATAGATGGAATGAATTCGCCAAAACAACTAAAATCGTAGAAGTGATCATTGCCACGATAAAACCGATAATCACTGCATTTGGTCGATAATTGAATAAAATAGGCACATCAAATGCTGGTTTCGCTCCCGGTACGACTTTTTCTGCAATCCCTTGAAATGCTGGAATGATTTGATTGATCAGTAGTCGGACACCATATAGCATAATGAGTAGTCCTGCACCAAAATTCAACCCTGCTTCAATCGAAAACATCAGGAGATTATCCCCTTCTGGTATCAAAACAGGTGCGATGATCCCAACTACGGTATTCATCAAGAACATGACTAGTGCACCTGTAATTGAGATTTCTCGGAAAAATGAAAGATTCTCAGGTACTTTGATATCTTCTGTCGATTTTTCTTTATTTCCTACTCGTTTTGCTACAAATCCTGAAACTAAAGACAAAATACCCGTTGGATGACCAATCAGGAAAGAATCATCTCCCGTAGCATCCCAGACATATTTGCGCATGATCCACGGCATGAAAGACCAATAACAAGCCGATAAAATCCCGCTGATTCCAATCAATGCTCCCCCTGACAGTCCTGCTTCCACACCAGTTGCTACAAATACGAAAGGAAACCACCAAAGCATATGACCTGTTAAAAAGATCGTCTTCACAGGTGTAAACCGAGCAATCAATAAATGGATAACCAATCCTAAAAACATAGCTAATCCGACCGTCCCGCCATATTCTGCAGTAAACGTCACATCAGATAGTCCTTCTGTCACTTCTACACCCAACTGTGTTTGGACAGCTATATTGATTGGAGAAATCGTTCCGACCAGCATATTGACTCCGGCGGTCAAAGCAACCATACCAAATGCAGCGGTCAAAGCTCCCTTAACCGTTTCTGAAAATGATTTTCGCTGGATGATCAGCCCGAGCATCGCAATCAAACCTAACAAGACGGGCGGATTCTTCAAGATGTGTTCACTAATGAAATTCATTCTTTTATTCCCCCTTATCAGCTAGATATTGTTCCAATTGCGCCTTTATTTCTGAAGTATCCATATACTTTTTAATAGGATAAACAGGCGCTTTTACAGAAGCTTTTAGTTCTGGAAGTAATTCATGACTTGTAAAATAAACATCTGCCATCGTTGCTTTGGCAGTGGATAAATCTGTATTTTCCACTGTCGCCTTTAAACCAAGCTCCTTAATTACTTTATCAAGAGACATTTTCAAAACCATAGAACTCCCCACACCAAATCCACATACTGCTAAAATTTTCATTTTTCTTCCTCCTTATGCAAATAACTGAATGATCGTTTCTTTATTTCCTGATAAAATCGTTTGATATTTTTCATTGTCCATAAATATTTCCATGATATCTTTTAATCTCTCCAGATGGCTTTCGTGGTTTTTGGCAGCTAAAACCAAAAAAATATGGATTGGTTTCCCTTTCATATCTACAGCATCTTTTACGACTAAAAGACTCATACTTTGCTCGTTTACTCCAAGACCTGGTTTTGCGTGCATCAGCGCAAAATAATCAGCCAACACCATATATGGTCCATTTTCCTCTACACTTCTGATCATGTTTTCTAAATACGTATGCGTTATCATTTTGTTTTTTAATAATGGATTGCTAGCGATTTCGACTGCCTTAATCCAATTTTCAGCCGTTTCTATTACTTGGATTTGATTTTTCGGCAGCAATTTATTGATACTACTCATTCTCTGACCTCCAACATTTTTGAAATAAACCAATTTTTATCCTCTATTCCTTGCATGACCATCTTCATCACAGGTTCGACTTCTTTCACATCTTCTTCTCGGATCATTAGCAGAACAACGATATCTGCCTTTTGATATCCCCATGAAAATGGCTTGTCTGCTATCAATACAGCAACCGAAGTTTGTTTAACGACATTGGGATTGCCATGAGGAATAGCAAAACCATTCTCCAAGTATGTTGATTGGATTTCCTCACGCTCAAAAATAGAGTGGAGAAATCGCTGTTTCGAATCTTCATTCTCAAACTGTTGCTGATCAACCAAAAAACGGATAGCAGCTTCTTTTGAACCAAAGTGATCAAAATAGACATTAGAGGAAATAAGATTTTTCACTTTTTCAGATATCGAGCCTTCGATGTTTATTTGTTCGTTATCTATGACCAGATCGATATAATGATTCATGATACGTTTCATATCTCTAGTAGTAACCATTGGCGAGATTCTTACTACTGGTCTAATTTGTTTAGGTATATCGACAGTGGAGAAATCTACGTCAAACAAATCTAGTCTGTTCAATTTATCGACAGATACTGTTTCGATACTATCGATATCAGGTAAGATTCTTCTGATTTTTGCAGAAACAAATGAACTGGTCCCCATGCCATTAGGACATACGAATAAGAGTCTATTTAATCGTTTGACACGCTCGATTGCTGCTTGGAAATGGATAGCTACAAAACCAACTTCATCTTCGGACAAGCTTACTTGATAAGGCCAACGAAAATCATTTAACGCAAACCAGACAACGCCATACAAAGAAGGATAATTTTGTTTTATCTCATCTATCAAAGGATTTACGATGGTCGTTTGAGCCTCAATACGTAAAAGTAGCTGATACAGATGTACAAGCAGATCTTCTTCTAAACGACTATCTTGGGTAAGATCTATCTGAATGCCTCTACTCACTTTTTGGATCAATTGCCGGATTTTTTCTCGAAATACTAAAGGGATCGTTTCATTTTTCATGAAAAAGCGTAAACCACTTCCCACAATAACATAAGTCAAATACTGTACTTCTTCTTGCGAAAATTGGTAAATACGCTGTTCCTCTAACTGATGTAGCAATTCACAAACGAGGGGATATTTGTTGAATTCTAAAAAATACTTTCCATATTGATTTTTACCTTTTAAACTGATTTTCTTCCCTTCTCTTGAACGTTGGATCATCAATAAGATCGAAACAATGATACTTGAAAAGTAGCTTTCTGGTATCTCAATTTGCTTGTCTGCAATGCTCTCGCGAAAAGATCGTTCGACTATTGCTAGAAGCTTTCGATCCACTATTTCTCTTACGATCTCCAATTCATCAAAATGATTCAGGATCATACGCTTCAGTACCTTCTGAACCTGTATTTCATTTCCTTCAAAATATGTCCCGAAACGATCAAAACTGAGATTCAACCCTTCTTTCGCAAATACATATTTGATGTAAGAAATATCATTTGCGATACTGCTTCTGGAAACATAATATTCTTCAGAAAGTTGCTGGTAGCTTACATGCTCGAAATTGGACAGTCTGTTCAGGATCGCTACTCTTCGTAGTTTACTTTCTTGATATTGTATTACACTCATTTCCATCACCTTCTATATTCACTATAATTTTTTCTTATAAGGAGAACTAGACCAAATAAAAGATTAAAATAACCTGAGAAATCATACACTACTCTTTCTCAGTTAATATACGCCAAAACAGAAGCTATACAAGAAAACTGTGGAACTATATATTTCAGAAAAACAAAAAAACAGCCACCGGATGAAGTATCCGCTGACTGTTCAATTTGACGGCTCAAGTTTTACTGTTTGAGATGCAAGATACTCAACCAGGCAATAGGCACATAATTAAAGAAAAAACTGATTCTTTGGCAAAATCCTATTTTATTCAGTAATGGCCAAGAATTTATAGAAGGAATTCTTGCCAGACCATAAATCGCCGCAAAAAGCAAACTGATCACAGACAGTCCAAGGTATATGTGGCTTACGTCCATTTGCCCATTTTTTCGATAGATCAATAAAAGAAGAACTGGAAACAATAAAAAACCACTGTAACCTAAACCTGATCCGATATTATGGACCCATGTCGAGACATTCCACGAAGATTCATGGGTATCGATACTGAACAAACCTGTAAAGATACAATCACCTATACCATAGAACGCGATGGCTGCTGTAACTAGGGTAGCTAACACACGAGATGTACTTACAAATGCAGCATACAATGCAGGCAATGACAGGATGAAAAAGATCCCTGAAACCACAGACCAAATAAGAAACGCTTTTCTTACAGGACTGGAAACCTCTCCAAATACACTGATCACGCTCTTCATTTGATCTAATTCAGGATAATACAATCCTAATACGTACGGAGTCAAAAAATCACTCAGCACGCCTAATAATAAAAAGAAAAAACCAAATTTACGTAAAAAATCCATGATACGCCTCCAATAACAATTACCTATGCTTTTAATTGTTATTATAAACGACTTTATCTTGATTTAACAGAAACCTCTATTTACACGAACATCTATATAACTCATTAAAAACTCGAATCATTTTAAAAATACTAAATATCTAACGTTCAACGTTCACTTAATCCATCTAAACAATCTTTCAATTTGATTTTTTCCCCACTTCTTTTACGCGCGCCTAGCTCTCCTATTGCAGTAAACAACAGATCACTTGACGAATTTAAGGCAGTTTCCATTGAATCCTGGATAACACCGATAATAAATCCAATACCAACGATTTGCATCGCGACATCATTAGAGATACCAAACAAACTACATGCTAATGGAATCAATAACAGTGAACCGCCCGCAACACCTGAAGCTCCACAAGCAGCTAAAGCAGACAAAATACATAAAAGGACTTTCAAAACAAAAGGTGCTTCAATCCCTAAAGAATGTACAGCAGTCAACGTCATCAAGGAAATGGTAATCGCGGCACCGCCCATATTGATCGTAGCACCTAACGGGATCGATATGGAATAAGACTCTTTTGTCAATTTCAATCTTTCAGCCAACATCATGTTTATCGGGATATTTGCGGCAGAACTTCGGGTAAAGAAAGCGGGAAGTGCGCTTTCTTTCAAACAAAAGAAAATCAATGGATAGGGATTTTCTTTAATAAACAAAAACGTGAGGAATGGGTACACAACTAATGCGACAAACAGCATCGTACCGATCAAAACAAGTAAAAGCTGCAGATACTCTGCCAATCCAGCGATTCCAGTCGTAGCAATTGATTGATAAACCAATCCTAAAATCCCTATCGGAGCAAATGCAATAATCACTTGTACGACTTGTGACAACGCTATAGATATCTGATCCACCAACTCTTTTGTCGATTCTGAACGTGCTCGAAAAGCTAGTCCCAACAATACAGCCCAGAATAAGACGCCAAGGTAATTCGCATCAATAAGAGATTGAACAGGATTTTGTGTGACATTCGTCAACATAGTAGATAAAACACTTTCCAAACTTTGCGGTGCTTTTTCAGATACTGTTTCTTGTAAAGTAATAGGAACAGTAAAAATTGAACTTACAATAACTGCTACAAGTGCAGAAAGCAATGTTCCCACTAAATATAAGATCAAAATAGGCTTCACAAATGTCTTATTCCCAATTTTATGCTTGGCAATTGACGCCATCGTCAAGAAAAAAACCAGAATAGGTGCGATTGCCTTCAAGCAACTGACAAACAACGTTCCCAATATTGAAATAAATGTCCATGTGGGGAAAAAGATACCAAACAATATTCCGACTAAAATACCAACAACAATACGTTGAACTAACGACATATCCAAAAACTTCTCTAACAAATGACCACCCTTTCACAATTTTAACAATCATTGTATCATTTTATGCAAAGAAACTAAAGGTATAATTTTCTAAAAATTCTAATAATACAAACAACCATTACTTGCTAATTTTGCACTTTTTCTGTCTACACGTTGTTTTTTGAGATATTCTAAGTTAGGATGTTATTAATGGGCAACTTCTCAGGAAACGTTTTCTTATGTTTTTGTCCAATTTTTTTGTGAGGTGTTTATTCTTGAAAAAAATAAAGAAGGAGAGTTATGGCTTCCTGACAATCTTTGTCGCTTGTATAATGATGATTTTACAGCGTATATTGATTTCAGCAATCACTATTCCTACATATGCAACAAACCCTGGTCGATTCTACATCTATACATTTTTACAAACTTCCGTTGTTATTGGTACAAATTTGATCCCACTTTACATGGGTTACCAATATCAAAAAATCGCCCGTTTAAAAGTTTTACATTATTTAAGTCGTTTTGCCTTTATATTCCTAATAGCCACACTAGCTTGCAATATCTTTTTTTACGTACAAACTGGCAGCTTGAATATTCGTGATTATTGGCTTATCCTAACACCTATCAGTCAGAATTACTTTACTTATGCTGTTTCTTGTACTTTGCTTTTTTGTAGTATTCCTTATACAGTTGGATTTTTAAATAAATTATCGAAAACAACAATTAAATATCTACTATTATTTTTAACAATTGGATTAGTTGGCTGCTCTACTCTATTTAATAAAGACCCGTTTGCATTACAGAATGGACAGAGTATTTTATGGATTTTTTATTTATTTTTAATGGGTTATGGTTTGAAAGAATGGAACTGGAAAGAAAAGGTCCGCTATAAGCTTCCTCAAGTATTTATCAGCTTGATTGTTTTATTCGGTTTGATTATTTTGATGACACAAATTTCACTCATCATCAGAGGAAATACAGATACAGCGCTGAGGTTTTCTAAACCATATTCTCTCTTCGCAATGTATTATACTTTCTCTTCGTTTTTATTTTTAGAAATGCTATCTGATAAATTAGGTATAAAAGGAAGAGGAAATTTTCTTGCTGTATTTTTGATTGTCACTCAAGTTATATGTAATTTCCCTTTAGTTTCTTATCGCGTATCTACATTTATGAAACGTGAATTTCCAAACTCAGGGAAGGCATGGCTGATAAATATCGGGCAGTTTTTTATTTACTATTTATTAGCAGTGTCCCTCCTAGTTATCTTTTTATTTTATATACAAAAAATCCGTTTCATTCATCGTTTCATCGAATACTTCGCTTTTGATTCGATTGAACAATTAACACAACGTTGGAAAAAAAGAATTCATTGGCTTTTTGTTCATAAAAGTTATTTTTTAGTTGCAGCATTTTTTTACTGCTTTACCTTCGTGCAGATTTTCGTTTTAGAACCAAAAGAAGGTTGGAAAGAAACTATCCAGGTTGCCTTAAAAATATTTACTCAGCGACAAGCACCCATGATCCTGACAATCATCATTATTATGGGATTTTTCTTCTTACTATTGTTGATTTCCAATCGTTTTTGGTACGCCTTGACTGCTACCTTGATCATTAACTTACTGCTCACTATTTCGACAGTAATCAAAATGGAAATGCGGGAAGAGCCTGTCTTTCCTTCAGATTTAAAAATGCTGACCGGATTGTCAGAACTATTATCGATGGTTAGCCCAGTCTTATTAATCGTGGGCGGATTGATCCTTCTCCTATTATTGATTACTAGTATTATTGTACAACGTAGACTACAAAAACAGTATTCCTTGAAGATTCATTGGAAACGTCGATTTATCAGTATCGCTGTGTTATTAGGATGTTTTTCGGGTGTCTTTTTCATTAATCACAAAAATTCGCCTTCTTTCTTGCTGTTTAATTTATTTAAAGTAAACAAGACTTTCTTTAACCAGCAAGGCGCCGTAAAAGATAACGGACCAGTCATTCAATTCCTAAACAATATCGACATTAAAATCATGGAAGAACCTGCTGGCTATTCGAAAGAAAAAATTAATGGAATAATGAAAAAGTACAACACAAAGGCAGATGAAATCAACCAAACAAGAAGTGACTGGTTAAACAATCAGACGATCGTTCTCAATTTAAGTGAAAGCTTCAGTGATCCTGCACGTGTCCCTAATCTGACAGTACCTACAGACCCTATTCCTTACATCAAAAGCATTATAACAGAAGGAACAGGAGGATTGATGTTATCCGTCGGTTATGGTGGCGGAACAGCTAACATGGAATGGGAAGGACTGACAGGCTTGAGTATCAGTAACCTGTCTGCTTCGTTAGTTACACCTTATACCCAGCTAGTGGAGCGTCAGAAAATAAGTCCAAATATTACCGATCTATTCGATGAAAAAATAGCCATCCATCCTTTTACAGCTGCTCTTTATCGCAGAAAACAAGTGTTTGATAAATTTGGTTTTGACAGGTTCTATTATTTAGACAGTCCGGATAAATTAACTTATACGGATAAAATAGAACAAAGCCCACGCATATCGGATGATTCAGCATACAAAGAAACCTTGAAAGCTTTACAAAGCAATACAGAAACGTCGCAATTCATCCAATTATCCACTATGCAAAACCATATGCCTTATGATGATTACTATAGTGAATTGAACTACACTGCTGAAGGAACTGCTGTCATTCCTAATAGAAGAAAAGAATTACAAACTTATATGCAAGGCCTTCACTATACCGATACAGCAGTAAAAAAATTCATCCAAGAAATCGACAAAATCGATAAACCGATTACCTTTGTTTTTTATGGTGACCATTTACCCGCAATCTATAGTGGGAATGATTCGAAAAAATATGGATTAGAACAGCACCAGACAGATTATTTCATTTATAGCAACAAGTATAGTCGTGAACAAGCAGCTACGTTAAATAAAGAAGTTGTTGCTCCTAATAACTTTGGTGCTATGGCTCTTGAGCATGCGAATATCAAAGTAACTCCTTACTATGCGTTGTTGACAGAAGTATCTAATCATCTACCTGCATTAACAATTGATCCTACAGAAAGCTTGTCTAATCGTTTTAATGGAAAACAGGTCTTTGTTACAGAGGATAGTCAAATTATCCAAGAAAAAAATTTGACTGAGAAACAAAGAGAAATTCTAGAAGATTATCGTCTGATACAATATGATCTTGTTGCAGGTAACCAGTACAGTGCAACATGGGCGACACAAAAAATAAAAGACTAACAAATAAACTGAGCAAGGGGTTGTGATAAAAGACATGTCACAACCCCTTGTTTATCTCACTAATTTGCTTGTCCATAAACGATTTGATTAAAGCCATTTTTCAATTCATTATTCGCTGTCTCGTTAAAATAAAGATAATTATCGGGATTCCCCTGATTTTGTTGTGTCACCAATACTTTTGGCTGATTTTGCTGAAACCCGAATAGATAGACGTGCTTTTTCAGATATGGTTCTGTCTCTGCATCGGAATAGACGGCTGTGATTTGATAGTCTGCTTGACCTGTCCCACTTTCTGACCATTCTGCAGAAACAGGCACTCCACCAATAGCCATCTTCCACTCCCCGTTCAAAATAACTTGAGGGACTTTAAGACCATATAAGTCCACACTCATTTGATTCGTATAGCTTTTGTATTGTTGTCCCATTGTTTGGCCCCATGTAGCCATAAATGCCTCTAATTGTGCGGATTTGTCTGCATTCCACAGTGTTTGTTCGACTTGTTCGCTGCTTTCTGAAGATGAAGCCTCTACAGAAGAACTTGAAGTAGATGTTTGAGTTGTTTCAGTCGTTTTGGAAGACTCTGACGAAGTAGAGGTATCTGCTGTTTCTGTACTTGCTGCAGTTGGCTTGCTCTCTGTGCTAGTTGTTGTAGTAGTTGCAATTGTTGCTTTCGCTGTTTCTTTTGTTGATTCTTTTTTCGATTCATTCCCGTTGGTACAACCAGCTAACAAAAAAGCTAGACCAATTGTTACTAAAATCCTTTTTTTCAATTAAAAAACTCCTTTCGATTACTCCCACTTCTTTATTCTATCAAATAAGCAATGTGATTTTATTGTTTTTTCGTATTTTCTCATCAATCTTTCAAATCTTCTAAAAACTGAGAAGCACCCGCTGATGTCTTACAGACAACATCAGCGGGTGCTTCTTTTATTTTAATCTTCGTGATTTTCCAATTTACCTCACGCTTTATATTTGTATTTGAAGAAACATAGACTTTTAGTCATCATCGTCTTCCTCATCCAAATCTTGTCGGACAGTTTTTCCTTGGAGTCTTTGTACTTGGTAGATGATTTCTTTATTGAAACTTAAAAGTTCAACAAGCAATTGTTGCAAGCCATATTTTTCTTCTTTTTCAGCTAATTTGATTGCCCGTGTGATAAAGACATTTTGGAAATCAAAATCTTTTGCAAAGTTTTCCAACATTGTTGAGGCTGGTAAATATTTGTTTTGACCATGTTCGTAAATTTTTCCATAACGCATGACTTCTTCTAAAGTAGACGGAACGATTTCATTTTCAATCACTAACTCATGAGAGATTTTATTGAACCATCTCGCTTCTTGATCAGCATATTCTGAAAAAAGGGTACTTAATTCTTGCGAAGATGTACCCAAAACATACAATTGTGCTTGGATCAATTTCATTTCTTCTAATTTAAAATTTGCTAATACATGCCCCACCATGGCGCCAGCAGTTGGTTTATGATGGTCGATATCTGCTTGTTTTGTTTCTTGAGCAAATTTTTCTTCCACTATATTCATTGATTTACGCCTCTTTTACTTTTGTTGATTGGACTTCATAACCTAATTTTTCCACAACTGCAGCTAATTGTTCAGGGTGGACTTCATCTGGATCAAAGTTTGCTTTGATTTTGCTCGCATTAAACAAAACTTTCGTATTGCTTACCCCAGGCTGTTGAGAAACCGCATGTTCGATTTTTTGCATACAGCTTGGACAAGCTAGTGTATCTAATTGCATAATCATTTTTTTCATCGTAGTTCTTCCTTCCTTTTTCTTGATAGTCTTATTCTAGATTACAGCTTCCATAAAAAAATTGATTCTTATCAAGTTTTACGATTTTTCTTCTTTGCTTTCGTGTCCAAAATACAATAAACGCATCGCGTTAAAGATAACGATCAAGATACTAGCTTCGTGAACGAACATCCCACTAGCCATGTAAATAAACCCGGCAAATAAGCCGATGAGTAAAAATAAGACGACACCAATGGCAATCACTACATTTTCACGGGTATTTAAAACAGTTTTCTTAGCCAAGCGGTAGGCATGAACCAACGATCCAAAACTAGATTGCATCAAGACAACGTCACTCGTTTCGATAGCAACATCCGTTCCTGATCCCATAGCAATCCCGATATCAGCCGCAGCCAAAGAGGGAGAATCATTGATTCCATCTCCAATGAAAGCAACGCGCAATCCTTGTTCTTGGTATTTTTTCACAAATTGAACCTTTTCGTCTGGTAATAATTCAGCATGGACTTCATCAATGCCTAACATATCAGCTACATAATCAGCAGTCATCTGATTATCACCTGTCAGCATCACTAAATGTTTTGCTCCTGCTTGTTTCAACATAGCTAATTGTTCAGCGACTTCTGGTCGAATCACATCTGACACACCAATGATTTGAGTGATTTTTTTGTCGATTGCTACAATAATGACTGAGCTGCCTCTTTGTTGTAATTGATGTAAATCTTGTACTTGCTTTGGTGTGAGAGAAAGTTTGTGAGCGGCAATCAATTTGGTGTTGCCCGCACAAACTGTATGACCATCAATCTCAGCTGTGATTCCTTGTCCCTTGATCGTCTGATTATCTTTGACTGCTAATTGTTGAAAATCAATGTCTTTCTCCTGAGCATAATGGATCACGGCGCGCCCCAGAGGATGATCGGATAACGTTTCTAATCGAGCCACTAAAGCTAAGCTGTCCCCTTCATCCTCTGTATAGTTCTTGATAGTGGATACAGCAGTAGTTCCTTTGGTCAATGTACCGGTTTTATCAAAGACAAAAGTATCGATTTTGGAAAAAGTATCCATTGCTTCACCGCCTTTGACTAAGATGCCCCGTTTCGCTCCATTACCGATTCCTGCTACATTCGAAACAGGCGCACCAATGACTAAAGCGCCAGGACAACCAAGAACCAAAACAGTGATGGCTAAACGAAAATCACGACTGATCAGACCAACAAGCAACGCAATAAGTAAAACAGTTGGAGTATAATACTGAGAAAATTGATCAATGAATTTTTCCGCATGTGATTTGGTATCTTGTGCTTCTTCGACTAATTCGATAATTTTGGCAAAGGTCGTATCATCTCCGACCTTAGTTGCTTCGATCGTCACGTAGCCATCTGCTAAAATCGTTCCAGAAAATACGTTATCTCCACTGATTTTGACGACTTGTCGTGATTCACCCGTCACTGCGGCTTCATCCGCATACCCTTTCCCGTCAATGACTCGTCCGTCCACAGGAATAGCTCCACCAGTTTTTACTAAGACGATATCGCCTTCTTCCACGTCATCGATTTCCACTTCTTCGGTCGTTCCATCTTCTTGGACAACGCTGGCAGTCGATGGGGCCATCTCGGTCAAAGCCTTGATTGATTCCCGCGTTTTGGTCAATGTTTTTTGTTCCAGATAACTACCAAACAAAAACAAGAATG
This sequence comes from Enterococcus sp. E5-37, assembly GCF_035726925.1. NCBI lineage: Bacteria > Bacillati > Bacillota > Bacilli > Lactobacillales > Enterococcaceae > Enterococcus > Enterococcus sp. E5-37. Next base: position 111,050 of record NZ_JAPMLG010000008.1, read on the forward strand.
TAACGATAGCTGACTCCTTGTATTCTCCGATCATAAAGGCACCAAGCACAGCAATAGTAACGAGTAAATCAATTGAGATAACTTTGACTTTTACTGCCTGATACGCATGGATTATAATAGGTATGACCGCAATAATAGAAGCTATAGCTAGAGCAATGTTATAGAACAAGACAAATCCAGTAAATTTCCCGATAAAACCAAAAATAATCAACACAGCTGATAAGGCGGTGATATGATTTCGATGCTCTTGGATCCACTTTTGTAATTTCATCTTTCTCCCTCTTTTCCTTTTCATTCTTACGAGACTAAGTATAGAGACTTATCCATCATAAAAAATTGACCACTATCAAGTTTAGTCAAAAAGGCGGTTTTTTTTGGTATACTGAATTCCTACAGTCATTAAACGATCATATAGAAAAAGGAAGCGCCGAAACGCTTCCTTAGGTAGTTCTATTTTTCTATTCAAAGATAAGATGCTTTGCCATCTTACGACCGAAGAACAACAATCAAAAAAGAGCAGCAGCCACTCATTCACAAGAAATATCGTTTTTGATATGGGAATTGAAGCAGTGGACAAATACCTCTACTTATTAGCTGGGAATAAGATCCAAAAAAGCTTAATGGATTTTATCCAAGAATTGGAATATACTTTCCACAAAAAATTCACTTATTCCATTCTTTTAAAACTTTTGATTCATACAGCGTGTCTAATTGAGCGTACATTGATAAACGGTCATGAACTTAAAATTATATCAGAAGATGACACAAGGCCCTCTCATGAACCAATTTTTCATGTAAAAAAGGCCTTCAAAAATATTGAAACAGAATTTGGGATCACTGTTTCTTATGATGAATGTTTCTTTATCTATGATATTATTGCATCTAAATAATCCTTCGGTTTATGTAAACGAGTATTTTTTAAACTTATTGTTTAAGAGTGATAATATTTCACCTTAACAATTAAAGGGAGACAATTAAAGTTTGTCTCCCTTTTTGCTGGCTAAATTGTTTTCTATAAACAAATCGAATAACTGTTTCATTGAACTATCTACCTCATAACAAAGATTCATCTATAGAAAAAAACACTTAATAGATCAGCGCGCTAAAAGCTTCATATGGGAGTAAATTGTTAGTAATTTTCTTTTTGTAATTTTGGATCAAGACTTGTTTGACACGATACTTACCGATTGGAAAAGTAGTCTTTTGATCAGAAAAATTAACTACAACTAGTATTTTTTGGTTTTTTAAACTGCGTAGATATGCTAAAACATTCGGTTCCTCTGTCTCAATGACTTGATATTTTCCATAGACAATCACAGGTAATTCTTTGCGCAATTCGATCAGTTTTTGATACGTATAAAACAAGGAATTTTGAGCAGCTAATGCTGCTTCTACATTGATCTCTTCTGTATTCCCCACTGGCAACCAAGGAGTGCCTTCCGTAAAGCCACCATTTTTGTGATTGTTCCATTGCATCGGATGGCGAGCATTATCTCGCCCCTTCGAGTTGATTGATTGGATCAACTCTTCCTTCGAATAGCCTTTTTTTATACGTTCTGCATACATTCTTTGGCTTTCAATATCATCTACCTCATCAATACTCTTTACTGGATAATTGATCATGCCGATCTCTTCTCCTTGATAGATATAAGGAGTACCTTGCATAAAATGGAGGTATATCGCTAGCATTTTTCCACTGATTGTTCGATATTCTTGATCGTCCCCCCAGCGAGAAATGATTCGTGGGAGATCATGATTATTCCAAAATAAAGAATTCCAACCACAACCACCTAATTCAATCTGCCATTTAGAAAAAGTCCGATGTAATTCCTGTGGATCTAAATCCTTTAGATCCCATTTTCGCTTGCCATTCTGTTTGTCTAGATTAATATGCTCGAATTGAAAGACCATTGATAATTCTTTGCGTTCTTCTTTTGAATACAGCTGCGCAATCTTGGGCGTTGCCCCCCAAGTCTCTCCCACTGTCACTACATCATAATGACCAAATGTTTTTTGGTACATTTCTTGCAATAAATCATGTAAAAGAGGACCATTTTTAGTAATAGATTGTTCCGGCTGTTTTCCAATCAGATCAATGACATCTAATCGAAATCCGCCAATCCCTTTCTCAAGCCAAAAATTCATCATGTCATAGATTGCTTGTCTCATCTTTGGATTTTGCCAATTCAAATCCGGCTGCTTTTTCGAATGCAAGTGCAGATAATATTGATTCACTTCGGGCACATAGGTCCATGCTGAACCGCCAAAGTTCGACTCTAATCCATTCGGTTCTTTACGCCAAACATAATAGTCGTGATAGGGACTGGTAACACTTTTTTTTGCCGATTGAAACCATGGATGTCTGTCTGACGTATGATTGATAACAAGATCCATGATGACTCTTATTCCCCTTTGTCGTGCTTCTTTTATCAGTAAATCCATATCTGCCATCGTTCCATATTCTGCGCCTATTTTTCTGTAGTCACTGATATCATAGCCATTATCATCATTAGGTGATTCATAAACCGGGCTTAACCATATCGCATTGATTCCCAGTTTTTCTAGATAATCTAACCTTGAAAGAATACCAGGAATATCTCCAATGCCATCTCCATTTGTATCTTGAAAACTTCGAGGATAGATTTGATAGATTACTGCACTTTTCCACCATTTATTTTTCATCTGTTTCACTCACTATCAGAATATCTTCACCACTTTTGACCGTGTTTTTTTCAAGAATTTTTACATTAGCATATGCAGAGGAATTAGTGACAATTTCCATAATTGTATCGTCGTATCCTTCTTCTTTAAGCAATTTACGATCAAATGTACCGAGAATATCCCCTTTTTTCACTAATTCACCATATTGTCGCTGTGTCGTGAATCCGGCCCCTTTTAGATTCACTGTATCGATACCGATATGGATCAGTACTTCCGCTCCTTTCTCTGTTTTCAAGCCATATGCATGTTTAGATTCGTGGACAACTGTCAATATACCATCTGCTGGAGCATGGACTACCCCGTCATCTGGTTTGACTGCTATACCTCTTCCCATCATTTCAGTGGAAAAAACTGGATCTTTTACCTTCGTTAAAGGGAGAATCTTCCCGCTGACTGATGAAGCTAAAACTTCATCTTGCGGTTTCCTAGTCGTTTTAGGAGCTGAACTGATTGACTCAGCTGCTTCTGTTCCTTTTGATTCACCATCTGCTAGCAGTTCCATATGTTTTTTTCCATAGAAGTAAGTGCTTAAAAAACCGATCACTATACTGATAACAATTCCGATCATGAATGAAGGAATCGAACGAGGTGCAATGGAAATAAAGCCAATGACGCTTGCCGGTCCCATCGCAACTGCTAATACGTGGAACAAGCCGATAAAGAATGAAGCAATTCCTGCAGCAATCATTCCACAAATAAACGGAAATTTCAGTTTCAAATTCACACCGAATATCGCTGGCTCAGTAATCCCCAACATAGCGGAAACACCTGCAGTGGTAGCTAGACTCTTTTGCTTTTTATTTTTTGTCAGCAGCATAATCGCCAAAGCAGCCGCTCCTTGCGCTACATTTGCCATTGAGGCAACTGGAAAGATAAAAGAGCCACCCGTTCTGGCAACATCTGCTAGTAAAGTAGTCTCGATTGCTGGAAAGCTTTGATGTAATCCGGTAATGACTATCGGCGAATAGAAGAGACCAAAGACACCTAAGCCGAAAGCTCCAGTAGTACTGTATAACCAGCTTAATCCATCAGCTAAGCCGTCTCCGACAGTACGCATCACCGGCCCTACTACTGTAAAAGTTAAAAAACCAGTAATAATAATAGCTAGCATTGGAGTAAATGTGTAGTCGAAAGCATTAGCCAACCGTTTATGGAAGAATTTTTCTAAAGTAGCTAAAATCCAAGAAACTGCAAGGACTGGAAGAACAGATCCTTGATAACCGGCTTGTGCCACATTCATTCCAAAAATATTCCAATAAGGCATCGATCCTTCTGCAATAGCATTCGTCACACTGTATCCATTCACTAAATCCGGCATGACCATCGCCATCCCCATTGCTGCTCCAAGATACGGATTGCCTCCAAAACGTCGAGTTGCTGAAAAACCTACCAAAATCGGTAAAAAAGCAAACGGCGCTGAAGCAAGTAAATTAATGATGCCAGCAAAATCTTTCACTGATGGATACAACTCAACCACTGACTGAGGACCAAACAAATCCTGTGCCGTCAAAACATTATTCAGAGCCATCAACAGTCCACCCGCAACCAATGCAGGGACAATCGGAACGAAGATATCTGACAACACCTTGATAAAGGCCATGACAGGATTATTCTTCTTATTCGATGCTACCGCTTTCAAATCGTCGGTTGAAGCTTCCTTTACGCCGGTGATCTTAACGAATTCATCATATACGTTATTCACATCACCTGCTCCGATAATGATCTGAAATTGATCATTTGCTTCAAAAGTTCCTTTCACACTTTCATTATCATCCAGAGCCTTCTGGTCTACTTTGTCTGAATCTTTTAAGACAAGCCGTAAACGTGTTGCACAATGCGCAGCTGCTTGTACATTGTCTTCTCCAAGCGCTTTGCTGATTTCTTCAGCTACTTTTTTGTAATCCATTTCATTTCCTCCTAATCCAAAATTATTGAAGCAGTAACTATAAATTTTTCTTAAGCACAATATGCCATGATTTAAAACAATTATCAATCGATTATCAAACTTTAAATAAAATAATTTTTTATATATAAAAAAACAGCTTTTATAAGCCATTTAATTTTGATATTCGTTTGACATTTTACCAGAAAAAATATATTATAATTCCAAGAATACGTTTACAAGGAGTTTGTCATGAAACTTAAAGAAAATTGGTCACGAACGGATCGTTATCGTCCATATAAAGAATGGTCTGAAGAACATTTGCATTCCTTAGAGAAAAAAATCAATTCTTCCCATTGGCGCTTAGGCTACCATATACAACCAGTTACTGGTTTATTGAACGATCCGAATGGTTTTTCCTATTTCGACGGGAAATGGCAGCTATTTTATCAAGCATATCCGATGGGGTCTGTTCATGGTCTGAAATCTTGGTACCATCTCTCCTCAGTTAATCTGATAGATTGGAAAAACGATGGCCTCAAACTGATTCCGGATAATTCATTTGACAGTCACGGTGTGTACTCAGGTTCAGCTTTGCCGATTGATAATCAACTGTTCCTTGCATATACCGGAAATGTGCGTGATTCGAATTGGGGACGTCATTCCTTTCAGTTAGGGGCATGGATGGACAAAAATGGTAATATCACTAAGATACCGACTCCTTTGATCAGCTCCCCACCTCCGGGATATACACAAGAAATCCGTGATCCTCAGCTGATTGCTTATGATGACGGTTACTTGCTCATTGTCGGAGCACAAACTGAACAAAAACAAGGAAGAATCTTAACTTATTACAGTAAAGATCTTCAAAATTGGCAGTTTTTAGGAACTTTGGGTTTTACAGAGGAAGAAATGGGTTTTATGATCGAGTGTCCAAATCTATTATTTGTGAACGGCAAAGCACTACTGGTCTTCTGCCCACAAGGTTTATCTCACGAGATCCACTCATACAGTAATATTTACCCGAATACTTACGTGATCGGTCAAACATTTGATTTTGAAAAAAATGAGCTTTCCGACCCTACTCACATAAAAAATATAGATGAAGGATTTGACATTTACGCGACGCATTGTTTCAGTGATGAAAATGGACGAACCTTGGCAATCAGTTGGATTGGGTTGCCTGAAATCAGCTATCCAACTGACGAAGAAGGATGGGCACACTGCTTGAGCATCGTAAAAGAACTTACTATTGAAAAAGAGCAGCTCTATCAACGACCGGTAAAAGAAACAGCGCAGTTGCGAAAAGGAAAACCTTATCACTTTAGCGGTTTGGAAACCACTATTGACGCGGAAATAAATCAATATGAACTCCAGTTAGAATTCGATTACTCACAGAAAGGTACTATTTTATTGTTTGCAGATGAACAACAAAAACACGGTTTAACACTATCCTTTGATATGATACATGGTAAAATGAGTATGGATCGCAGCCATGCCGGCAAATCTTTCGCTGAAAATTTTGGAACTGTACGTGAATTCTCAATTGAAAAGAAACCGCTGAAATTACAAATATTTGTTGATCGTTCCGTTGTAGAGGTGTTTGTAAATGATGGACAGCAAACAGCGACTGCCCGTGTCTTTCCGACAGATGATCAAACGGGCTTGTATATAAAAAGTGACAGGGAATTTAAAGGGAAATTATGGCATCTGCGGAATATGAACAAATAAAGGATGAAGAAAATGGCTGTTAAATTGACAGATGTGGCAAAAAAAGCAGGAGTCTCTCCTACTACTGTCTCAAGAGTGATAAATAATTATGGTTCTTTAAGTCAAAAAACAATCGATAAAGTGAATCAAGCAATGAAAGAACTCAATTATCAGCCGAATTCGTTAGCCCGTTCACTTCAAGGAAAAAACACCCAATTGATCGGCTTGATTTTCCCAACAGTCGCCAATCCGTTTTTTGGCGAATTAGTCGAACAGTTGGAAAGTAAATTATTTGATTTAGGCTATCGTTCGATCTTATGTGACAGTGCTAATAATAAAGAAAAAGAACGAAATTATCTCAACATGTTAGCAGCAAATAAAGTGGACGGCATCATCGCCGGCGCTCATAATCTCGGGATACAGGAGTACGAAAATATTGAGTTGCCAATCGTCTCTTTTGACCGCTATCTGGCAGACGGAACACCAATCGTCAGCAGTGATAATTTCCGAGGCGGTTATCTCGCGACAGAAAATCTCTATCTAAAAGGAGCTCGTAAAATCGCTATTTTGACGGGCTCGCAAGAATCCAACTCCCCCACAAATGACCGAATGAACGGCTATTTGAAATTTATGGATGAGCAGCAGCTAGAACCACAGATTTTTCAATTCCATTCAACTGCTCGTTCCACTGCTTTAAAAAATTTAGAAATCAAACGGATTTTGCAAAATGAAGAGATTGACAGTATTTTTTGCACAGATGATCTTACAGCTGTATTGGCATACAATCTGTGTCAAGAGCTCGATATCCGCATCCCTGAGCAATTGAAAATCATTGGATATGACGGAACAAAATTTATCCAGAATTATTTTCCGCATCTGTCTACTATCGCTCAACCAATAACGGATATTGCCGACATCCTTGTAGACTTGCTACTGCAAAGAATCCAAGATGCTGAAAAACCACTGGAATCACATTACGTTTTACCAGTAAAGCTGATTCAAGGTAAAACGACTTAACTGCAAAGGAGCAAATATTTTATGTTATATGGAGCAATTGAAGCTGGCGGAACAAAATTTGTCTGCGCAGTAGGTACGAAAGATTTAGAAGTAATTGAAAGAATACAAATCCCTACAACCACGCCGATAGAAACGATGAATAACGTTATTGATTTCTTCAAAAAACACCAAGAACAACTGGCAGCGATTGGAATAGGTTCTTTTGGACCGATTGATATTCATCCCAATTCAGCAACATACGGATATATCACCTCTACGCCAAAAAAAGCTTGGCAGAATTTTGATTTTATCGGTTATTTAAATAAAAATTTAAAAGAACTACCGATTGTCTTTACCACCGATGTCAATGCAGCTGCTTACGGAGAATATGTCGCGGGGAATGGAAAAGGGCGTTCCACTATTGTTTACTACACGATTGGAACAGGTATTGGTGGCGGTGCCTTGCAAAATGGCACTTTTGTAGAAGGTTTCAGCCACCCTGAAATGGGACATATGCTTGTGCGCCGACACCCTGTGGATACATTTAAAGGTGTTTGTCCTTATCATAGCGATTGCCTGGAAGGAATGGCTTCTGGACCTGCAATCGAACAAAGAACAGGCATGAAAGGTCAAGAGTTGTCTGTCGCTGATCCTTCTTGGGAATTAGAAGCTTATTACATCGCTCAATGTGTCTATAACACAACTCTTCTATTTTCACCTGATGTCATCATCTTTGGCGGAGGCGTAATGAAACAAGCACATCTGAGAGAACGAGTCCAAGAAGCTTTGGTTGATTTGATGAATCACTATGTAGACTACCCAGCATTCGAAAACTATGTATTACCTCCAAAATTAGGAGATGATGCTGGAATCATTGGGTGTTTAGCTTTAGCATTAGAAAAATCAGAAAAAGATATCTTCTAATAAAATAAGCACGTTGTCACAACAATCTCATCAATAAAAAGACGAAGAATCCACTTGACGCGATTTCTTCGTCTTTTTATTTACTATTAACTTATGTTCTACAATCGGCCTTTCAACCCGATATCCTCGCCTATTTTTCTTGCCCTTAACTCTCTGTTTCCTGTACTTAACAGAGTAGAGGTGTCGTGGAATTCTTTTGTTAACTTCAAATTATGATCTTCTACAAGTTCCTACAATCTAATCTTGGTTGTTTTTTTATTCAACTTGCAACGCTAGCAAGTTCCAGTTGATTATCTTTTCCAATTAAGTTTTGTGATATTTAAACTTCGCCTTGACAGCTTTTCTAAATATAGAAAAGAACATTTCCTTATGTCTATTATGCAACAGCTCAATTTATTTAATGTATGTTAATGATTTTGTGGAATGTCTCCTTGGACATGCTATTTCTACTATTTAATGATCAATCACTTGACCTACTAGTAAGTAGAGAGCATGCCCGAACACATTACAAAAATATCATCACTTATGATACGGAGCTGCGTATCATGAGTGAATGATATTAGGAAAACTTCATAAAATAAATCTTTTATACATTTCCACTTCTAGATGGTCATTCATGTTAGAAGAATCAAACTATTTTTTTACTGTCGTAATAATATTAAAACACTAGAACAAATCAATTAAATTCCATAAAATATAAATAATAGACCTAGCATCATCTGGTATAAAGTGGATGCTAGGTCCGTTATATTTACTCAAAATTGATTCTACGAATAGATCTTCTTATCATTTCTATTTTAGTAGTCATGCGTTGTTGTTCTTCTAAAGGTGGTAATGGTATAAGTAGTTTAGATAAATTTGTACCATTTACATTTGGTTGCCCAGTTCCGTAAGAAATTTTTTCTAATAACTTCCAATATAATGGCGAGTCTAAGAAGCAGTCTACGTATTCTGATAATAATTTCTCAACTAACCTAATTCGAATCAAGTAAGAAGCAAAAACAGATTCCTCACTTATTTCCTTAACCAAGAAACTTTTTCCCATAGTTCCTCCTGTCCTTGCTATCAAAATGTCATTTTCTTCCAATCTTAAATCAACTAGTTTAGAATTACTAATATCACAGTAAGGCACACTGGACCAATTTACACGTCCCTCTTGTATATCTGTGATTCTTAAAAACTTAACATTGCCTTTTTTTTTCGCCGAATCTGTATAGCCATATTGAATCTTAGTAGAAATACTTCCTAAATAAACCCATAGTTGAACATCGCTAGATGATTTTTCTTGTCGTTCTTTATGAACAACAGTGATCATCTTGAGTTGTCCGACTATTTTTTAGTTGCAGCAATCTTTTTGGGACGCTTATTTGCATGAAGCAACGTTGCTAAGTCTAGTAATAAAACATTGGCTAACACAGGATTGGCTTTCTCGCGATACGCTGCGGCGCCACTTTCAAACAATACTGCTAGACGATCTTCTACAACAACGATTTGTTCCAAATACGGTGGAAATTTGATTCGTTTTAGGATCCGGCTAGGAGAGTCCCGCTCGGACACTAAGAGTTCCGAGGTATAAGGACCATAAGAACGACTGGCTAAGAGATAATGGCCATAAAAAGCCACACCTTGAATCTTATCAGATGTTTTTCTGCTCATTGTCACGGTTGGTTGGATTTTGTCTTTGCGGCGAATTGCTGTTTTCATTTCAGCTATCGTCGGCAATAGATAGAAAGTCAACTGTCCTTCACCTTTTAGTGTGAAGTTGCCAGATACCAGTTGATCATTGTTTTGAGTCAAATACGATGCTTGTGGAATCTCTGAGAGATCAGTTGTCAGCCAATAAGCGATTGGCTGTCCCGTCTCTTCAGATGTATCTGCTAATATATCGATCAAACGTAAAGCGGCTACTCGTCCAGTAGCAGATCCTGTGATTGTCAACCATAAAAGTTCCCGTTTTGTATCATATACTAAGCCCCCTACATGTGGCCGTTTAGGTAAAATCAGCAGTTTGATTGGCTGTCCTGTTTCTCTATCCAGTACATGAATAATAGAATGATGCTGATGGTCATAGCAGTAGGCAGAAATAAACACAAAATCTTGAGAAAAAGCCAACCCTTGCGGCGTCATCCATTGACAAACCTCATTTTCGCCGGTTTCCGGCACCACCATTCTTGTTTCTGTTAATCCAGGAATGTTATATTGTTTTGCTTCAGCCTTTTCCCAAGCTGCTTGAACAATAGGATACCGTTTTAACTTTTTTTCAATATCCTGATGTATCCGTTGCTGCTTCCAATGCTTAAACTTTAGGACATAGTAAACAAGGAGGCCAATGACCAGCAACACTAAAATCATTATTGCTACCCGCTGTGTCATTTTTTTGCCTCCTTGTTCTATTCGATCAATCGTCCATATACCGCTATTAATTACCGTAACTACATGTTTCTTTTACTAGCGTTTCTTTATAGGATCTTTCATAATCTCATTTATAGTAACATTAAGAATCCCTTATTCTACTATAGTCACTTCCACATCAATATTGCCTCTTGTTGCTTTAGAGTATGGGCAAAATGCGTGGGCTTCTTCTGCGATTTTCTCTGCTTGGTCCTTCTCAAGTCCTGGCAAAGAAACTTCTAAAACGACCCCGATTTGGTAGCCCCCATCTTCTAATTGAAATAAAGATACCCGTGCTTTGACTTCAGAATCAGACTCAAGATTATTTTCTTCCAGCATGTGTTGAACCGCGCCGTTGAAGCAAGATGCGTATCCAGCCGCAAAAAGTTGTTCCGGATTTGTCCCTTCACTATGGATTCCTGGGCGGTCGATCTTCATGTGCATACTTCCGTTTGGTGCCTCAACTTCGCCATCACGGCCTCCACGATTGATCATTGCTGTTTCGTACATTTTTTTCATTGAGATCATCCTTTCTTTCGTCGTTCTATATTAAGTGTAACGAGTATTTTTTAATCTGACAAAGGTAATGCTTGCATTCGGCGACATCAGTTAGACAACATCGATGATCAGTGATAGAAGCAGTTTATCTATACAAAAAAAGAAGGGTTCTATGATATTTGGTGTCCTTACTCGCCTTGAGTAACAACACCAAATATCATAGAACCACTTAATCAGCTTCACACTGCTTTTTCTACTTTCGTAGTTGAAAAAAACTTAAACAAATCATCGGCAAATAGTTAAAGAAAAAACTTAATCGTTGAAAGAAGCCCAATTGCTTAAAGAAGGCAAACTGACTAATCGACGGAATCCGTGCTAATCCGTAAAGACCTGCAATTAGTAAACTAATAACTGTTAAAACAAGATAAAAATGGCTAAGCGTACCTTGACCACTTTGACGATAAAGCAGAACAAGTAACAATGGGAAAAGTAGAAAGCCTGCATAGCCTAGCCCAGAACCTATATTATGGATCCAAGTCGATAGATTCCAAGAGCTTTCATTCGTATTGATACTGAATAAGCCAGTAAAAATACAATCACCTATCCCATATAAACCAACTGTTGCAACAACAAGTATTGCAAGTGTTTTTGATGTTCCAACAAATAGGTGATACAACGCAGGCAACGAAAGAACAAAAAAAAGTCCAGATACAACTGACCAGACCAAGAAAGCACGTCTGACTGGACTATCTACGTCACCAAACACACTAATTACGGTAGTCATTTGATTCAGTTTGGGATAAAAAAGGCCAAGGATATACGGTGTCGATAAATCACTAATCACACCTAATAATAAAAAATAAAAACCATATTTTTGCAAAAAAATCATTTTCTTCCCCTACTTTTTAGTGATTATTCGATACATCCAACAATCAAATTTTTTCTCATTTTAACACATATTTTTATTCTAGTTGCCTTTTGAACAATCAATAACATAAAGGTGAGTTTCTTCTACATTTTAAAAAATCGAATGGCACTGAAGAGTTCAGTTGTCAGCATCAATCTCCTACTCAAAAAGGCAAAAAAACGTAAGTCAGATGTTGTTGACATCTCACTTACGCATCCATTGATTGAAAATTTCTTAGTAAAATCTACTAGCCTAAAAATTTGAAGACTTCTTCTCGATCATACAGTTTAAATACTTTCTCGCATAAAAATTGAGTAATTAGTGCCGCAAAAACAGGGATGACTAACCAACAAAGAACAACAAGAAAGCCATTTAGCCCTGCATCTAAAGAAGCCAACGGACCAACAAGTCCGACCACGCCGAAACCAGCAGAAGCAGGCGTACCTGAAATAGAAAATAGAGCGACAGGAATAGCTGTAATCACTGCACTAACTAAACAAGGAATAAGAATCACAGGTTTTCTAAATAGATTAGGCATCATCATCTTCATAGCGCCTAAAGCAATCGCAATTGTCACACCTGACTTATTAACCTTCCAAGAGTTCACTACTAAAACAAAAGTGGTTGCAGCTACGCCCATCGCAGCCGCACCAGCAGAAACACCATCTAGTTGGATTGCCATTCCGATTGCTACTGTTGAAATAGGAGAGATAATCAAAAAGGCAAAGGAACAACCAATCAAGATAGACATTAACAGCGGTTGTAAGGTAGTGAAGTTATTAATCAATGATCCAATTGCAGAAGTAATTGCTGTTACAAAAGGGAATAAATAAAAACCAAGTAAACCTGCACCTACACCTACAACAATCGGTGTTAACACAATCGACACTGACCCAAAACTATTTCCAATCAGTAAAATCAGCCCGACAGCAATCGATGCTGTCAGCATCGTATTAATAATATCGCCTGTACCAGCACCAACGTAAACACCCGTTTCACCCAAATCAGGTGTGAATTTGACTACACCAGAACCAACAAAAGAAGCTCCGGCTACAACCATCATTCTCATCGGATCAAATCCAAATTGTAAGGCAATCAAACCACCAATGATCAAAGGTGTTGCTAGTTGAAAAATAACTGCTAACTGTGCGATCGTTACCGCAAAGGGATACGCACTAAAATATTTTAAAATGGCACCTAATACTGCATTAGGAATCAATCCAATAATGATTCCTGTTGCTGTACCAGCGAGGACTTTATTCAGAAAAATTTTCGGTGATATTTTTTGTGAAGTTTCCATTCAATCTCTCCTTTATTTTACGTTCAAACTATCTTCTTTTGCATGGACAAGCTCAGTCAAGAAATCACAATAAGGCGTCGCAACACCATATTTCTTCCCTTTTCTAGAAATTGCGCCATTGATATAATCGATTTCTGTTAATCGATGGTTCTTAATCAAGTCTTGATACATTGAAGGATAATGTAACCCAATTGTTTCCGGGTCAAAACAAGATTCACAATGTGCAATGACTTCTGGGACATCTAGTTCAATCTTCTCTACTGCTGCTACTTTGGCAAACTCATTGACAATCGTCGCCACCATTTTATGAGCAGTCGATGTTTTTCCTAGCTCAGCCATATTAACGTCTAAGATTGTGCATAGTCCGTTCATTGTTCCGTTCACACATGCTTTGCGATAAATAGAATAGTGAATATTGTCAGAAAAATGAGCATTTAATCCTGATTCAGACAATTTGTCTGCTAATTTTTTTGCAGCTGCTTCTTTTCCATCACCTAAATTTTGTAATTCTACTGAACCACTTCCAAATAATTTGACCTGACCAGGACCTTCAAGACCTGCCGTCCACATGGTATTTCCAATATAGATATTTTCCATTGGTACAAATTTCTCAATAATATCTTCATGCCCGATACCATTTAATAGACATAAGACCTCTGTATCTTTTTTGATTAATGATTGGATATCCTGCAGCATTTTTTCCAGCTGCATCGCTTTGGTAAATAGAATAATCAGATCAACTTGATCTTCTTTTTCTACTTCGGATTGAAGAACGATTGGTAGTTTTGCTTCTACCTCTTTACCATTAAAATTTGCTTGTAATCCATGTTCTTTGATTTGTTGGACATGTTCTGCCCAGCCATCGATTAATAATACTTCGTTCCCACTTTGGTGAAGCATCAACCCAAAGCGACTTCCCATTGCGCCAGCGCCTGCAATTGCTATTTTCATTGATTCTTCCTCCTTTTTCTTTCTATTATACTCATTTGAGAATCTTTTCACAACCTCGTTTTGTTATTCTTCTCTTATTTATCATGTTTATATCCACCATTCAAGTTATTTTATCAGCAAATCAATAAAAACTGGAATAGAATCCCAATTTCATCGTAAGAGAAACTAAACTAGCAATAAGAAAATAGAAACATTCATAGAAAAAATCTCACTCCTCTGATTATAAAAGAGGGGGCATTAACCTCGTGTATACTAAAACCTTCCATTCATTCGATGGATGATTTTCTTTTTGTGAAAAAATATTCATTGTAGTACGATGTTGCGCAACACAGACGGATGGTATTGCTTATTATTTATTAAAATCGAACAATACACTTATTTAAAAACTTCTTTCCCAGATTTTCTTCCATTTTTACAGTTATAACTAGTATTATCATGAAAAATAGCCTTTTATTGTCTATGGGAATAATAATTTAAAATTGGTACTTTTTTATTAATTAGTTCATCGCCCAATAATCTCTCCAGTTTCTTAGCATCTCCTGACTCAACCGGAATTATCCAAGCCCAGTCTAAATAATTTTTTAAAATCTCATCATATTTTGCAAATATTTCATTGCCATATTCCGTCCTTAAAATTATATTTTCAGTGCCAGACAAGTGATTTATATTGAGTTGATAAAAAAGATCTCCATCTAAAAAAATATCATTAGAAGAAGATTTCCCCACAGTAATGACCATTCCATCAGCTCTATGTGTTACATACAAATAATTGTATGACCTCATTTCACCTAATGAATCAATTATTTCTTGCCCTTTAGCTCTAATATATTGATCTCTATTACCTATCTCACTCTTATTTAACAAAAGTTTTTTCATGTCAAATTTAATCGGCTGTTTTATTTTTGTAAATTCGCTTCTACTACTAATCCAATCCGAGATTAATTTTTCAACATGTCCCAGAGTAAACTCTGATTTATTCGCTAAATACTTTTTTTGTTGTATTAAAGACATCTTTCCCCGAAGCTCAAAATTGAGCCTACATCGATTCTCTATCTCTTCAAAAAGCATCTTATCTTCATCATTCTTATATTCATCATTCATAAAACCAATCCAGCTCCTCGATTAAGATAATATTTTAATCTCATACAAAAACTAGCTCTCATCAAAACAACCATTGTTTTGATTTCTCATGAAATTTCTTTATACTTTTCTCCGATTATAAATTCCTAACCCCTTGAGAAAATTACGCATATATTTATCTCCGCAAGGCTTAAAATTTCGTTGGCCTTCTTTTCTCAAAAATGCCCCGATTTCGCCTTTTGATGGATAGATTTCTGCCTCAGCAAAAACGTCTAAAATATCATCAGTGGTCATAGACAAGGCGATTTTTAATTTTTTTAGCAACACATTGTTGATATATTTGATTTCCTTGCTTTTTTGCGGCGTGTCTACTATCGGCTTATCTTTTTGCGGACCACGCGCCAAGAGAATCAGGCCATTTAGGAATGCGTCAAAAACTTGGTTGTTGATGGTTTTTTCATACACATTATTTTCTGCATTATCTTTGTTCTTATCCTGTACTTTGGTCAGTACCGCCTGAGCTTCTTCTTTAGTCAGTGGTACACCGCCTAGCTCAAAAGCTTTAATCAAATCCGTATCTTTCAAATCAATCGCATAACGCAATCGCAATAACCTATCATTGTTATTCATTTGTTCCTCCGAAGTATTTAGTCTTTACTTTCTTACGTACTTTTTGTCTTGCTAAGATTTTTAGGATCAATGATAAAAACCGCATCACTTATGATAAGGCGCTGCGTATCATGAGTGAATGATATTAGGAAAACTTCATAAAATAAATCTTTTATACATTTCCACTTCTAGAGGGAGCGTCAATAATTTTGTGTAAATAGAAAAAAGGAAGTCCCTTCTGTAGAATAGAGTTACCACAACACATTCACAGAAAAGAGGACTTCCATATGAACGATTTTACTACAGAAATTCTAAAGACTCTAGCGAACAAAGGCGAGTTGAATGAATTATTCCGTGTCCATTTGGAAAAAGCTGTCAATACGCTTCTCAAAACGGAGTTAACGGCTTTCCTCGATTACGAAAAGTACGATCGCATTGGTTTTAACACGGGTAATTCTCGTAACGGCTCCTATGACCGTACGGTCAAGACCGAGTACGGGGAACTTCATCTCCAGATTCCGCGCGACCGCAACGGCGAGTTCAAGCAACAGACTGTTCCTGCTTATAGACGGACGAATGATACCTTAGAGGAGACCGTCATTCACCTCTTCCGAAAAGGTATTACCATGTCGGAAATCGCAGACTTGATTGAGAAAATGTATGGGCATCACTACACGCCCCAAACCATGTCCAACATGACTAAAGTGCTGACTGAAGAAGTAAATGCATTTAAAGTTAGAACTCTAAATGATAAGTATGTCGCTATTTTCATGATTCCTTCAGTTTTTCAGATGATATACCACTCAAAAAAACAATATGAGAGATGTTCAGGAATACCATCTCTAATGGCTTATAAATTGGTTTTAGGGATAGTAGATGTTCTAGACTTATCAAGGAATAAACGAGCAGCTGCATAAAAGCAGATGGAATTAAGGAATAATTGAATTGTAAAAGAAGGGAATAAAGTTAATGGCACAATTATTTTACAGATATGGAACAATGAATAGTGGAAAGAGTATTGAGCTACTGAAAGTGGCTCATAATTATGAAGAACAAGGGAAGAGAGTTATCATAATGACAAGCGCAATAGATACTCGATCAGGATTTGGAAAAGTTGAGAGTCGTATAGGTGTTTCGAAACCAGCTATTGCAATTACTTCTGAAATGGATGTGTACGGAGAATTAGTGGAGATTATTGATCAGTACGAAAAAGTTGATTGTATTTTGGTCGATGAGTCTCAATTTTTAAGTAGAGAGAATATTATTGATCTATCACTTATCGTAATGAATGAGGAAGTACCAGTAATTTGCTATGGATTGAAGAATGATTTTCAAAATAATCTCTTCAAGGGATCCGAAGTATTATTGACATTTGCTGATAAAATTGAGGAAATTAAAACTATTTGCCATTTTTGCAATAAAAAGGCTGTAATGAATGCTCGTATTGTTGATGGTATTCCAGTTTATTCAGGTGAACAGATTGTAGTAGGAGGTAATGAAGATTACCTTTCGGTATGTCGCAACCACTACTACAACGAAGATTGAAATAAAAAACGTGTAATCATGGAATGGCAACAGTTTTTTTGACAAATTTTATAAGGTGCAGAACTTCTTTCCGTATGCTATTCCGATTGTCCTTGACAATGAGCCTCCTCGGATGTGACGATCTTCGGCAGGAGCTAACAGTTAAAGTTAGACTGCCTCGCTAGCGTTAGCACATCCGAGCTCATTATCAAGGATTCGCTGCGCCAATCTCTGGTTACGGTAACCAACCGGTGTCTCGTAGTCAAGTGTACCGTACAACCGAAGGTGGTTCCACCAATTGACATAGTCAAATAACTCCAAATCCAATTGTTGTAAGGTTTCAAATGTGTATTGATAGACAAATTCTACTTTCAACGACTTATAAGTTGA
>NZ_JAPMLG010000009.1:0-124196 GCF_035726925.1 Enterococcus sp. E5-37
TGAAAAATCTCCTTTATTCGTTAAAAAGTTTTATTTGTTGTGTTCAACGAGGAATACTTTAACACGTGAAAATATTTCATAGGTAAAAGAAGCATGACAATTTATGACAAATCCACGTTTTTTGTAACAGAATGATGTTCGCTCGATGTGAAAAATGATGAGGAATTTCACATAATGCAGAAATAATGGGATTAGAACAGGTGTTCTGATGAGAAAAGAAATGTATAAATAACTTGAAAGAAATTGTTTTTGTTCATCATTTTATTTACATATTGCGTATATTTTTTGTATTTTTGCTTGAGATGTTACAATAAAAGAAAAAGGAGGCGGTTCCAATGAGTAAAAGATACCAGAACATCATGGTAGCAGTTGACGGATCAAGACAATCGATCAAAGCGTTCGCTGAAGCCCTTGACTTAGCAAAGGACAATGAAGCCCACTTATTTATCGTGTCAATCATCAACAAAGTTGAGCTGACCCATAGTGCCTATGCCTTTTCAAAAATCTATGCAGATGAAAAACAAAGAACAGAAGTAGCCATGCTGAAAAAAATCAATGATGCCAAAGAGTTCGGCATTGCTGAGATCCACGCAATAGTTGAAACTGGAGATCCAAGAAATTTGATTGCCAATGTCATCCCTGGACAAGAAAATATTGATTTGATCGTTATGGGAGCGACAGGAAAAGGTGCTATACAACAAGCATTAGTTGGATCGACCGCTTCTTATGTCGTTTCACATGCCCCTTGCAGTGTGTTGGTCGTGAAGTAATGAGATAAGGGAGGAATAGAAGATGGTTCGTCCTCAAGAAGTCCGTGCGCCAAAAGAAAAAATAGAAATTTTAGCAATTATTGAA
Organism: Enterococcus sp. E5-37; assembly: GCF_035726925.1. Classification (NCBI taxonomy): domain Bacteria; kingdom Bacillati; phylum Bacillota; class Bacilli; order Lactobacillales; family Enterococcaceae; genus Enterococcus; species Enterococcus sp. E5-37. The sequence goes on from NZ_JAPMLG010000009.1 coordinate 856, forward strand.
GACGGCACACAAACAAAAAAGGGATACTCGATCGCTTTAGTAAAGTGGAAAGGAAAAAAAGGTGTTGCTCTGAGATGGGATGGAGATAACCAACAAGATAAAGGATTCCCTGTCACAGCTAACGGTTATCATCCAGCGTGGTTTGTTCTGCCTGATAAATTTATGGAATTATACAGCTATGATTATGCAAGAGCCGCAGCATCAATCAAAGCATTAGATAAATTAACAGAAGAGCAAAATGAAATGGAGGAAAAATAAAAAAGACGAACCAATCAGCCTTTAGAAAACTGATTAGTTCGAGGAGTAAAAATGAAAAAAGGTTATTTGGGATGAAACTAGAATAATGCGTATAACTTAAATAAAACTTAAAGCAATAAAATGGCAAGAGGGTGAGGCAAATGGAAGCAGGAAAAGTATTACAGGAAGTAAAAGCACTATGTGCAGATAAAAAATATGAAGAAGCGAAAAGCCTGATCGAAAAGAACAAAGAAAATTTGGAAGAAAAGTACCCGATCGCACAAGAATTTATAGAATTAAAACAAGGAACGATCCTTCACCGATTCAAACATTTTTTTGGTATAACAGAATAGAAAAAACGATTAAAGATCGGCAGAAATTTGCTGCATCTTTAATCGTTTTCTTTTTAAACATGCGAGGGATTCAATTCTGATTCTTATATAAAAAATAGATCCAAATAATAAGAAAAATTACTGAAAGCGTCAATTCGATGATGTGTGTTATTAATACAGACGTTGTTTCCCAATGCCTAAAAGAAAAAATTTGATAAGTAAAATATACAGCAGGTAAAGAGGCCAGTAAAACTGAAAACTTCTTTTTTGTCCATTTTATGTAATAGAAAAGAATGCTTATCATAATAAAAAAAGGAATATAAAAAACAAATTGACCGATCGCGATCATACTATTGCCTCCAATAAATAAAGTCCATGATACAAAATAACACTTTGTGCGAAATGGCGCAAGCAGTTTTGTGGATTTATCCGGTAAAATCTGTATCGATTTTGAAATTAGAGGAGAAACTTGCTATAATCAAAGTGAAAGAAGGAGTGGGATTTTCATGGATCATGTAGTGTTAGAAATCGATTTGCATTTAATCAATAATATTCGGGTGATTTACTATGTTGTAAGTAACAGTGTCGAACAACGTGTACTGACGAATAAAATAAATGGTATTTTAGCAAAGAAAGACGTTCACCGATTCAATAATGGTGAAGGAAGTTATTATAGTATCCCAGTAGAAAAAATTATTTATACGACAGTCAAAGTCAGAGAAGATCTAGATACCAAAAAAGCATATGAACCTATTTTTACAACTTATTGATTGACAGCAGATGGAGGAAAAAAATGAATCCATATGAACAACTTATTCAAGATTTGATCGATGGAAAAATCGAAAAGATCGATGTAAAAAGAGAAGAATTAATGGCTTTTCGAGAAGCGTGGCTGAAGTTGGAGAATCGTAAATATGTGGTGGGAAAAGCCTCACTGAACGGCAATGTGACTTATCATTACGATCCGACACGTTTATTTTAGTATGAAGTATTCAGAAAAGAACCAAAGGAGGACGATGCAGCAGCATTGTCCTCCTTTGATTTTACAAAAGTGAAAGTTTTACTTATTTGAATAGATTTTTAAATTTGTTTTTGACACTGTCGATATTTACATCTTTTAAAAGATTTTGGGCTTTCTCTTTATAAGGTCCTAATTGTTCTTTATGTTCTTCGATAAATCGTTTTGCGCCATCGAAATTGCCGTTCTTAATCATTTCCTTGACTTTTTGAAATAATTCTTCTTGATTCATTTTGAACACATCCTTTGCTATCAACGTGATTTTTTAAATGGACAAAACGAGAAAAACTGATTTATCCACACGTCAATAATATCAAATAACGATCATTTTTACTAAAAAAACACTCAATTCTCGCTTCTAAAGTAGGAGAAAAATCTCCAACTTGGGACGGATGGAATTTCTTTAGCTGACCCATATACTGAATATATAACAAGGAGGTAGAAAGATGAAAGTGATTAAATATTTGATTGGACTGGCGGCGATTAGTGGTATTTTGTTATTTGGACTGAAATATTATACTGAAGGAAGTTATGGAGAAATCCCTGGTATACTTGATCAGCTAAATCCATTAGTTGAAAAAGGGGAGGTCTATGTAAAGACACAAAAACCAGAGGAAGTAAATGAATATGGTACAGCAAGGTATGTGCAGAAAGCTGCTGATGCCAATGGGAAAGAACGAACGGTTGAATTTAATGGTCTTTCTGTGTTAAAAGAAAATCATTATTTGAAAATCAGCAATAAAGGAGCACACATAGAAACGTATGAGGAAGTTCCTAGAGAAAAAGTTCCGGAGAAAGCATTAGCAATTATTGGGTAAATCAGTTTTTGTATTAAGAATACGCCCGATTTTATTATTCATAATTTAATTATGTAAACTAAATAGAAGTAGTAAAAATAATACAATAATCCCCCTGCAAAAAGATTGTTCTTTTACAGGGGGGTTCATTTTTTCAGCAAGCACATCAAATTGGGATGGCAGGGTTCGAACCTACAATTGCTTGATTCAGAGTCAAGTGCCTTACCAGTTTGGCTACATCCCATTTATTCAACAAAATAATCATAGCACTTTCCTAAAAAAACGCAAGTTATTTTTCTTGATCGGATAGTTGTTGCTTTACTCGTAAAAGGCGGCGTACTAGTTTCTTTTCTAATCCAGCAGGAAGGGCAATCAGTTCTGCTACTGACAAGACGGTGTCCAATAACTGATATTCTTTGACAGGTTCATTCATAATATGATAAATGTTTGCTAAACGTTCAATATATTCAAAGCGAGTATACTCTGTTCGAGCAATCAGAAATTTCAATAAATCGGTGGCTTTCTCGTACTCTTGATCTGCGTAATAAACAAGAGATTGACGATACAATTTGATTTCCAGTTCATTGAGGGTAGCAGGTCTGCGACGCTCGTTCCACTCATTAATAGAAACTTTACCTTGAACATTTCCCTTGCAGTCACGGACAAAAATAATCGGAATTTCATTTGGATCCATTTTTTTATGTGTGAATTTTTCCATTATCTACGCTCCCTTCAAAGGTTTGGTATCTTGAGTATAAGGGATTTTTGTTTGAATTACTAGCTTTTCTCCAAAGTTAGCATCTGCCCACCCATTGCAGTGAAAATCGCCGAAAAATCGTTGATCGGTACTGCTCGATTTTTTACACCATAGGGATCGTTGACATAAATATTTTCTTTGTCATATCCAGTGACTACACAAGCATGAACAAGAGGAGTGACTCTTACTTCTCCATTATTTGTGGTCCAAGTCATAAAATCAGTTTCATCTGGGACTTCAAAATTGATAGTCACAGAAGTCCAGACAGGATTTCCTTTAGATAGTGCTTTTTTGATATCATCGAGTTGAGCATCGGTTTTTGGAAAAGTGTGATAATCCGTTTGGACGATTTGCTGAGCAAGGGAGGCAACTGGGGGAACATAGACGCCCATAGCCCAGTCTCCGCCACTGATATCACCAACAAATCCTTCATTAGGATCGCCATGAGTCCCATCTGCATTGAAAACAGGGACGTAATCCAATTGCTCAGCTAACTGGTTTTTAGTTGTTTCATAACCATAAAAAGATAAAAGCATAGAAAGCGAAGTGACTTCACAGCCATTTTCTAAAGAAGGAGAATCAAACTGGCTCTCTAATGGAACATCTAGTAAAACTTCTGCTTTCTCTTTTGTCTTTTTCGTTTTTTGTGTTGAGCTTTTTTGTGCAGTGTTCATTGTATGTTCTGGAGAATGGATATGTAGGTAATAACTTGTACCGCTTAATAAAAGAGCAGCTGTGCCCCCTAGAAACAATAGTTTTTTGAACGTTTTTTTCTTCATTTGAAATCTCCCTTTTCAGCTGTTTATCTTTCCTATTATAAATGTATTTTTATTGGAAATGGAAGTATTATATTTTAATATGTAGGAAATAATTAGTTTTTAAGGAATATGTTTTAATTTTTTGAAAAAAATTCTTCTAAATACAACAGCTGTTTTAATTGTGAAAACGAAAACAGTACGCTATAATGCCTGTAAGGTTGATTTTTAACTGTAAATAAAAATCAATGAGTTAAATCTCCAAAGAAATAGCAGTGGTAATGTGGAGAAAAGTTCCAGCAGTTTAGGAGGATTTTGATGACGGAAGAAATGATTAATTTAGGAGAACAATATGCATGCAAACCAATTGGTTTTACAAAAACGGTCATTGGTGAAGTTGTATCAAAAATGACAAACTGCGCCGTGGTCAAAGTTGCCCAATGTGCTGCAGAGGACCAAGAATTATTAGATGAAAAAGCAAGCATGGTTGTTGCAAAATATGATACATTTGAATAAAGAAAACAATTGGACGTGCGGCGTGCTGCAAGTCCAATTTCTTTGAGAAGGTAAATCAGTATTCTTTTCCTATTTTCTGGAGAAGAAAAAGCGAGGCGAGTTGTCATGGTAACATTCTTTACGGTTCTATTGTTTTTATTCGTTGTTGTGATGTTTTTATTTCTTTGGCTGGTTCGAAAAGAAATTATTTATCGGACTGTGCGAAATCGATGGGTCTACTTGGTGATACCCTTCTTAGTGTCACTAGTCATTTGGTATACACTCATCAGTCATCCTACAGCAGATGAATTGGCAAAAGGGATCTTGTCAGCAATGATTTTTATTAGTTTTTTGTTGGACAGTAGAGGAATCACAGAAGAAGGACTTGTTTTGAATAGCTTTGACAAAAAAGGTGTTCCTTTTTCTGAGATCAATAAAATTGTATTATATCAGCCAAAAGGTTCTAAAATCGTAAAAATGAATTTTTTCCGAAACGGATGGCGAGGACCGATGCTGAAATTTTCTGCATCATTAGAAGAATTAGTTCCATTTTTGTCCCAACGCTTAAACGATGAGGCAGAGATTGATATTATGATTGATCCAGAATAAAAACAGAGGTTGCGACAAGATGTTTGTCACAACCTCTGTTTTTTATTTCAAATCAAATTATCCGAATACGCGGAAGCGATCGGCATCGTTCATGTATTCTTTTTCCCCAGCCGGTGTTTCTGGTGAACCGAATACTAATTGCGAACGTAGTTTCCAGTTTGAAGGGATATTCCATTCTTTTGCAACTGCTTCGTCAATAACTGGGTTGTAATGTTGCAAGTTTGCGCCCAATCCTTTATCAACTAATGCTACCCAAGTATTAGCTGTTGCGATTCCGTTTGATTGTTCTGACCAATCTGGGAAGTTGTCTGCATATAATTCAAATTGTTCTTGTAGACCTTTTACCACGTCAGTATCTTTGAATAATAATACTGTACCATAACCATTTTTGAAACCAGCTAATTTGTTTTGTGTATTTGGGAAAGCTTCTGCTGGAGTCAATGGGCGAAGTGCTTCTTCAGTGATTTCCCAAAGTTTTTCATGTGCATCTCCGAAAAGGATAACTGCACGTGTTGATTGAGCATTGAAAGCAGTTGGGCTTTCTTTAATTGCTTCTTTGATCAAAGTTGTTAATTCTTCATTAGAAAGTGAAACATTACGTCCTAGATGATAGATTGAACGGCGGTTTTTCAAAGTGTCAGTAAAAGTTGTCATAATAAAATTTCTCCTTTGATTTGCGTTTTGCATTTTTTTAATTGATTACAAAATGAAGTATAGCACCTTACAAAAAGTAAGTAAACAGATATGCTCACAAAAAATAAGCGAAGTTCAAAAAACAATTTTAATAAGAAAAATCGTTATGTAAGGATTTTCTTAGTTATCGCTTTCATTGTTGTGTTTTAGGAATTTTTGCTTATTTGAAAAAAACAGCTGATATATAATTATTAAATCTCTATCTTCTTTTTTTTATGATATTGCCATTAAAAATTACTTGTTTTTATAGAAAATTAGTTTATATTTCTTAAATAAGTTTTTTAGTTAAATTTTTCGGTAAAGATGTATAATATTTTCTGAAAATTTAAAGAATTGGGGTATAGATTATGGAAAAACAGCAAGACAAGGGCTTCTTCGGGCAGCCGAAGGGATTGTCAACTTTGTTCTTCACTGAGATGTGGGAACGATTTAGTTATTACGGTATGCGTGCATTACTTATCTATTATATGTACGATACAGTTGCCAACGGGGGACTTGGATTACCACGAGCAACAGCATTAGCTATCATGTCGATCTACGGATCTTTGATCTACATGTCTAGTATCGTCGGCGGATGGGTATCTGACCGAGTGTTAGGAGCAAAACGCACTGTGTTCTTCGGTGGAGTTTTCATTATGCTTGGCCACATCGTCTTGGCTTTACCATTTGGTGTAAGTACATTGTTTGTTTCGATGGCATTGATTATTATCGGAACCGCCTTTTTGAAACCAAATGTTTCTGGCATGGTCGGACATCTTTATTCAAAGACTGACTTGCGAAGAGATGCAGGATTTTCGATTTTTTACATGGGTGTCAACTTAGGGGCATTATTAGCACCACTAATCGTTGGGACAATCGGTCAAGAATATAACTATCATTTAGGGTTCTCTTTAGCTGCTATTGGGATGTTCTTTGGATTATTACAATACATCATCCAAGGACGTAAGACATTAGACGGAGTGGGTACAACACCGCCGAATCCTTTGACAACTGAAGAACGTAAAGGATTCATCCGTAACTTGATCATCGCACTTGTTGTTATCGCTGCAGTATTCGGCGGGGCACAACTAACTGGTCATCTGACAATTGACTTTTTTGTCAATACAATCAGTGTATTGGGGATTATCTTACCGTTGTATTACTTTATCAAAATGCTGACTTCAAAAGATGTAACTGCTGAAGAAAAACCAAGAGTATGGGCTTATATCCCATTATTCCTTGCAGCAATCATTTTCTGGTCATTACAAGAACAAGGTTCATCTATCTTAGCTTTATTTGCTAGTGAACGTACACAATCTACGCTATTTGGTGTAACGATCCAAGCAAGCTGGTATCAATCATTGAATCCAATTTTCATCTTTATTTTGACACCAGTATTCGTAACGATGTGGACGAAACTTGGTGAACGTCAACCATCTACAGTAGTAAAATTCTCTCTTGGACTTTTATTTGCAGGATTATCGTACTTGCTATTGATGTTGCCGGGTATGCTTTATGGAACAAGTGGAAAAGTAAGTCCATTGTGGTTGTTGGGAAGTTTCTTCATCGTGGTTATTGCTGAATTGTGTCTTTCCCCAGTTGGTTTGTCTGTGACAACAAAATTAGCACCACGAGCATTTGAATCACAAACAATCGCTATTTGGTTCTTAGCTGATGCTTCTTCACAAGCAATCAATGCACAAATTGCACGCTTCTACACACCGGGAACAGAATCTGCCTACTTCGGTATTATCGGTGCAGTAGCAATCGTCGGTGGTATCTTGCTATTTACTGTGAAAGAACCAATCAAAAAACTAATGGGATCTATTCATTAATCAATGAACATAAAGACAGGAATTGCTTATTTGCAGCAGTTCCTGTTTTTTGCGTATACTTAAAAAAGTAGAAATATCAGAACCTTAAAAGGATATAATTTGAAGAATATAGAACAAATGTTCAGTGTTTTTTGATATAATAAAGGAGCACCGTATCATGTGTTGAAGGAGGAAAAGCATGTCTTTACAATTTATTCTTGGAAACGGGAAAAAAGATCACCGTCAAGTCTTGATCGACGAAGCATCCGCTTGGCTCGACCAGGATGCAAGTAACCAAGTATTTTTCCTTGTTCCCAACTACAGCAAATTCGAACAGGAACAAGAAATTTTAGCGGAGATGCGAAGAAGAAGCGGAAAAAAAGCTTTCAGCACAACAAACGTTCAAGTATTTAGTTTTTATCGTCTGGCTTGGTATTTGCTGCAACAGACAACTCTTCTTACAGGAAATGAATTATCAGAATCAGGATCTGCAATGATCTTGCGACAGATTTTAGAAAAAAATGAGGAAGAATTAACAATCTTTCGCGGAGAAATCAATAAAAGAGGGTTTATTCGTCAATTACAAGAACTCTACAGTGAATTGCGTACAGGAAATATTCAACCAGAAGACCTGATGCTTTTATTTGGTGATTCACCTAATGCAGAAGACCAGCAACTTAAAATGAAAGACTTGAAGCTGATTTTTTCAGCTTATGACAGCGAATTGACTCAACGTGCACTAACAAATGAAGATGCACTATCTATACTAGCAAATTATATGCAGACACAAGATTTCAACAACGTCAAATTTATTGTCAGTGGTTTTTCTCGAATCAATGGTCAAGAGTATCAATTACTGCAGGCAATGATGGAAAAGGGGCAATTGGTTGTCGATTTATTGCTGGATCGTCCTTATACAGCGGATCTTCCAGAAGTACTTACGCTCTTTCATGAGACTGGAAAGCTTTATTTCCGTCTTTTTCAAAATGCAAGAGAACGGAAAGTCCCTATATTAGTGGACCGATTTGCACCAGAGCAGACTCGTCCGACAGAGCTTCAACTGCTGCAAACAATGTGGGAAGAGACATCTAGCCAAAAGAAAGCGGCAGTACACAAATTAGGGGGACAAGAGCATCTCCATTTGTGGGAAGCTGAAAATCCAACTGAAGAAGTCCGACAATTAGCTGTTGAAATCAGACGACTAGTCAGTGAAGAAAACTACCGTTATCGTGATATCCAAGTGCTGACAAAAAATATGTCTTTATATGGAAATATCCTTCGGCCGATCTTTCAAGAAATGGCGATTCCTTTTTATATCGATGAAGAACAAATGATGGAAAATCATCCGCTGATCGAATGGATCAACAGTCTGTTCGCTCTTGACCGCTATTCTTATCGGCTAAGTGATATTATGCGTTTTTTCAAAACTGAATTATTTCTGTCGACGGAAGCAGAAACCGAACTTGATGAATGGAAACAAGAGCGAGATGAATTCAGGAAAAAACTGGACATCACTGAAAATGTAGCACTTGCTTACAATTATCAAGGAACTTATTGGACTCGTGAAAAAGACTGGCAGTTTGTGGCGTATGATTTTGAAGCAGAACAGATTGAAGACGTACAGTATTTGGAAGAACAGTCAAATACGATTAGACGATTATTTCAGAAAGCTGTACCAGTATTTTTGAAAAAAATAAAGAAAAGCAAAACAGGACAAGAGGCCGCAAATGTTTTTTATCAATTTTTGATCCAAAGTGGCGTACAGCAACAATTATTGTTTTGGCGTAATCAGGAAGTAGACAGAGGAAACTTAGAAGCGGCAAGAAACCATGAGCAGACATGGGGAGCGCTGATTGATCTGTTGGATGAATATGTAGTAATTTATGGTGAATCGGCTTTTGACTGGTCACTGTTCCAAGAAATCATTACGAGTGGTCTAGAAAATCTAAGTTATGGTAAAATCCCTACCGCAATCGACCAAGTGCGAATCAATCGTTTGGAATTAGTTCGACCAAATCAAGCTGCCGTCACTTTTGCATTAGGGTTGAATGATCAAGTGTTTCCAGACCGAAAAGAAACAAAAGGATTGTTGTCTAGTGAAGAACGAGAAGTATTAAACCAGGCCTTGCCAGATGGACAGTTTTTATTTGACCCATCAAAGGAAAGTATCTCTTTTGAGCCTTTCCAAGCCTATCTTGTTTTTCTTTCCGGAACAGATCGATTATATCTTAGTTATGCACAAAGCTATGACACAGATGGTTCGCTGAAGATGTCTCCTTATTTGCGTAGAATCACAGAATATTTATCTGTTCCCGTCGAGAGAAAAGAGCATTTGACGATCGAAAGCGACCCTAATTGTTATGTAGGGACTTACAGAAGCGGAATCAATACAGTCAATAGGATTTATCGATTAGCTTTAGATGAAAAGAAACCTGTACCAAAGCACTGGCAAAAGCTCAAAGAATTAGTACTGAATTCGTCATGGCGAAATTTTGCTTTACAGATTTTTGAAAGTCAGGAACATTTAAATGTTCCTGTTTCGATGCCAGAAAAAATGGCGGAAGAGCTTTATGGAAAAGAAATCTATACTTCAATTTCACGTATGGAGAATTTTTATAATTGTGAATACAAATACTTCATGCAATTTGGTTTGAAATTGAAAGAACGAACTGTTTATGGTTTAACTCCAGCAGCAACAGGTGATTTTTATCATGAATCATTGGATCGTTTCTTCAAGCTACTGTTTTCAAACCAATTATCCTTAGTGAATATGTCCGATGCGCAGCGTAGAGACTTTACTGAAAAAGTGCTGCAGGAAGTATTCGGAGAACTTCGGTTTGAGATATTGGATAGTTCTGCAAGAATGAACTATATTCGCTACCAGTTAGGACAGACGATTCAAAAAGTGGCATGGGCTTTGCAAAAACAGAGCAAAAATACAGGCATGCATCCTCTTCAGACGGAGATCTTATTTGGTCAGATTGCTGGAGCAAAAGGTATCACAGGTCTGGAATTACCGTTGAGTAATGGTGGAAAACTCCATGTTCGAGGGAAAATCGATCGAATCGATGTAGCTTCTGAACAAGAAGATACTTGGCTAAGCGTCGTTGATTACAAATCTAGCGGACGTTCATTCGATGTCACAGAAGCTTATTATGGCATGGCTATGCAATTATTGACGTACCTGGACGTAGCATTGATGGATGCAGTGCGTTTAACAGGAAAAGCGGCTGTTAAACCAGCAGGATCATATTATTTACATGTTCATAATCCTGTATTGACGGAGACAGATGATGTAGAGAAGAATACATTGAAAAAATTTAGTTATGATGGTGTTTTTGTCGATGACCCCGCTCTTTTAGAGGTATTAGACCATTCATTGGAAGCAAAAGAACAATCACTGATCTATCCAGTGAAGAAAAATGCGAAAGATGAATACCAAAAAGGCAGTTTTAGCAAAGATAAGTTTTTTACGGAAGAAGAACTGCAACTATTCATGGCGCATAATCGGGAAAATATGCGGTTAGCTGGAGATGCGATTACTTCCGGAGAAATCAAACTAAATCCAGCTTATAAAGATAAACAGCGGATTGCCTGCGAATTTTGTCCATTCAGAAGCATCTGTACGTTTGATGTGATGCTGAAAGAAAATAATTACCACCGTCTGGAGAAAATAGATAAGGAAGAAGCACTGCGTAGAATATTGAAAAGGAGTGAAGAAGAGTGAATCAAATTCCTTTAAAACCGCAAAATGAACGATTCACAGATGATCAGTGGCAAGCGATTTTTGATCAAGGAGATAATCTATTAGTCTCTGCGTCTGCCGGATCAGGTAAAACTACAGTGCTTGTTCGAAGAGTGATTGAAAAACTAAAAATGGGTTTTGATATCGATGAATTATTGATTGTGACATTTACTGAAGCTGCCGCAAGAGAAATGAAAGAAAGAATTCAAGAGGCATTACAAGAAGCCGTCAATAGCGAAAGTGACCCTGTACGTAGACAGCATTTTACTAAGCAGTTAGTTTTATTGCCCACAGCGAATATCTCAACCTTACATGCTTTTTGCCTGACAGTTATTCGACGTTATTATTACTTAATTGATATTGATCCAGTCTTTCGCATGTTAACAGATGAAACAGAAACGATCTTGATGAAAGAGGATGTGTGGGACGAGCTGAGAGAAGCACTTTATGCAGAAAATGATGAACGATTTTTCCAATTAACAATGAATTTTTCTAATGATCGTTCAGATGACGGCTTGACGAATCTGGTGTTTTCTCTTTATGAGTTTGCCCGTGCCAACCCTGACCCCCAAAAATGGCTAGAACAGTTAAGCGATAATTATCGTTTGCCTGAGGGGCTAGCGAAATCTCGATTATATCAAGAACAAATCCGTCCTTTAGTTTTGGCAGATATATACCAATGTGTACAGTTATATGAACAGATGACTCAGTTAGCACAAGGTGAAGGATTAGAAAAAATGCATGAGCAAGTAGCTGGAGAACAACAGCAGATCAAGAATATCTATGAAGCGTTCTCGCAAGATCGGTTAAAAGAAGCTTATGCTGGTTTGGAACAACTAACTTTTTCAACTTTTAAGAGCAGTCGGAAAGCAGAATTGAAAGAAATTTCCAATGAAGTCAAGGGCATGAGGGATAAAGCAAAAAAACTGATTCAGCAGATAAGTAAAAGTTATTTTCCTGTTTCCCCAAGCCAAATGGAAGAATTAACGGACAAAGCACTACCGTTAGTCGAAGAAATGACAAAAGTCACGCAAAGCTTCATGGACGGTTTCAGTATGCGTAAACGGGAAAAAGGTGTGCTGGATTTCAATGATCTGGAACATTTAGCGTTGCAGATTCTCACAGAAAAAACGAAAGATGTATGGCTACCAAGTGAAGCTTCAAAACATTATCGAAAAAAATTCAAAGAAGTAATGGTAGATGAATATCAAGACGTGAACCAATTACAAGAAGCCATTTTATACTGGCTAAGAGAACCTGATGATACAAAAGGAAATATGTTCATGGTTGGGGATGTCAAACAATCCATCTACTCTTTCCGTTTAGCAGATCCTAGTTTATTTATCGGGAAATACGAGAATTTCTCAAAGAAAGAAGGCGGACGTCGAATCGTTTTGGCTGAGAACTTCCGCTCTAGAAAAGAAGTCCTTTCTTTTACGAATCTTATTTTTGAACAACTAATGGATCCAGCAGTGGGTCAAATCAATTATGACGAAGCAGCCAAACTGATCCAAGGATTTTCAGACTTTCCAGAGAATGAACAGTTTGAGCCAGAAATCATGATCTATGAAAAAGAACAGGAAGAATCAGAGATTGAGATTCCGACGGATGATATACTGGAAGACAAAACAGAAGGCGAACTTTTTATGACAGGACTAAAAATTCGTCAATTAATTGATTCCTCCTTTATGATTTATGATAAAAAATCAAAAAAAAGTCGTCCGATAGAGTACAAAGACATTGTTCTCTTGACACCTACAAAGAAGAACAACTTAACGATTTTAGAGATTTTCAAAACATTGGATATTCCATTAGAGATGAATGATGCTCAAAACTATTTTCAAGCGACAGAAATTCGCACGATGATCTCGCTGCTACAATTAATCGATAATCCCTATCAAGATATTCCGCTTGCGGCTGTATTGCGCTCACCGATCGTGGGTCTGATTGAACCAGAATTAGCCAGCATTCGATTAGCTGACCGTGCACATACTTACTATGATGCTGTGCTTGCTTATCAAGCATCAAACGAAGATGAATTAGCAGCTAAGCTGGAACATTTTGGCAAGCAACTAGAGCATTGGCGAGAACTTGCTCGCCGTTCTTCGATCACTGACTTGTTATGGGATATCTATTATGAGACGGGATATCTAGAGTATGTGGTCGGTCTGCCAGCAGGGGCACAGAGACAAGCCAATCTTTATGCATTGGTTGATCGTGCCAAAGCTTACGAGCAAAGTTCTTTCAGAGGATTATACCAGTTTGTGCGTTTCATTGAAAAAATGCAAGAAAAAGATAAAGACTTAGCAGAACCAGTCATTTCAATAGAAGATAATGCTGTTCGCGTTATGACGATCCATGCAAGTAAAGGCTTGGAATTCCCAGTTGTATTTTTGTTAGATATGACAAAGGAGTTCAACTTACAAGACTTGCGCAATCGGTATGCTTTTGAAGAAAAACTTGGAGCAGGAATTCGCTATATGGATCCTGAAACACGAGTGTTATATGATACGTTACCGTTTCAAGCCATCAAATTGGCAAAGCAAAACAAATTGTTGTCGGAAGAAATGCGTAAATTGTATGTAGGATTGACTCGGGCAGAACAAAAGCTTTTCATTGTCGGTTCCTGTAAAAATAAAGAGCAAATGATCCAAACGTGGTCTGAAGCAGCTGATCATGAGGAGTTGGTTTTTGATCCTGCGCTACGTTTGAAGGGCAGAAGCAGCTTGATGAATTGGATTGGTTACGGATTGATCCGTCATCCTGAAATGCAGAAATACTTAGAGGAAGAAATTTCGACTTCTCTTCTTCAACATTCAAATGCACAGTTTTCTATTTCATGGATGAATCAGCAATCGATCATTGAACAAAGACAGTTGCTTGCTGAAAAAGAACTGGTTAACTTAGATCAGCAGATGAAAGAAGATGAAACTGTATTAGCAGATTCGTTACAAAAACGTCTGGCATATGAATATCCTTATCAAGCTTCTTCACAAACCACAAGTTATCAATCTGTATCTGAAATCAAACGATTATTCGAAGATCCAGATGATACACAAGAATCACGTTTGACTCTGGAAAGCAGTCAGAACAAAGCAGCATCCCGTCAATTTCGTTATACGCAAGAACAACTAGCAGAACCAAAATTTTTGCAAAAAGATCGGCAAGTGTCAGCAGCTGCTGTTGGAACTGCTACGCATGCTTTGTTACAATTATTGCCATTAGAGATGCCAACTACAGAGAGTATCCATCAAAAATTACAGGAATTGGTAAGGAAACGGTTAGTAGACGAAAAAGTCGCGAAAAAAGTAGATGTTTCTTCTATTATATGGTTCTTTCAAACAGAACTTGGTCAACAGCTGATTGCCAACAAAGAAAACGTAAAACGAGAACAACCTTTTTCCATGCTGCTTCCTGCTGACGAAGTATTTCAAGACTATCCAAATCAAGAAGATGAACTATTAATCCACGGAATCGTCGATGGATACCTAGAAGAAAAAGATCATCTCAATATCTATGATTTTAAAACAGATTTTATTTTACATCCGGATGATCCAGCAGAAATAGATGCAATCGTCCAAAAATATCAAGGACAGCTAAGACTTTACCAACAAGCAATGTCAGAAGCTTTGAATAAGCCAGTAGAAAATGTTTTCCTAATTTTGCTTCGAGTGAAACAAATTATAAACATTAACAAATAATTATAATTGAGCAAACTTGACTTATGTTTTGTAAGGATTATGCTATACTCTGGGAAGAGGTGAGTATGATGGAGCTAACACAGACAGAATTCGTTTTATGCCCTAAATTTGAAAAAACATTCTCTATTTTAGGAAAAAAATGGAACGGATTGATTATCGATGTACTACTCGAAAACGGTCCGCAACGCTTTGTTGAGCTTGCGGCAAAAATCCCGATGGTCAGTGATCGAGTATTAGTCGAACGCTTGAAGGAATTAGAAAAAGAAGGAATAGTCACTCGAAACTTTGCCTGTAGCGAAAAGAGCCGTTCAGAATATCTCTTGACTGAAAAAGGAGCAGACTTGCAAAAAGCGATGCGTCAAATACAAGTTTGGAGCGAAAAATGGGTCACAGAGGAAGAATGCGGTTGATTTTGTAAAAAAAATCTTGTAAACTATAGTCCATACGAATAAGTAAAGAACGATGACGAAAAAGAGTAGTTTGGCTAAACCAGTTCAGGGAGATCTGTCGCAGACTGAAAGCAGATCCTGTGTTTGAAAAATGAAGTTCACTTTCCGAGTTCGTCTGATAAAATCAGACCGGCAATTGTCGTTAACGAAGTAAGAGTGCGGTGTAAGTCATTTATCCGCAAATTAGGATGGTAACGCGAAGACCTCGTTCCTTAACAGGAATGAGGTCTTTTTGTTTTGTATTTGGAATTTAAAGGAGGAACAAGCACATGTCTCTACAAGCACAATTAGAGAGCTTGAAAGAAGCAACGCTCGTCAAAATCACAGCGGCACAAGATTTAAATGAATTAAATCAAATACGTGTTGAAACGTTAGGAAAAAAAGGACCGATCACAGAAGTATTACGTGGGATGAAAGATCTAAGTCCAGAAGAGCGACCAAAAGTCGGAAGTTTCGCAAATGAGATCCGAGATCTTTTGACAGAAGAGATCGAGCGAAAAAAACAAGTATTAGAAGAAGAAGCGTTAAATGCAGCTTTGGCAAAAGAAACAATAGACGTGACACTACCTGGTAGAAAAGTAAAACATGGTACACGTCATATCGTGACACAAATCATGGAAGAAATTGAAGATATTTTTGTGGGTATGGGGTATCAGATCGTAGAAGGTTACGAAGTAGAGTCTGACCATTACAATTTCGAACGGATGAACCTGCCAAAAGACCATCCGGCAAGGGACATGCAAGATACTTTCTATATTTCAGACGAGATATTGATTCGGACACATACTTCACCAGTCCAAGCACGGACAATGGAAAAACATGATTTCTCTAAGGGTGCTCTACGAATGATCTCGCCAGGAAAAGTTTTCCGCAGAGATACAGATGATGCGACCCACAGTCATCAGTTCCATCAAATTGAAGGGCTAGTTGTTGATAAAAACATCACGATGGGCGACCTTAAAGGAACATTAGAAGTCGTAATGAAAAAAATGTTTGGGGAAGATCGTGAAATCCGTTTGCGTCCAAGTTATTTCCCATTTACGGAGCCATCAGTAGAAGTAGATGTCAGCTGTTTCAAATGTGGGGGTGCCGGTTGTAACGTATGTAAATACACTGGCTGGATCGAGATTTTAGGAGCTGGCATGGTGCACCCGAATGTGTTGAAGATGTCAGGAATCGATCCAGAAGAATATTCAGGCTTTGCTTTCGGCCTTGGACCAGACCGCGTAGCTATGTTGCGGTATGGAGTGAATGATATCCGTAATTTCTATCAAAATGACTTACGTTTCTTAAGTCAGTTCAAGGGGGAGTAAGAAAATGTTAGTTTCATATAAATGGCTTAATCGTTATGTAGATTTATCGAATGTAACACCAAAAGAATTAGCGGATAAAATGTCTGTAACAGGAATCGAAGTAGAGGGAGTAACGGTTCCAGAAGAAGGCTTGAAAAAAATCGTTGTCGGTGAAGTCAAGGAATGCGTACCACATCCAGATTCTGATCACCTTTCTATTTGTCAAGTCGATATTGGCGAAGACGAACTGTCTCAAATCGTTTGTGGAGCGCCTAATGTGAAGGTTGGAATCAAAGTGATTGTTGCACTTCCTAACTCACGTATCGCTGGTAATGTAAAAATCAAAAAAGGAAAAATGCGTGGCCAAGTATCAAATGGCATGATTTGCTCATTACAAGAAATTGGCTATTCAGATAGTGTTATACCGAAAGAATACGCTGAAGGTATCTATTATATGCCACAAGAAGCTGTAAATGGCGATCCAGTTTTTCCTTATTTGGATATGGATGATTCGATTATTGAATTGTCTATCACACCGAATCGTGCGGATGCATTGTCAATGCGTGGCGTAGCTTATGAAGTTGGGGCAATTTATCGTCAGACTCCTACATTCGATGACGAAAAGCTGATAGAATCCTCACGTCCTGCTAGCGATAAAATTCAAGTGGAAGTTGAAGATAAAGAAGCAGTTCCTGCTTATCAAATCAGAATCATTGAAGGAGTAAGAATCCAGCCAAGTCCTCAATGGCTGCAAAATCTTTTGATGAACGAAGGCATTCGTCCAATCAACAATGTAGTAGATGTGACGAACTATATTTTGCTTTTATTCGGACAACCACTACATGCATTTGACTACGACAAATTGAAATCAAAAGAGATCCTTGTCCGCCGTGCAAAAGAAAATGAAACATTAGTAACACTAGATGGAGAATCTCGGGAATTGACAACTGACAATCTCGTCATTACTAACGGCAAAGAACCAGTTGCTTTAGCTGGTGTCATGGGAGGGTTAGACTCAGAGATCACGAATGAAACAACAACAGTTGCACTAGAATCTGCTTTATTTGATCCAATTTCGATTCGTCGTACAGCAAAACAATTTAATTTGCGTAGTGAATCCTCTGCACGTTTTGAAAAAGGAATCAACCATGCGACTGTTGGAGAAGCCAGTGAGGTTGCTGCAGCAATGATCGTTTCTCTTGCGGGTGGGGAAGTTCTACAAGGCGCGGTCAAAGGTTCAGAGATCAAAGCAGAAGACGTATCAGTGAAGATTTCACTTGAACGCATCAATCAATATTTAGGAACATCTCTTGTCGTTAAAGAAGTAAATGAGATTTTTGAAGCACTTGGATTTAACTATGAAGAAAAGGATCATGTTTATTCCGTAGTAGTACCACCAAGACGCTGGGATATCCAAATCGAAGCAGATATTATCGAAGAAATTGCTCGTATTTATGGATACGACCAGTTGCCATCTACACTTCCAAGTGGAGAAACGGTTGCTGGAAGCTTGTCAAAAGAACAAGAAACTACTCGTAAAATTCGTACGATCTTTGAAGGAAGCGGATTGAGCGAAGCAATCAGTTATGCATTGACAACAGAAGAAAAATCAAGACAGTTTGTTATAAAAGAAAGCAATATTACACGTTTGGACTGGCCAATGAGTGAAGAGCGTTCTGTATTGCGAATGAATTTGATCAGCGGATTATTAGATGATATCAGTTATAACACTGCCCGAAAAAATACAGAGATTGCTTTATATGAAATTGGTCGGGTGTTCTTCCAAGAAAATGATCCACGTACACATCTGCCGCAAGAAGTAAAACATGCAGCAATCGCTATTTCTGGTATTTGGGAAGAAAAAGATTGGCAGACGAAAGCTCAAAATGTAGACTTTTTCACCATCAAGGGTCTTTTAGAAAACTTATTTGAACAACTAGGTATCACTGAAGATATCCATTATCAAAAAGTGACAGAAATGAAGGAAATGCATCCTGGAAGAACTGCTGCGATTTACCTTGGCGAACAATTTATTGGTTTTGTCGGTCAAGTGCATCCAACGATTGCAAAAAGTTATGATATTCCAGAAACATATGTTGCTGAGTTTGATTTATCTGCTGTAGTGGAAGCTGCTCAAAAAGGGATCGTTTTCGAAGCAGTGACAAAATTCCCAGCAGTCAGCCGGGACATCGCTTTGCTTGTAAAAGAAACTGTGACAAATCAGGGATTAACAGAAGTTATCCGTTCTGCTGCCGGAAGATTTTTAACAGATATCCAATTATTTGATGTCTATCAAGGAGAAAACATTGAAAAAGGACATAAATCCATGGCGTATAGCCTGACATTCGTCAACCCAGAAGCAACATTGACAGATGAAGAAATCAATAAAGCAATGGAAAAAGTCGAAAAAGCGTTGGTAGAAAACCTAAAGGCAAGTATTCGCTAAGAGGGAAAATATAGTAAGTAACGATCAAGTAGCTTTTGAAGACCATACATTTGAAAAAGAGATGTGACACAACTTCGTCACATCTCTTTTTTTGATTTTAAAAAAGGAATAGCACAGAGACGAGATAAAAAAACAGGCCTTTACAGCCTGTTTTTTTAGAGTAAATGAATTAATGGAAGTAATTGATTCCCATTGCTGATTTTACTTCAGAAAGTGTTTGTGCAGCTACTTTAGCAGCTTCTTCACTACCTTTACGTAAGATTTCCATAACAGCTGAAGGATCTTTTTCCAATTCTTCTCGGCGCGCACGGATCGGTGCAAATTCAGCTTCCAATACATCAATGAGGTATCGTTTGATCTTTACATCACCAAGTCCGCCGCGGCGGTAATGAGCTTTCATTTCTTCAATTGCTTCTTTATCTGTTCCGAATACATCCAAGTAGGTGAAGACCATATTCCCTTCTACTTGTCCAGGATCTTGTACATGGATGTGGTTTGGATCAGTATACATACTCATGACTTTTTTCTGTAAGACATCGGCAGGATCGGAGATATAAATACCGTTTCCTAACGATTTACTCATTTTGCCATTTCCATCGATTCCAGGTAATCTACCCATTCCTTTTGGTGGGAATACGCCTTTTGGTTCCACCAAGACTTCACCATATGTATGATTGAAGCTTTGTACGATTTCCTGTGTCTGCTCTAGCATTGGTTTTTGATCCTCACCAACAGGTACAAGATTCGCTTTGAATGCAGTGATATCTGCTGCTTGAGAAACAGGATAGATAAAGAATCCTGTAGGCACGCTTTCACCGAATTTTTTTTGTTCGATTTCTGTTTTGACAGTCGGATTGCGCCGAACACGTCCTACGCTGACTAAGTTCAAATAATACATGGTTAATTCAGCTAATTCCGGAATTTGTGATTGGATAAATAAAGTAGATTTTGCAGGATCTAATCCCACGGCTAAATAGTCTAAAGCAACTTGCAAGACATTTGATGAAACCTTCTCAGGATTTTTAGCATTATCTGTCAGTGCTTGCATGTCAGCAATCATGACAAACAGTTGGTTGTCTTCATCTGCCTGCATAGCCACTCGGGTTTTTAGAGAACCGACGTAATGCCCTAAATGCAACTTTCCAGTTGGTCGATCTCCCGTTAAAATAATATTTTTCAAAAAAGACACCTCTTTACGATTTGTAAGTCTGAGCACTTAATATCTTACCGTTTTTCCTGAAAAGAAACAACAGTTCCTAAGGAAAAAACAAGGAAAGAGGATAAAATAACTAATAGATTAGAAATGGAAGAAATATTTATGGGAGAATAAACGTTCTAAGAAACTTTACAAATTACTAAACTATCAGATATAATGTATTTTATTATACATCTTTAAAAGAAATCTTACTAAATAATAATGGGAGTGTAATTCTATGGCAATGATTAAATTTGATCACGTGGATAAATATTATGGCAAGTTCCACGCATTAAAAAATATCAATCTCGAATTCGAGAAAGGAGAAGTTGTCGTTGTCATTGGTCCTTCTGGTTCAGGAAAGAGCACGATGCTTCGCTGTATCAATGGATTAGAGACGATCTCTTCAGGTAAGCTGCTGATTAATGATACTGACTTGCATGATAAAAAGACAAAACTGACAGAAGTCCGAAAAAACATCGGTATGGTTTTCCAGCATTTCAATTTGTACCCAAATAAAACCGTTCTGGAAAACATCACATTAGCACCAATCAAAGTGTTGAAGCAAGACCAGGCAACTGCAGTCAAAAATGCTGAGAAATTTCTGAAAACTGTCAATATGTTAGATAAGAAAGATTCTTATCCTTCCATGTTATCCGGTGGACAACAGCAACGGGTGGCAATCGCCAGAGGTTTAGCAATGAATCCTGAGATGCTGCTGTTTGATGAGCCTACTTCTGCTTTGGATCCAGAAATGATTGGTGATGTATTAGACGTTATGAAAAAATTGGCTCATGACGGTATGTCAATGATTGTCGTGACACATGAAATGGGATTTGCCAAAGAAGTTGCGGATCGTGTCATCTTCATGGCTGATGGAGAAGTATTGGAAGACAGCAGAAATGTGAGAGACTTTTTCGAAAATCCAAATGAAGTCCGAGCACAGCAATTTATCAGTAAAGTTATCAATCATTGATAGGAGGAAAAAGATGCGCAGGTTAAAAAAAATACGCCTGATTTTCCTTTTAGGCATTGCTTTTCTTGCACTAGCCGGATGTAAAGGAAATGGGTTGGCAAATGAAGATATTTTAGAGAGAAGCAAATCTACCAATGAAATCATCTGGGGTGTCAAGTATGATACTCGATTATTTGGAATGATGGATATTGAGAGCAGAACTGTACAAGGATTTGATGTAGATATTGCAAAAGCAATCACTAAAAAGATCCTTGGTGACAATGGAAAAACAGAATTTGTTGAAGTCACTTCTAAAACTCGGATTCCATTATTGAAAAACGGAAATATCGATGCAATTATTGCAACGATGACGATCACAGATGAACGAAAAAAACAGGTCGACTTTTCAGATGTCTATTTCGATGCTGGCCAAGCTTTGTTGGTAAAGAAGGGAAGTCAAATCAAAAGTGTAGATGATTTGAATGCTTCTACAACGGTTCTAGCAGTCAAAGGTTCTACATCGGCTGCGAATATCCGACAGCATGCACCAGATGCAAAAATTTTAGAATTAGAAAACTATGCAGAAGCATTCACTGCTTTACAATCTGGTCAGGGAGACGCGATGACTACAGATAATGCGATTTTGTTAGGGATTGCAGATGAAAATCCAGAGTATGAGTTAGTTGGTGGAACATTTACTAATGAGCCTTACGGGATTGCGATCAACAAAGGGCAAGAAAACTTCTTGAAAGCTGTTAACCAAGCGCTAGAGGAAATGCATGCAGATGGCACATACGATAAAATCTATCAAAAATGGTTTCCAAATGAAACTGAAGGAAAAGTAGAGTAAGGGGGAGAGGCAATGAGCGAATTGATACAGACTTATGGACCAATCTTTGTCGACGGGTTCAAGATCACATTGTTTTCGAGTGTCTTAGCACTTGTGTTTAGTTTGATTATCGGAACGTTAATGGCAATCTTCCAATTATCAAAGAATAAAGTAGTGAGCGCCTTAGCAAAGGCATATGTAGAATTTTTTAGAAACATTCCATTATTAATCATCGTGATGTTTTTTTATGTTGTCGTACCGATTTATTGGTTTAATCTAGATGGATTCCAAGCAGGTACGATTGGATTAACGATCTATACATCTGCTTTTATTGCTGAAACAGTACGTTCAGGGATTCAAACCGTACCAAAAGGTCAAACAGAAGCAGGACTATCTTCTGGCTTTACCTATTCAGAAATCATGCGTTATATTGTTTTACCGCAAGCATTCAAAATTGTTATTCCGCCATTAGGCAACCAATTTATCAACCTCGTGAAAAACTCATCTATTTTAGCAATCGTAGCTGGTTTAGATTTGATGTATCAAGGAGACTTGATCGCCAGTGAAACATTCAATACCTTCGATACGTATATCATCGTTGGGTTATTTTACTTAGTTATCACGCTACCGTTATCTTACTTAATGGTTTATCTTGAGAAAAAATGGGCGGTTCGTTCATAGAAGGAGGGGAAATACATGGATTTTAGCGGCGCTTTTTCATGGATGAATATCCGTTTTTTATTGGAAGGATTAAAGGTTACTGTTGAAGTTTCATTGTTTTCGATCATTTTTAGTTTCTTGATCGGTGGTCTGACAGGTGTGATTCGTTTTGCGAATATCCCTTTCTTCTCCAAAATCCTTGGTGTAGTGATTGACATTATACGGAATCTTCCATTATTATTGATCATTTTCTTCACTTACTTTGCCTTACCTCAAATCGGCATTCAGATGAACATCTTTTGCTCTGCTGTTGCAGCATTAACGATTTTTGAGTCAGCTATGTTGTCGGAAATTTTCCGAGCTGGACTCAATGCTGTTCCAAAAGGACAGATGGAAGCAGGATTATCAACGGGACTGACTTATGTAGAAACGATGCGAACGATCGTGTTACCGCAAGCATTTAAATCAATGATCCCGGCAATTGTGAGCCAATTGATTTCACTGATCAAAGATACTTCATTAGCAGTAATCATTTCTTTACCTGAACTTTCTCATCAGGCACGTATTATTTATGGACAGAACACCAATTATGTGCTTCCGATGTTCATCATCATGACACTTATGTACTTCGTGGTATGTTACGCGCTTTCTCTGCTTTCCGGTTACTTGGAAAAGAGACGGTACAGTTATTAATAGATGATTCTTTTAGCGGTTGTGGCAAACTAAAGTCACAACCGGCTTTTTTTCTTTAAAATTAGAAAAGCAGAGGTTTTGATTATTTTAAAAAAGGGAGAGCACTTGAAAAATCACGCTAAAAAGTACACAATAGGGAGGATAGAATTTATTGAAAAAAAGGATGATACGATTGACAGATAATCGCCCTATCGGATTTATTGATTCAGGTGTCGGTGGCTTGACTGTAGTAAAAGAAGCCCTGAAACAATTACCGAATGAAAATATTTTATTTGTAGGAGACACGGCACGCTGCCCATATGGCCCGAGACCTGCGGAACAGGTAATCCAGTATACTTGGGAAATGACGGATTATCTGGTGGAGCAAGGAATCAAGATGCTGGTGATCGCCTGCAATACCGCAACTGCGGTGGCTTTAGAAGAAATCAAAGCTGCTCTTTCTATTCCAGTCATCGGTGTGATCCTTCCCGGTACTAGAGCGGCAGTAAAAAAAACACAAAATAAACAAGTTGGCATTATTGGTACGATTGGTACGGTAAAAAGTCGAGCTTATGAAAAAGCACTGAAAGAGAAAGTACCAGAATTGACTGTGACAAGTCTTGCTTGTCCAAAATTTGTTTCAGTTGTCGAAAGTAATGAATACCATTCATCGGTGGCGAAAAAAATCGTAGCAGAAACATTAGCTCCGTTAACGACTAAAAAAATCGATACATTGATTTTAGGATGCACCCATTATCCATTATTACGCCCCATCATTCAAAATGTAGTGGGTGAAAATGTTCAACTGATCGATTCTGGAGCAGAAACAGTAGGTGAAGTATCTATGCTGTTAGATTATTTCAATCTGAGCAATTCACCGCAAAATGGACGGACATTATGTCAGTTTTATACAACAGGCTCTGCCAAACTTTTCGAGGAAATAGCTGAAGACTGGCTTGGAATCGGACACCTAAATGTAGATCATATTGAATTGGGAGGAAAATAAGGATGCGTCATGACGGGAGAAAAGCCCAAGAGCTTCGCAAACTGGAGCTTCAAACAAATGTTTTCAAATATCCAGAAGGATCGGTTGTGATCCGTTTTGGTGATACAACAGTTATTTGTTCTGCAACAATAGAAGATTCTGTTCCCCCTTTTTTGAGAGAAACAGGAACAGGATGGGTGACAGCAGAATATAGTATGCTGCCTCGAGCAACGAGTACGAGAAATCGTAGAGAAAGCAGCAAAGGAAAACTTTCTGGTAGAACAATGGAAATCCAGCGTCTTATTGGTCGTTCCTTGCGTGCAGTAGTAGACTTGGAAAAATTAGGAGAACGTAGTATCATCGTAGACTGTGATGTGATCCAAGCGGATGGCGGTACTAGAACAGCAAGTATCACTGGAGCATTCGTGGCATTGAAATTAGCCATTGAAAAACTTTTAAGAGAAAAAGAATTGTCAGAAGATCCAATCAAAGAACATCTTGCTGCAGTTAGCGTAGGAATCTTACCAGATGGGACTTGCGTCACAGATTTGGATTACCAAGAAGATTCCGCAGCACTTGTAGACATGAATCTTGTAATGACAGAATCTGGAAAATTCGTGGAGATTCAAGGAACTGGAGAAGAAGCAACGTTTGATGGTGAACAGTTGAATGAAATGCTCTTTTTTGGAAAAAACGCGATTGAAGATTTGATCAAAGAGCAAAAACATGCTTTGCTAACAGAGTTTGCTCAAAATGATGAGCGGACAGAAGAAACAAAAACGATTATCATTGCGACAAGAAATCCAGGAAAAGCAGAAGAGTTTCGAAATATGTTTAAAGAAGCTGGATATCATGTAAAAACATTACTTGATTATCCTGAATTGCCAGATGTAGAAGAAACTGGCAGCACGTTTGAAGAAAATGCCCGATTAAAAGCAGAAACGATTGCACAATTGCTTGATCAACCAGTCTTAGCAGATGATTCAGGTTTGAAAGTGGATGCGTTAGGCGGTATGCCAGGAATCTATTCTGCACGTTTTGCGGGGGAACAAAAAAGTGATGCGGGGAATAACGCAAAATTATTATATGAATTGACAGATGTGCCGGATGAAAAAAGAACAGCACAATTCCATTGTACGTTAGTATTCGCGGCACCCAAAAAAGACAGCCTTGTAGTAGAAGCGGAATGGCCCGGTCGAGTAGCCCGTATACCATCTGGCGAAAATGGCTTTGGGTATGATCCTTTATTTATCCCAGAAGGTAAGAAACAAACAGCAGCAGAATTATCGAGCGAAGAAAAAAACAAGATCAGTCATCGGGCTCAAGCAATGAAAAAATTGAGTGCCGAGTGGAAACAATGGCTGGAAGGAGAGAGATAGATGCGGTATTTAGTAGTAAGTGATAATCATGGAGACAGAGATATCCTCGTTGACTTAGTAGATCGTTATCGTTCTGAAGTGGATATCTTTTTCCATTGTGGTGATTCGGAATTAGAAGCTTCTGACCCATTATGGGATACATTCCAAGTGGTTCAAGGTAATTGTGATTATGGACCAGGATTCGAACAGAAAAAAGTGATCCAAACTGGTCAGGATACAGTATTTATAACTCATGGTCATTTATCGAATGTCCGATTTGGTTTGACACAGTTAGCAATCGAAGCTCGAGCTGCAACTGCCGATATGGTGTTTTTTGGTCATACCCATCAAATAGGCTGTGAGATGGATCAGAAAATCCTGTTTTTGAATCCTGGTAGCATTTCTCAGCCTAGAGGCCCGATCCAAATCCCATCATATGCTCTTATCGAAAGTTTAGATGACCAAATTTCTGTTCAATACTATAACCGTGCCCATCAGGCAGTTGAAGAGTTGGCCTTTTCTTTTTCGAGAGAGCGCTGAATAAAAAAACTCTAATTTTTAATAAAAATAAGCTTTATTTTATGAATTTTGCATCCGGTTTCGGTAAAATAGTAGTGTTGAATGAAATAGAAATGGAGGCCATCAGATGATTGGACCTATAGTAAGAGAAATGCTGCTGGAAAATCAGGAAACGTTTTTGATTCCTGCAGAAAATGTGGCAAATGTTATGTATCATCATCCATTATCCCATGGTTTACTTGTGTTATCGAAGGTCGGTTATTCCAAAATTCCTGTATTAGGAAAAGATGATCACTTTGTAGGACTAGTAAGTTTATCAGATGTGGTCAATAAAATGATTGACTTGCAAACAATCAGCATGGACCCGTTAGAAGGACTAACGGTTGCTGATGTGACAGAAACAGATGTTCCGACAATTGATGAAAATTGGGAACTAGAAGAAGTACTCCATTTGTTAGTCGATTCGCCTTTTTTACCGGTTGTCACAGAAGATCGGATTTTCAAAGGAATCATTACAAGAAAAGAGCTGCTTAAAGCCGTAAACTTCATGGTGCATGAATTAGAACGTCGTAATATATTGTCTCCGAAAATCGAAGAATTAAAAGAACAAATCGATATCGTGAGCTAAAGAACGAGAAACTAAAAGATAATCAAAAAATAAGTAGAAAAAACAGCGTACCAGTTTTGACTTTATCTTGAAAAAGAGGCTGGGACAAAAGCGTTTAACTCCAAGAAATAAGAAGGAATTCACGAAAATTGCTTTTCAAATTTTTGTGAATTTCAGCTTATTTCCGAAGGAGTTGCTTCTGCTTCCGCCGTTTATACGTGTTTAGAGCGTGGGACAAAAGTGTTCTTTACTTTTGTCCCACGCTCTTTTTAGTGAGATTCGTTGCATCGTTTGTCCAAATTATTTTCCGACAGCAATTGGACTGTTCGGAATCGTGAAACCAGAAGCTGTCAATTCTTTGACATAGGAGCTCAAGAACTCTTCTTTTAAGGCATATTGTTTTCCGTTCAATGCGTAGCAGACCGTACGAATCGCAAAATTGCTGTTTCCAAGATCCACTAATCCAAAGATAGAAGGTTCAGTTTGGAGCTCTTCTTGGTATTTTTCAGCTAATGTACGATTTACTCGATCAATGATCTCATAGATTTTGTCATATCCTTCTTCAGGAACAATCCGAATATCTAAAAGTACTTGCATATTTGCACGAGAGAGGTTGCTGATCGTGGTGATGTTTCGATTCGGGATGAAATGGACAGTACCATCCGTTGCTTTCAGCTGAAGGGTACGGATACCAACAGATACGACGGTTCCTTCAATCGTTAAGTTTGCTAGCTTGATGTAGTCCCCAACATCCATCTGTTGTTCCATGATAATAAAAAATCCGGTAATAACATCACTCATGAACCCTTGGGCACCAAGACCGATTGCCACACCTGCAATTCCGGCACCAGCCAAAAGTGATCCGATCGGCACACCGATAGCAGATAAAATTGCATAGATAAAGAAGAAACCAAGAGTATAATGAAAAATAGTATTTAAAAGACTATGTAAAGTCTTTAAGCGGCTCTCGTTTAGAATGGCTTTTTTAGAATATTGATTGAAAGACTTATCAATCAGATATTTTCCTACACGGTGAAGAATCCAAAAAAGGACGATCAAAAAAACCAGATATAAACTTTTTTGGATAAAGGCAGCCAAAATGGCGTCCCAATCAATCCCGTCCCAAAACCGCTGAAACGCATTTACTTTGCTGACAGCTTGATCTGTCAATGTCTCGCCAGAAGAGTCTGTCGTACCGGCAGTTGCTAATAATGAAAACATAAAATCCTCTTTTCTAAAATTTGATTCTTTCTGTATTGTACCAAGAAGTTTTCAAAAAAGGAAATAGCAAAAATAACTATAATGAAGGAAAAAAGCTGAAAATAAAATGACAAATAATATGGATAATGATAAAATGTGGAGAAAATAACGAAGGTGGTAAGTATATGCAAATCGATTGGAACAATCTAGGTTTTTCTTATATCAAAACTCCTTGGCGTTTTATTGCCAAATGGAAAGACGGACAATGGGAAGAAGGAGAATTGACAGAAGATAATTACCTGACGATTCATGAAGGCTCTCCAGCGCTTCATTATGGTCAGCAATGTTTTGAAGGTCTAAAAGCTTATCGTCGAAAAGACGGCAAGGTCAATCTCTTTCGACCTGAACAAAATAGTCGACGGATGAATCAAAGTGCTAGACGATTGCTGATGCCAATGGTCCCTGAAAAAATGTTCGTTGATGCTGTCAAGCAAGTAGTAAAAGCAAATGAAGATTTTGTGCCGCCCTATGGAACAGGCGCTACATTATACTTGCGCCCTTTACTGATTGGGGTCGGTGAAAACATTGGTGTCCATCCTGCTCCAGAATACTTATTTGTCGTCTTCTGTACGCCAGTAGGAGCGTATTTCAAAGGTGGGCTAAAACCAACGAACTTTATTGTATCTGATTACGATCGTGCTGCTCCTAAGGGAACAGGCGCAGCAAAAGTCGGCGGAAATTACGCAGCGAGTTTACTTCCAGGAACAGAAGCAAAAGAACTGGATTACTCAGATTGTGTTTATCTTGATCCAGCCACACACACGAAAATCGAAGAAGTAGGGGCAGCAAATTTCTTTGGGATTACGAAAGACGGAAAATTCATCACTCCACAATCGCCATCTATCTTGCCAAGTATCACGAAATACTCTTTGCTGCAATTAGCCGAAGAGCGACTAGGACTTCAAGCAATAGAAGGAGATATTTTCATTGATGATCTAGATCAATTTGCAGAAGCTGGTGCATGTGGTACAGCGGCTGTTATTTCTCCAATCGGTGGGATTTATCACAATAACAATCTTCATGTATTTTATAGTGAAACGGAAGTAGGACCAGTAACAAAACGGTTGTATGATGAATTGACAGGTATTCAATTTGGAGACATAGAAGCACCAGAAGGCTGGATTGAAGTCGTGGAATAATTTCAAAGTAATGAGTTGAAAAAAACGTAAAAAGAAAAAATCAGGAAGAGACTTTAAAAAGTTTTTTCCTGATTTTTATATGTTTTACTTTAAAGAATGCAACAAAAGTTTATGAAAGATGGACACCTTTGTCAACGTAGATAATATCACCGATGATTCCGCTGGAAAGAGGACTGATCAAGAAAGCACAAGCATTACCGACTTCTTCGATCGTTACACCTTGCTGATCAGGCGTACGAGATTCAGATAACTGGATCAGTTTTTGATAGTCCTTAACCCCTGTAACAGCTAATGTTTTGATTGCTCCAGCTGAAATACCATTGACTCGGATGCCTTTAGGTGAAAACTCAGCTGCCAAATAACGGATAGCTGCTTCAAGAGAAGCTTTCGCGATACCCATCATGTTATAATTCGGGATTGCGCGCTCTGAACCTAGATAAGTCATGCTAACGATTCCGCTATTTGGTGCAAGAAACGGTTGTGCGTATTTTGATACAGCAATTAAAGAGTAGCTGCTGATATCTTGAGCTAATTGATAGCCGTCTCTGGAAATATCAGACACATTTCCGGACAATTCTTCTTTGTTGGCGTAAGCAACTGCATGGACAAGGCCGTGGATCTCCCCAGCATATTCACCGATGGCATTCATTGCTTTTTCGATGCTTTCGTCGCTAGAAACATCACATTCTACAGTGAATGCTTCTTCGCCGACCAATTTGACTAATGATTTTTTCATTCGTTCATTTTGGTAAGTATAGATAATTTCTGCCCCTTGTTTCAACATTGCTTCAGCACAACCCCAAGCAATGCTTTTTTTGTTAGCGACGCCCATAATGACGATTTTTTTTCCTTCTAGAAATGACATAATGACTCTCCTTTGTTTCTGATAAAAATTTGATAGTCGTAAAAAATAGAGAATAATAGCTAAAATAACTTCTTGATTTCTTAATTATTAGTCAAAATGTTTTGATTGTCAAACTATTTTTTCTTAAATTAAAAAAAGATTGCCAAATATTTAGGAATATGATACTTTGATAGTCAAAGTAATGAAAATGGCAATTGCCTGAAAGAAGGAGTTTAATTATGTCTTACGTATTATCTGCTACTGAAGTAATGGACTTGATCCCTAATCGTTATCCTATTTGTTATATTGATTATGTAGATACTTTAGAACCAGGAAAAAAGATCGTTGCGACAAAAAATGTAACAATCAATGAAGATTTTTTCCAAGGTCACTTTCCTGACAATCCAGTGATGCCGGGTGCGTTGATTCTAGAAACACTGGCACAAGCAGGTTCGATACTTATCCTAAAATCAGAAGAGTTTCTAGGAAAAAGAGCTTATATCGGTGGGATCAATAAGGCCAAATTCCGTCAAAAAGTTGTTCCAGGAGATGTGCTGAAATGTCATTTTGAAATCACCAAAATGAAGGGATCAGTCGGTACAGCGTTATCTGCAGCATATGTAGATGATAAAAAAGTCTGTGAGTGCGAGTTCACGTTCATCGTCAACCAAAATGCTTGACTATAAAACCTGATATAGCAAAACAAAAGGAAGCTTACTTGCTTTTTATGTAAAAAGAAGACGCCTGAATCCTAGCATACGTTGTCATCTATGCGGGATTCAGACGTTATTTTTTTATTTTTGTTTTGCTTCTTGCAGTATATTGATTTTATCGATTTTTACTTCTTCTTTTGGTTTGTCTGAACTATCTGTTTCGATATTTGCAATAGCATCTACGACATCCATTCCTTCGATCACTTGGCCGAAGACAGTATAATGGCCATCTAGTGAAGGATAACCGCCGTTTTTATAAGCGTCGATGATTGCTTGAGGATAGTCGTCTTTTAAAAGACCATCATGCATATCATCTGTATTTTGAACGATAAAGAACTGGCTGCCGTTACTGTTAGGATCTTGTGAGCGAGCCATAGATAACGCACCTCTTATATTGTAAAGGTGGTTGTTGATCTCTGTTTCAAATCCTTCTCCCCAAATGCTTTCCCCTCCAGTGCCATCGCCTTTAGGATCGCCACCTTGGATCATGAAATCTTTGATGACGCGATGGAAAGTTAGTCCGTTGTAGTAACCGTCTTTTGCATGTGTCATAAAGTTTTCAACCGCTTTTGGTGCGTATTCGGGAAATAATTTGATTTTGATTGTGCCTTTATTCGTCACCATTTCGACCAGATCTTCATTTTCGGCGACATCTTTCGTCAATTGTGGTAATTCCAATGCGTTCAAATCGACGCTACTGGCAGTCGTGCTTTCCGCAGTAGATGTACTTTTTGAACTTTCTGTAGACGAACTAGAAGAAGTCGTGTTGTTTGCAGAACAACCAGCAGCAAACAGCAATGCTGCTGCTAAACTAATACTTAAAATAACTTTATTTTTCTTCATAACTGTTCCTTTCCAATTTACTATTTTGTTATCTTTAATGATAACAAAATAGAGGGAAAATACCTACTTAAATTATTGGAATTTATCATTTATTTTAAAAGAAAAAGAAAAAGAAAAGGTGTAGACCATTTACTTTGTGTTTGCTATAATGTAAGTGGATACAAAAACGAAAAGATGCAGGAGGAAATGGTAATATGGGAAAATTAGGAATCTCGATTTATCCAGAACGGTCAACATTTGAAAAGGACAAAGCGTACTTGGATTTAGCTCATAAGTATGGGTATAAACGGGTTTTTACCAGTTTGCTGCAGATCAATGATGATAAAGAAAAAGTTCTTTCAGAATTTAAAGAAGTAGTTGATTACGCGAATAGCCTAGGCATGGAAGTAATGGTTGATATCAATCCAGCGTTATTTGAACAGTTGGAGATTTCTTACGATGACTTATCTTTTTTCCATAAGATGGGTGCCTACGGGGTCCGCTTAGATATCGGATTCACAGGAGCAGAAGAAGCAAAAATGACGCGCAATCCTTTTGGTATCAAAATCGAGATTAATATGAGTTCGGGCACGAATTACGTTGACAACATCATGAGTTATTCGCCAAACACGGATAATTTATTAGGTTCTCATAATTTTTATCCTCATCGATACTCTGGTTTAGGATACGAACACTTTGTTTTTTGTTCAGAAAAATTGAGAAAATATAATTTGAATACGATGGCATTCGTCAATTCGCAATCTGCTGAGTTTGGCCCTTGGCCTACGCAAGATGGCTTGTGCACGCTGGAAGACCACCGAGATCTTGAAATTGCGACACAAGTGAAGCATTTAATCCTTACAGGATTGATTGATGATATTTCTATTGGAAATGCGTACGCAAGTGAAGAAGAATTGAAAGAAATGGCAGAAGCATTTAACGCGGATTATCCAACATTGAAAGTAGATACGGAAGAAGGTATTACAGAAAACGAACGAATCTGCTTGTTTGATAACCTTCATAGTTATCGAGGGGATCGCTCAGAATATATCCTTCGTTCAACGATGACTCGTGTATACTACAAAGATAAAGATTTCCCGCCTCATAATACGCGAGATATGCATCATGGGGATGTACTGATTGACAATGAAGGGTACGGTCAATACAAAGGAGAAACACAAATCGCCTTGAAGGATATGAAAAACGACGGACGTGTCAATGTTGTAGGAAGAATCTCCGATGACGAATTATTCCTCCTTGACTTTTTGAAACCATGGTCAAGCTTTAAATTAATTGAAAATAAAAAATAGATAATTAGTTATTGCAGAAATAATCCGCTAGAAATAGCCAGTTATTTCTGCTTTTTTATTTTGTTTTTTTATAGGTTATAAAAATGAACATTGCATAGTAGAGATTCTTTGATTATACTAATTCAAGGTTATATGAAAAAAGAGAAATGAGATGGATGATTTATGAAACTTTGGATGAAAATCCTTTTAGGCGTCGCTTTAGCTCTGATTGTTGCGTTAGTGTTTGCAGGGAATTATTTTTATAATTATGCTGTTGTGCCTTCTGAGAAAGACTTTTTAGACGAAGATACACCTGGTACAACACAGACATCCAAAGAAACGGATGCACATAAATGGTTTAGTTCAAAAGAAAACCGAAGCGATTGGACCATCACTTCAAAAGACGGTCTGAAATTATCAGCGATTTATCTTCCTGCTGAAACGAAAAGTGAAAAAACAGCTCTTGTGGCTCATGGCTATATGGGAAACGCTGAAACGATGACCAATTACGCAAAGATGTTTCATGATATGGGTTACAATGTCCTTGTTCCTGATGCAAGAGGACATGGAAAAAGCGAAGGGGATTACATTGGATTTGGATGGCCAGAGCGTAAAGACTATGTACAGTGGATAAACAAAGTGCTAGAAAACAATGGAAAATCGCAAGAAATCGTTCTATACGGTGTCAGCATGGGAGCAGCAACAGTTATGATGACTAGCGGAGAAAAACTACCAGATAATGTGAAAGCAATCATTGAAGATTGCGGTTATTCTTCCGTCCATGATGAGCTTGCCTATCAGCTAGACGATATGTTTAGTCTTCCAGCATTTCCGCTTATGCAAGTAACAAGTCTAGTGACAAAAGTCCGTGCTGGCTACTTTTTCGGTGAAGCAAATGCAGTGGAACAATTGAAGAAAAACCAGCGCCCAATGCTCTTTATACATGGAGACGAAGATACATTTGTACCATTTGAAATGTTAGATAAGGTCTATCGTGCAACGAAGGGGCCAAAAGAAAAGTATGTTGTAAAAGGAGCCGAGCATGCGGAAGCATACAAGACAGATCCTGAAAAATATCAGCAAGTAGTCCAACAATTTTTAAGCCAATATGTTCATTGAACGAGTTTAAAAGTAGGGGATGAAAAGAAAGAAGCCTTTGACTGGATCCAGTCAAAGGCTTCTTTTATCGATTGATCTATCAAATTACAAGTTAGCGAATTTTTCTAGTAAGCGAATCATTTGGCAAGTAAATCCATACTCATTGTCATACCATGCAACAGTTTTAACAAGTTGGAAATCACCAGCAGTTGTTACTTCTGTTTGCGTTGGGTCAAAGATCGAACCTTGAGTTGTTCCAATGACATCACTAGAAACGATTTGACGGTCATCATACCCGAATGAAGGATTGTCAACTGTGTGTTTTTTGATTGCTTCGTTTACTTGATCAGCAGTTACTTTTGTTTTCAACACTGAAACCAATTCAGTTAATGAACCATCAACGACTGGAACACGTTGTGCGTGTCCTTGTAATTTTCCTTGTAGCTCTGGGATAACTAAGCCGATTGCTTTCGCAGCACCAGTAGAATGTGGGATAGTATTGTCAGCAGCTGAACGAGCAGCACGCAAATTACCGCCTTTTACAGGTCCATCTAAGAGCATTTGTGTGGAAGTGTAGGCATGAACTGTTGTCATTGTACCAACTTCGATCCCAAATTCATTATTTAAGAAATAAGCCATAGGTGCTAAACAGTTTGTTGTACATGAACCTGCTGAGATGATTTTGTCGTTTTCATCTAATGTATCATCATTGACGTTATAGACGATGGTTTTCATAGCACCAGCTGGGGCAGAAATAACTACTCGTTTGACACCAGCATCTAAATGCGCTTTTGCTTTTTCTTCAGATGTATAAAAACCAGTACATTCTAGTACGATATCTACACCGTTTTCTTTTGCCCAAGGGATTTTGCTTGCGTCGGGTTCTGCATAAACACGAGTTGCTTCGCCATCCACTACGATTGAGTCTTCTGTTGCAGTAACTGTGCCAGGATAAGTACCATGAGTAGAGTCAAATTGCAATAATTGTGCTAACATAGTTGGACTTGTTAAGTCGTTGATTGCTACTACTTCAATATCATCTGAGACTTCTTTGATGCGGCGGAAAGCCAGACGGCCAATACGCCCAAATCCGTTAATACCTACTTTTACTGTCATATCAAAAGTTCCTCCTTTATTAGGGGTGCTGTGAAACGGCATCCTCAATTAATACAATTAATACACTGTTATTCTGCTACGCAAAGAATATTTTGTCAAAAAATTATACTTGGTAGCAGAAAAAAGGTTGGAAACCTTACCAAATGATAAAAAAAGAAGAAGGTAAACAATCTTTTTGCTGAAATGATAGACAAAATCAGATTTCACCGATAAAATAAGTAAGACTTTTGTTTATTGTGGAAATTCAGGCAGTCAAATAAATAAATGAATAATAGGAGGACTTAATTATGTCCATGTTTTTAGATCAAGTAACGATCGATGTGAAAGCTGGCAAGGGCGGAGACGGAATGGTTGCATTTCGTCGCGAAAAATACGTTCCTGACGGCGGACCGGCTGGCGGAGACGGTGGTCGTGGCGGCGATGTCATCTTGATCGTCGATGAAGGGTTACGTACATTGATGGATTTTCGGTTCAATCGCCATTTCAAAGCGCAGCCAGGTGAAAATGGGATGAGTAAAGGGATGCACGGTCGTGGTTCAGAAGATACCTATGTTAAAGTACCACAAGGAACCACTGTCCGAGATGCGGAGACTGGTGCTCTTTTAGGAGATTTGATTGAAAATGGTCAAACACTAGTTGTGGCAAAAGGTGGACGCGGTGGACGAGGGAATATCCGTTTTGCCTCTCCTCGGAATCCTGCACCGGAAATTGCTGAAAACGGTGAACCAGGACAAGAGCGAAAAATCGAACTAGAATTGAAAGTATTGGCAGACGTTGGACTTGTAGGTTTTCCATCTGTCGGGAAATCGACTTTACTATCCGTTATTTCATCTGCTCGTCCAAAAATCGGCGCTTATCATTTTACGACGCTCGTCCCTAATCTAGGAATGGTTACTACAAGTGATGGCAGAAGTTTTGCCGCAGCAGACTTGCCAGGTTTGATTGAAGGAGCTTCGCAAGGTGTTGGGCTGGGTACACAATTTCTTCGTCATATCGAAAGAACACGAGTAATTTTACATGTGATCGATATGAGTGGGATGGAAGGACGAGATCCTTATGAAGACTATCTTGCCATCAACAAAGAATTATCTACTTATAACTTACGCTTGCTAGAGCGTCCGCAAATCATCGTGGCAAACAAAATGGATATGCCGGATGCACAGGAAAATCTAGTGAAATTCAAAGAACAGCTGAACAAGGAAAAAGAAGATGAATTTGCTGATGACATCCCAGTATTTCCAATTTCTGGAGTGACTCGACAAGGATTGGACGCGTTATTGAATGCTACAGCAGATTTGTTAGAAGTAACGCCAGAATTCCCATTGTACGAAGAAGAACTGGAAGAAGAAACTGTACACTATGGATTCAATCCAGAAGGTCCTGAGTTCCAAATCGATCGTGATTCAGATGCAACGTGGATCTTATCTGGTGAGAAGATCGAAAAATTATTCCAAATGACAAATTTCGATCATGATGAAACAGTGATGCGTTTTGCTCGTCAATTACGTGGTATGGGTGTGGATGAAGCTCTTCGGGCACGCGGTGCGAAAGATGGCGACCTTGTACGTATCGGTGAGTTTGAATTTGAATTTGTCGAATAGGCAAGCAAATAAAAACAAATACCAAAAAATATAGATTCAGATTTAAGGGAGGTTGTGACAGAAGTGGTCAGCTTCAAGAACGCCGTTTATTCGGAAAAAGGAGCTGTGACACGACTTTTGTCACAGCCCTATTTTATTGGAAAAAAAAGAGTGCTTTTCTTTTCTTATTTTACAATTAAAGGTAAAATAAATAACAAGAAGGTATGAAAGGGGCGTTTTTAATGAGCAAACGAGTAATCATTTTAAATTTTCAAGTAGAAAGCCAGGCATATCAGGCATTTTCAGAAATCAAAAAGTTACATGCTGTTCGTTCGATTAAAGGAGAACAGATGGCAGTTGTCAGCCATGATCCTAATGGGACACATCAATTCAAAATAGAAGATTTTATCGACTTTACCGGTAATAACAAATCTTCTACGGGTGGATTAATCGGAATGCTGGTTGGTGTATTAGGTGGTCCGCTAGGGATTTTATTAGGATGGTTTGCCGGAGGAATGATCGGTGCGACACAAGATGCCAAAGAAATAAAAGATGCCCAGACCGTGTTCGACTTTGTAGGAAATAAAATCGGTGAAGGAGCTACAGGACTGATCTTGATTGCTGATGAAGAGGACAATCGCCCACTGAATCAATTGGTAATGATGGAATTAGGCGGAGAAATTACCCGCTTGGATTATGAAGATGTCGAAAAAGATGTGCATGATGCGAAAGAAGCTGAAAATCATGCGAAAGAAGCTGCACAAAAGACTTGGAAGGACAAACATCCGCAAACTTCCAACGACAATGAAAGTTCTGGATCTTCAAATTAATAAAAAACAGCAGAGGATCTCAAACGGGTTCGCTGCTGTTTTTATAGTAATTTTCAAAGAAAACGCTATCGCTTTAGAACGTTATTTTTAATTTGAACCCATTCTCGACTTACGGTTGATTATCCCTTCTTTTTACCCTAAAATTAAAGAGGAACTTAAAGAAAGTCAGGTAGATTATGGAATTACAATTTTTAGGAACAGGTGCAGGTGTTCCTGCAAAACATAGAAATGTGACAAGTATAGCATTGAAACTTTTAGACGAGCGCAATGAAGTTTGGTTGTTCGACTGTGGCGAAGGCACGCAAATGCAGATTTTGCGAACGACTATCCGTCCGAGAAAAATCGGTAAAATTTTCATTACACATTTACACGGCGATCATATTTTTGGACTTCCCGGGCTCATCAGCAGCCGGTCATTTCAAGGTGGGGATACGCCATTAGAGATTTACGGGCCAAAAGGGATAGAGGAATACATAAAAGTCTCTTTAGGTATTTCGCAAACGCGTTTAAGTTATCCGCTGAAATTCATTGAGCTAAATGAAACAGCCCCGATTTTTACTGATCAGCAATTTTCTGTTTATACAAAAAAACTAAATCATGGGATCGACAGTTTTGGTTATCGTGTGGTTGAACATGATCATAAAGGAGAATTGCAGGTGGATCGTCTAAAAGAATTAGGTATTCCAGCTGGACCACTGTACGGCAAACTGAAGAAAGGTGAAACGATCCAACTAGAAGATGGGCGGACGATCAATGGAAAAGATTTCGTAGGTCCAGATAAAAAAGGACGAATCGTGACTATTTTAGGCGATACGAGAAAAACACATAATTCCGTTGTGCTTGCGGAAAATAGCGATATTCTGGTACATGAAAGCACATTTAATAAAGATGAAGCAAGAATGGCGCACAACTATTTCCATTCCACGACTCATCAAGCTGCTGAAGTTGCAAAAGAAGCGCAGGCAAAACGGCTGCTACTTACTCATATCAGTGCGAGATATTTAGGAAAAGCAGCTTTAGAGCTTGAAAAAGAAGCACAAGAAGTGTTTGAAAACACGACGATCATGAAAGATTTTGATAGCATTGAGATTCCATTTCGCGAGGAGGAAGAGGCATGAATTTAGAAGATAAAGTTGTTTTAGTAACAGGTAGTTCAGGCGGTCTGGGCGCACAAATCTGTTATGAAGCAGCAAAGCAAGGAGCAATCGTTATAAGTTGCGCACGAAGAATGGCATTTGTAGAAGGTGTCAGAGACGAGTGCAGACGCTTGAGCGGCAAAGAGGCTTATGCTTTCAAGGTAGACGTCAGCAATCCTGAAAGCGTGGACGAATTATATGAAAAGGTGATGGAAGAAGTCGGGCGCGTCGATATTCTGGTAAACAATGCGGGCTTTGGGATTTTCGAAGACTTCCTTACATTCGACCTTGGAAAAGCATACGATATGTTTGAAGTCAACATCTTAGGAATGATGGTTTTGACACAAAAATTTGCGATCGATATGGCAGAAAGAAGACAAGGTCATATCATTAATATCGCCTCTATGGCTGGAAAGATGGCAACTGCAAAATCAACGGTTTATTCTGCCACGAAATTTGCAGTCCTTGGCTTCTCCAACGCTTTGCGATTAGAATTGAAACCACTTGGCGTAGCTGTTACGACAGTGAATCCAGGTCCAATCGAGACAGATTTCTTCGATAAGGCTGATCCAAGCGGAAGCTATTTGGAAAAAGTCGGACAAATCGTTTTAGAACCTGCCAAGTTGGCAAAAATGATCGTCCGCAATATGAGACATCCAAAACGGGAAATCAATCAACCGTTTATTTTAGAAGTTGCATCAAAATTTTATACGCTGTTTCCAACGATTGGTGATTATTTAGCCAGCGGAATTTTTAACAAAAAGTAGGTGAAGGAATTGAAAAAGCAAACCAATGTGATTCTTGGATTTGTTTTAGTTTTGATTATTGTTCTTTTTGCTGTATTGAACAATAAAAATGTTCCTGTAAGTTTTGGCTTCACTTCCTTTTCTGCGCCGTTGATCTTAGTGATCATCGGTTCTGCGCTGATTGGTGCGCTGATTGTATTTTTGACTGCTTCGGCAACACTATGGCAGCAAAAAAAGCAAATCAAACAGCTGACTCAGGAAATGTCAGAATATCAAACAGAACTTCAAAAGAAAATTGAAGAAGCAAAAGAAGAACAGCAACGCGAGTTTAGAAACGAACGTGCGGAGTTGGAAGCTGCTTATCAGGCGGAGTTACAAGCGAAAACCGCACAAATCAGTCAATTGAAAGCACCGGAAGAACAAAAAACTCAATCGCCCAAACAAAGCTTCAATTATTTTGACTAATAGGGATATTTCATAAATGGTCGTACAAAAGATCAGGTCCTGCTGAACATCTGTCTAGCGGATCTGATCTGTTTTTATTCTTTCTTTCTGCTTTTTTTTGCTGATTTCCTTTGCTATAATAACTAAGTTAGGAGTGAGAAAGTGAGACAAGCAAATTTTGATTGGAAGTTAAGCGAGACAGAGCCTTCTGAATCCTTTCTCCAAATGATCCGTGAACTGAAATTATCTCCATTTGTCGGTAAGTTACTGTGGCAAAGAGGTTACCATGAGGAAAAGGATATCAACCGATTTTTACATCCAAAGGAACAAGAATTACATGATCCGTATCTGATGCACGATATGGATAAAGCAATCAGCAGAATCCAAGAAGCTGTAATCAGTGGAGAAAAAATCCTCGTTTACGGTGATTATGACGCAGATGGGATCACCAGTGCAACGGTAATGAAAGAAACACTGGAATTACTTGGTGCAGAAGTAGAAGTATTCCTGCCAAATCGATTTGAGCATGGGTATGGACCAAACCAATCGGTATACCAAGAAAAGATCGAAGAAGGAATCCAGTTGATCATCACTGTTGATAACGGGGTAGCAGG
The DNA here is from genome assembly GCF_035726925.1 of Enterococcus sp. E5-37. Taxonomy (NCBI): domain Bacteria; kingdom Bacillati; phylum Bacillota; class Bacilli; order Lactobacillales; family Enterococcaceae; genus Enterococcus; species Enterococcus sp. E5-37. The sequence goes on from NZ_JAPMLG010000009.1 coordinate 41,386, forward strand.
AAATGATGCGGTAGCATACGCTCAGCAAGCTGGTGTAGACGTGATCATTACAGATCATCACGAACTACCTGAGAATTTACCAGACGCTTATGCGATTGTTCACCCTCGTCATCCAGCGGGGCACTATCCATTTCCAGATTTGGCAGGAGTCGGAGTAGCATTCAAAGTAGCTTCTGCATTATTGGAAGAACCGCCTGTAGAATTTTTGGATTTAGTAGCGATAGGAACGATCGCCGATTTAGTTTCATTGACTGATGAGAATCGAATCCTTGTTTCATTAGGAATCGATGCCATTCATCATTCAGAACGGATAGGACTTCAGGCGCTATTTGAAGAAAGCGGCGTAAAAATGAGGGACGCAGACGAAACAACGATCGGTTTTTCGATTGCTCCCAGACTAAATGCAATCGGTCGGATGGGCGATCCACGTCCTGCCGTCTCGTTACTTGCGACGTTTGATGAAGAGGAAGCATCCGTTCAAGCAAAAAAATTGAATGAGATCAATGAAGAAAGAAAGGCAATCGTAGAGCAGATAACACAAGAAGCATTAGCGATGGTCAATAAGGAGAATCATATCCATCTATTGGTAAACCGAGGATGGCATGAAGGCGTTTTGGGCATTGTTGCTGGGAAAATAATGAATGAAACGGGTAAACCAACGCTTGTCCTTACTTTAAAAGAAGATGGATCAGCTAAAGGATCTGGACGTAGTATTGAAGCCTTGAATCTTTTTGAAATGCTTGACCAGATGCGAGATTTATTTACTTACTTCGGAGGACATCATGCAGCAGTCGGTTTAACGATGCCAAGTGAAAATGTAACTATACTACAGGAGAAGATGAACCAATATATAGTCGATCATCAAATTGATTTGATGAGAGGGCCTGAGTTGAGAATTGATGAAGTATTGCTGCCAAATGAAGTAACAGTAGAGCGAATTGATGAGCTGAAACTATTGGCGCCATTTGGTACGGATAATCCTTTGCCTCAGTTTTTATTTCGACAAGTCCAAGCAGAAAATATCAAAAGAATCGGAGCAAACCAACAGCATCTGAAATTTGTCCTTTCCGATGCATCGAGTCAGCTTGATGCGGTCGCTTTTGGTTTTGGTACTCAAGAAGAAGAACTGCTGAATAATCAGGTAGATGTGGTAGGAAAGCTTTCGATCAATGAATGGAACGGGCGTAAGAAACCGCAGCTGATGGTATCTGATTTTTCTGTGGGTGGTCTGCAAGTATTTGATTGGCGGGCAAAACGTTTCCGTGAACAGAGCCGAACGTCGGAAGGTAGCCTTTATTTAGCATTTGATTCTTCGACGTTGAAATTCGTGCCTGAGATTATCCAGGAAGCTGCGATTGTTTTCGAAGGACTAGATTCTGTAAAGGCAATAATTGAAAAAAGAAAACCGAACTCTCTAGTTATTATGGATTGTCCAGATGATTTAGCGGATCTGAAAGAAGTTTTTCGGTCTTATTCATTCAATCGTGTTTGTCTGATGGGGATTTCACCTGATGAGGCCTATTTGAATGGGGTAGGCACAAGAGAACAGTACGCAAAATTGTTTAAATTGATCCATTCTCAAGAACGAATTGATATACGTCATAAAATAAAAGCAATAGCTCAATATTTGCGTATCCCTGAAAAATTATTAATTTTTATGATACAGGTGTTTTTTGAATTGAAATTTGTTACAATAGAGAACGGTGTTTTACAAAAAGTCGCTAGCCCAGAAAGTCATCCTTTGACTGAGAGCAGATTATACCAGCGGCGGCTCAATAAAATCAAAGTTGAGGAATTTTTGCTTTTGAGCGATATTCCTACCATAAAGAAATGGTTAACAACCTAGGAGGAAACAAAGAGTGGATTTAAAAGATTATATTGCCAGTATTCCCGACTATCCGTCAAAAGGAATTGTGTTTCGAGATATTTCCCCACTGATGGCAGATGGTGACGCTTATCGGGAAGCTACTAAACAAATCGTAAATTATGCAAAAGAAAAACGAATTGATATGGTAGTTGGGCCAGAAGCCCGTGGATTCATCGTAGGATGTCCTGTTGCTTATGAGTTAGGAGTCGGTTTTGCCCCAGTCCGAAAAAAAGGAAAGTTACCTCGAGAAACCATCGAAGTGACTTATGGATTAGAATATGGAACAGATACATTGACATTGCATAAGGATGCCATTAAACCAGGTCAACGTGTGCTGATTTGTGACGATTTGCTAGCTACTGGAGGAACAATCAAAGCGACGATCGAACTGATCGAACAATTAGGCGGTGTAGTCGTAGGCTGCGCATTTTTGATCGAATTGATGGATCTCCATGGACGCGACAAAATCAAAGGATATGACATCATTACATTAATGGAATATTAAGCAGAAAAAAGAAGCTATTCTTGATGTTATTCTTAAAGAAGCGATTTTAAAGCGACCCTCAAAAGTCAGATAGAGAATCTGACTTTTGAGGGTCGCTATTTTTTTATAAATGGAAACAAGCAAAGACCAGTAGAAGTTTAAAAAATCACTTTTTCCGCAATTTGACTTAATACCGAAAAACTGACTTTAGAACACCCTTTATTCGAAAAAAGGATGTGACCGATTTTTGTCACACCCCCGTAAAAGTTTAACTTCTTGTCTTTTAAATAATTAGCAGTCAATCCTTATTATGATTGCCTGGATCTGTAGTAGGGCTCATGATAGAAATGATCTTCATGAATTCTGCGCCGCTCAGATTGACGGTACTTCTTTTCATCCCACAACATGAACCACAAAGTAAATAACGGAACAAACACAAGTAAAGCTGGACGTATGCCGAAATTACCAATAATAATACCTAAAAACAAAACAGTTAATACTAAGCCAAGACGTCTCATTGATTTCATGAATTCTCACCTCGTTAATTTATGCGAACAATTGTTCGTATATTTAGTATACGAATATTTGTTCGGTTTGTAAAGAGGGAAGTGATAAAAATTTGAAAGAAGAAGAACCTGGGCGAAAAAAGAGTTTGAGACCATCGTCTCAAACTCTTTTTAAAAAGTTTTCTTTTATTAGTAGCAATTAATAGATATGACTACGATAAAGTCCTACTACTCGTCCTAATATAGATACTTGATCTAAGATGATTGGTTCGAGCAAGTCGTTTTCAGGCTGCAGACGGAAAAAGTTTTTTTCTTTATAGAATCGTTTGCAAGTCGCTTCGTCCTCGGCAGTCATTGCAATGACAATATCGCCATTTTGAGCAGTTTCTTGCTTCCGAACGATCACGTTGTCACCATCCAAGATTCCAGCATTGATCATACTATCTCCACGAATTGTCAGCATAAAGAGACTGCCTTCTTCGGAAGAAAGATTAGGAGGGATTGGAAAGAAGTCTGAAGCATCCTCTACTGCTAAAATGGGTTCTCCAGCTGTTACGACGCCAAGTACTGGAATAGTTGTTGGACGAATCCCAATCTTTTCTAAACCTTGTTTTGTCAACTCGATTGCACGAGGTTTCGTCGGATCTCTTTGGATAAACCCCTTTTTTTCAAGCCGTGCAAGATGACCGTGAACAGTAGAAGTAGAAGAAAGCTGAACAGCTTCCCCGATTTCACGGACAGTCGGCGGGTATCCTTTTTGGGTTACTTGTTCATGGATATATCGTAAGACTTCGATTTGTCTTGATTCAGTTTGTCGGGCCACAAGGTACACCTTCTTTCACTTGATAAATAAATAGTACCATATAAAAAGCGCTAAATCAAACGAATGTTCGTGTTTTATTTAGTTTATCTAGTTGTTTTTTTTTCAGTTTTTATATAATATGAAGGAGAGTAAAAGGAGGGCTGAGCATGCTGTCACCTGAAAAAATAGAGCGGATCAATGAACTTGCACGTAAAAAGAAGGAAAATGGTCTCTCAAAAGCCGAAGAACAAGAACAAATCAACTTGCGCAAAGAGTATTTGGAAGCTTTTCGTTCCGGTATGCGTCATCATATCGAAGGAATGAAAGTCGTCGATCCCGAGGGCAATGACGTGACCCCGGAAAAATTAAAAGAAATTCAAAAGAAAAAAGGCTTACACAACCGAAATGACAACTTTTAGTAAAAAATACTGAAAAAGATTGCTTTTTCGTGTGACATCTTATAGAATGAAAGTGTAAGAAATAAAGGTAAAAAAAACCTAAATTAATAGGAGGGGTTATTTTGTTTGACAAAATTGACCAACTTGGCGTTAACACAATTCGTACATTAAGTATTGAAGCAGTCCAAAAAGCAAACTCAGGACATCCTGGATTGCCGATGGGCGCAGCACCTATGGCATATGCGTTATGGACAAAACACCTGAAAGTAAATCCAACGACATCAAAAAACTGGGCTGACCGCGACCGTTTCGTTCTTTCGGCAGGACATGGGTCAGCAATGTTGTATAGCTTGCTTCATTTAGCTGGCTATCAAGTGACAATCGATGATTTGAAACAATTCCGTCAATGGAATTCTAAAACACCAGGACATCCTGAAGTACATCATACAGATGGTGTAGAAGCCACTACAGGGCCATTAGGACAAGGGATTGCAATGGCTGTCGGTATGGCAATGGCAGAAGCGCACCTTGCAGCAACGTATAACAAAGAAAACTTTAATGTGATGGATCACTATACGTATGCAATATGCGGTGACGGAGACTTGATGGAAGGGGTATCTCAAGAAGCAAGTTCGATGGCAGGTCATATGAAACTAGGGAAATTGATCGTTTTATACGATTCAAACGATATTTCACTAGATGGTCCAACTTCAAAAGCTTTCACAGAAAACGTTGGTGCTCGCTATGAAGCATATGGCTGGCAACATATCTTAGTGAAAGACGGAAATGACCTAGAAGCAATCTCTAAAGCGATTGAAGAAGCAAAAGCTGAAACAGACAAACCAACATTGATCGAAGTAAAAACAGTCATCGGCTATGGTGCTCCTAAAGAAGGAACATCTGCTGTTCATGGTGCTCCTCTTGGTGAAGATGGCATCAAGATGGCTAAAGAAGTTTATGGTTGGGAGTATCCAGATTTCACTGTTCCAGAAGAAGTAGCTGCCCGCTTCCATCAAACGATGATAGAAGAAGGACAAAAAGCTGAAGATGCATGGAATGAAATGTTTGCCAATTATAAAAAAGCTTATCCTGAATTAGCACAACAATTTGAAGATGCTTTTGATGGCAAACTACCAGAAAACTGGGATGCAGAATTGCCAACTTATGAAGTTGGAAGCAGTCAAGCAAGCCGTGTTTCAAGTAAAGAAGTCATCCAAGAATTATCGAAAGCTATACCAAGCTTCTGGGGTGGTTCAGCGGACTTGTCAGGTTCCAATAATACAATGGTGGCTGCAGATAAAGATTTCACTCCTGAACATTATGAAGGACGCAACATCTGGTTCGGTGTCCGCGAATTTGCAATGGCTTCGGCTATGAATGGTATCCAACTTCATGGAGGAACTCGTATCTACGGTGGAACATTCTTTGTCTTTGTCGATTATCTAAGACCAGCAGTTCGTTTAGCAGCAATCCAACATACTCCTGTTGTTTACGTCTTAACACATGACTCGGTTGCTGTCGGAGAAGACGGACCAACGCACGAACCGATTGAACAACTAGCATCTGTTCGCTGCATGCCTGGTGTTCAAGTGATTCGTCCGGCAGACGGAAATGAAACACGTGCTGCTTGGAAAGTAGCGATGGAGACAACAGATGCGCCTACTATCCTTGTATTGAGTCGCCAAAACCTTCCAGTATTGCCTTCTACAAAAGAAGTAGCAGATGAAATGGTGAAAAAAGGCGCGTATGTTCTTTCTCCATCACAAGGAGAAACACCAGAAGGTATTTTGATTGCAACAGGTTCTGAAGTTGATTTGGCTGTGAAAGCTCAAAAAGAATTGGCTGAAAAAGGCAAAGATGTTTCTGTTGTTTCTATGCCAAGCTTTGACCTCTTTGAAAAACAATCTTCTGAATATAAAGAAAGCGTACTTCCTAAATCAGTGAAGAAACGTGTGGCTATCGAAGCTGCTGCATCATTTGGATGGGAACGCTACGTAGGAACAGAGGGCGCAACGATTACAATCGATCATTTCGGTGCATCTGCCCCTGGCACTAAAATTTTAGAAGAATTTGGATTTACAGTAGAAAATGTCGTGAATACGTACAATCAACTATCATAGATCCAAGCAATTGTTTGACTGATAAGAACAGCTGTCTGCAAGTTGGAGACAGCTGTTCTTTATGTGTTAGAAGAATAAATCAATATTACTTTTCGTTTTCGGCTATGTTACATTTAAATGACAAAACAAAGAATTCTTCGGATTAGTTTGTGTTTCTTGAGAATTAAAAGTATAATTTAATTAATTAAGTTTGTTTTAAGAAGAGAACTTTTTATTAAGTTTTTTTATTTTGAGGAGGAATTTGAATGCAAGAGCTGAAGACCCGCAGTGCCCGACACCATAGACCTAAAAGAAAAATGGTGATCAATAAAAAAGCGATTGCTCCTTTAATTGGAACGAGTCTTTTAGTTGGGCCGATGATGGTTACAGCGGTACCGCAACATGTTCATGCAGATGAACAAGGATCTCAAACAGTCGCTGATCCTCAAGCGTTTATCGATCAAATCGGCTGGTCTGCGTCAGAAGTTGCTGCAAGTAATGACTTGTATGCTTCAGTCATGATCGCTCAAGCGTTGTTGGAAAGTGCATATGGCACTTCCGGATTAGCTAGTGCGCCAAATTATAATCTATTCGGTGTGAAAGGAAGCTATAACGGACAGGTCGTTTATATGGCAACCAAAGAATATGTAAACGGACAATGGGTAACGATGAATGAACCATTCCGAAAATATTCTTCTTATTGGGAATCCTTCCAAGACCATGCGAATGTTCTTCGTTCAACCAGTTTTTCCACGGGCGATTATCATTATGCTGGCGTGTGGAAAAGCAATACAACAAGTTTTTATGATGCAACAGCGTACTTGACAGGTCGTTATGCTACCGATCCAAATTATGGGGCCAAATTGAACTCATTGATTAATACTTATAATTTAACCCGTTTTGATACGCCATCAACAGGTTCGGCTACAACAACCACAAGTACAACAACAACGACTACTACGACGACTTCAACGTCATCATCTTCAACAACAGATGTAAATACAAATAATGGTCAGACATATACAGTCGTGTCAGGTGATACGCTATGGGATATTGCACAAAAATTTGGCATGTCTGTTGATGATCTAATGGCGAAAAATGGCATGTCTATGTCCAATTATTCTTTATTAGTTGGTCAAGAACTAAACGTTTGATTTAGATAAAAAGGCAAAGAAACTACCATATATGGTATATCTTTGTCTTTTTTTTGCTAGTCAAAGACGAATCACTCGCCATAAATGAACAGATTGTATTATGATAAGTAAGAAGAGCAAAGACAAGGAGGAATTGAAGATGACAGCTATCTATAACTCAGTCACCGAATTGATTGGCAAAACGCCAATCGTCAAATTAAATAAAATCGTACCAGAAGATTCAGCAGATGTTTTTGTAAAGCTTGAGTTTTTTAATCCAGGAGGAAGTGTAAAAGATCGTATTGCTTTAAGTATGATAGAAAAAGCAGAACACGATGGTCTACTGAAACCAGGTGATACTATCATTGAACCTACTTCTGGAAATACAGGAATCGGATTGTCGATGGTAGGAGTTGCAAAAGGATATAAAGTAATCATCGTGATGCCTGAGACGATGAGTATCGAAAGACGTTTATTGATGAAAGGGTACGGCGCAGAGTTGATTTTGACTCCTGGTGCGGATGGTATTTCTGGATCAATCAGAGAAGCAGAACGTTTGGCAAAAGAAAACGGCTACTTTTTACCATTACAATTTGAAAATGAAGCAAATCCTCTTGTGCATGAGAAGACGACTGGTCCTGAGATACATCAAGCATTTGGAGTAAATGGCTTGGACGCGTTTGTTGCAGGTATCGGTACAGGAGGAACGATCACTGGCGCTGGCCGAGAATTAAAACGTGTGTATCCGAAAATCGAATTAATCGGGGTAGAACCAGCAGAATCTGCTATTTTAGAAGGGAAAGAAGCGGGACCTCACAAAATCCAAGGAATCGGTACAGGTTTTGTTCCTAAAACACTGGATACTTCTGTGTATGATAAAGTCCTTTCTATTAGTGGAGACGAAGCGATGGAAACAGCTAGAGAAGTTGGGCGAAAAGAAGGGATTTTAGTAGGCATCTCATCTGGCGCTGCAATTGCTGCCGCGCTAAAAGTCGCAAAAGAATTAGGAAAAGGCAAGAAGGTATTAGCTGTGGTTCCCGACAATGGTGAACGTTATTTATCTACAGCCCTTTACCAAGAGATATAAGGCACTTGGTTTTTCTCCAGATAGGTTTATGTAAAAAACTTTTAAAGATGAAAAGAACACACAAAAATTTATGATGAGAAAAATTATTTGAATAGAGACGTAGAATAGTGAACGCGACTGTTTTACGTCTTTTTTCATTAAAATACAATAAAATTGAATTTTCTTTTCATGTTAAGTGGATTTTAAAATGTAAAAATAGTATGATAAGACGAGAATAACAACGTGGGGTGTTTACATGGAAAATAAGTTAGTCGAAGAGGTTATCGAAAAGTTAAAAAAAGAGAACATTCGAATCACACCTCAACGGTACGCAGTTTTAGAATATTTGATTGAACATCATTCCCATCCAACGGCTGATGAGATTTATAAAGCACTTGAACATCGGTTTCCAAATATGAGTGTTGCGACTGTTTACAATAACCTTCGCTTATTTACTTCGATTGGATTTGTTCAAGAAATGAAGTACGGCGATGCTTCTAGCCGATTTGATTTCAGTTCAAAGCGTCATTATCATGTAATTTGTGAAAACTGCGGTAAGATTGTTGATTTTCATTACCCAGGGCTTGAAGATATAGAAATGGCTGCGAGCAGACTGACTGATTTTGAGATTAATGAACATCGGTTGGAATTGTATGGACTCTGTCCGGATTGTAAAGAGTCAGCAAAAAAGGCGCAAATGTAAAAACAGTTTCTACAAGTGTTATACCTAAAAAAAGCTAGCTGTGTAAAAAAAACGCTAGCTTTTTTATTTTTTTTGTCTTTTATTCACAATCTTAGATATCAAAGTGAATATTATCACAATAAGAATCTTGTAGATATTGGGTTCTTATGCTTGAAAAGGAATGAAACTACAAACAAACCTTTGTGAATTCACAAGCATTAAACTGTTGTATCCGTTTTATTTCTGTTATAGTAGTTTTGTCGAAGGACAAAATGTTAATCGGAGGGACCATAAATGAAAGTAGTAGTAATTGGCTGTACTCATGCAGGTACTGCAGCTGTAAAAAGTATTTTAAAAAATCATCCAGAAGCAGAAGTGACAGTATATGAAAGAAATGACAATATTTCTTTCTTATCTTGCGGTATCGCACTTTATGTCGGCGGAGTAGTAAAGGACCCAGCAGGCTTGTTCTACTCAAATCCTGAAGAATTATCTTCATTAGGAGCAACAGTTAAAATGGAACACGATGTAACAGACGTCGATACAGAAAATAAAACAGTAACGGCAAAAGATCTGAAAACAGGAGAAACAGAAACGGTTTCTTATGATAAATTAGTGATGACAACTGGTTCATGGCCTATTATCCCACCGATTAGTGGAATCGATGCGAAAAATGTACTCCTATGCAAAAACTACAATCAAGCAAATGAAATTATTGCACAAGCGAAAGAAGCAAAACGTGTAGTAATTGTTGGTGGTGGATATATCGGTATTGAATTAGTAGAAGCTTTTGTCGAATCTGGAAAACAAGTGACATTGATTGATGGATTAGATCGCATCTTGAATAAATATCTAGATAAACCATTCACAGATATCTTAGAAAAAGAATTGACAGACCGCGGTGTTACTCTTGCGCTAGGCGAAAATGTTACTGAATTTATCACAGATGAAGAAGGAAAAGTGAAACAAGTAGCTACACCAACAGATACATTTGATACAGATATGGTCATTTTATGTGTGGGCTTCCGTCCAAATACAAAACTGATCGAAGGAAAAGTAGATACACTGCCAAACGGGGCAATCAAAGTGAATGAATACATGCAGACAAGTAATCCAGACATTTTTGCAGCTGGAGACTCTGCAGTAGTCAACTACAATCCAAGTGGCACGCAAAACTATATTCCTTTGGCAACAAATGCCGTGCGTCAAGGTTTGCTTGTAGGAAATAACTTGACAGATCATAAAATGGCGTATCGTGGTACTCAAGGAACTTCAGGACTTTACCTATTTGGCTGGACGATCGGTTCGACAGGTGTGACCAAAGAAAGCGCAACTTTGAACGATTTAGAAGTCCAAGCGACTGTATTTGAAGATAATTATCGTCCAGAGTTCATGCCAACTACTGAAAAAGTAATGATGGAGCTAGTCTATGAAAAAGGAACGAATCGTATCGTAGGTGCTCAGTTCATGTCCAAATACGACATTACACAATCAGCAAATACCATGTCTTTAGCTGTTCAAAATAAAATGACTGTAGAAGACCTCGCACTTTCAGATTTCTTCTTCCAACCACATTTTGACCGCCCTTGGAATTACTTGAACCTACTTGCACAAGCAGCGCTAGGCGAAATCGAAACTGCACAATAAAGAAAAAGGGTTGTGACACAATTTTGTCACGACCCTCTGTCTTTTTTTGTGAAAAGTACAATTAGTTGTCTTTCTTCGCATTTTTTGTCACAATAAGCAGCAAAGATAAAGCTGTTACATAAAAGAACAAGCAGCTTTATTTGATTTTGAAAAGAAAGGTGAGAAAGAAGATGAATAAAGAATATTTTGTCCAACAAGATGCATTTTTAGAAGATTATAAAAGTGCTTCGAAGAAATCAACGATCAATATTGATGAGTTGGCAGATCAAGTACTCTCTCAGTTGAATGAAACGCAAGAGGAATATTACACGATGCCAGCAAAAGACGCCAAAGATAATGTTTCTCATCGTTTTCCTTTCAGTAGACGCATCTACTCAGATGAAAATGACGGCACATTGAATACAGAGTACACATATGAAGGTCAGCCGTATGTGCTAGAAACTGATGATGATCTTTAAAGACAGTTTTTGAAAAGGCTGCTCATCCTTAAGTGATGACAAAAAATCATCACAATTACCGATGACTGTCTCTTTACTATCTTTTAATCAGAAAAAGGGGTTATGACAAGCTTTGTCAACCCCTTTTTTTCTTGGTTTCAGATTGGGTTTTCCTGCAAAATATTTTTATCTTTGTTGAATAGGAAACAAAAAAACAATATAATGAAAGAAAAAGAAGGTGTAGAAATGGATAAAAGACAGCTGCTAATAGAAGAATATCTGGATTTAGCTAATGAGATTATTCATCGTAATAAACCAGAAATGGAAAAAGAATTTGCAGGATTTACTCTAAATGAACTAGAAGTGATTGAACATATCGGGAAAATCCCTGATCCTAACGTGACAAAATTAGCGAATGCTAGTTATATGACTAGAGGAGCCATCAGTAAGCTAACAAAAAAACTGATAGCTAGAGGGATCATAAATACTTATCAAAGCGAAGAGAATAAAAAAGAAATCTATTTTCAATTGACGCCAATCGGACAAAAAATAAGGAATAGACACGAGCAACTCCATCAAAAATGGGTACAGCGAGATGCTGCTGTATTTGAAAATATGTCAAAAGAAGAATTTGACACAGTATTTCGTTTTATCGGTCGATACAGAGAATTTATACGAAGTAGCAAATGAAGCTACTATTTTTTATTGTAGTGATAATAGGCAAAAATCATAAGCAAAAATCCGAATACCGTTGGAAGAAATGGTGCTGCAGCATAAAGCTGTCCTGCGATTAGCGGGCCGATGACGCGCGATAGAGATTGTATACTTTGGGTACCGCCCATTACAAGACCTTGCTGGTTATCTGAGACAGAATTGGATAGTTGGCCATTGAATACAGGAGTAAAAATAGAATCACCGAAACCATAACAGATAATCCTAAATAAAAACAAAATCGGCAGTAGAAGAATTCCAGATAATGTGATGAATAGATAGGCGAGGATTTTACTGAACATCCCTATTCTTGTGATCTGCTGTTCTGAAAATTTTTTGAGCAATCGAGGCATAATGAACAATTGCGAGACAATATCCAAGATTCCAATCAAAGAGAAGCTTAAATCAACCAACCCAGCCTTCCACTGAAAGGCGTCAATCGAAAATTGAGAAAAGATAGATTGAAGAGAGCCAGCTGCCAACCAAACAGCAAAACCTGCTGTCAATAAAGGAATAACGGATGAAATCTTGAATAATTGTTGTAATTGGTGAAAAGGTCTTACATGGGAGAAACTTAAATCTACTGAACGTTTTTTTATTGGAAGGCTTTCTAGCATAAATGTGTAGCCATAAACGGCATTTAAGAAAGTAAAGAGTGCTCCAATAAATATAGGAACAGAATTCCCCAACTCAGCTAATAGACCCCCTATAATAGGACCCAGCGTTGTTCCTATACCGACTAAAGCACCCATCCATCCAAAAACTTTGGTTCTTTCATTAGGTTCCGTGATGTCGGCAAAGTAAGCATATAAGGTGGAGATTTCTCCTGCCGTCAATCCTTCAATGATACGACCAAGGAACAACATCCATATCGAATTTCCTAAACCAAAAAGCAAATATCCGATACTTGATCCTAATAAACTGATAATAAGGATCGGACGACGCCCAAAATGATCACTTAAGCTACCGAGAATGGGGGCAGATAAGAAGGCAGCTAGAGCATAAACAGACATGAGCAAAGTGATATAGAAAGCTTGCTGATGTATGGAGTGAGAATAAGGCAGCGTTAAAAACGGAAGTACAGGACTGACGATAGTAAATCCTAATCCAGTGAATAAGACAGAGACGTATCCAAAAACTTTAGAATGTTTATTTGTGAAACTGTACATGTAAAAACTCCTTTATGCAATAATGTTGACAAGGAAACAAAAATAGTGTATGGTAATTTTGTTTCCTTGTCAACATTCTAAGGAACAGCGAAATCTACTTAATTTATTTATTCCGAAAAGTGAAGATGCGCATCAAAAACATGAACAAACAAAAATCAAGTAGACGACATTGTAAATCTGACCGATCAGTGAAGTAAATAGAAAAGAAACCTGTTCTTGCTTCCCATGTTTTTTTTACGTATACTGTGATTGAGCGGAGGAGAAATCATGTTGAATTTAGAAAATTACTTAAGCGCTGGACAAACAGTTATATCTAATCTTTTACTTAAAAATTACCATAGGATCGGTCTACAATCTGAAGAATTTTTATTTGTTCTACAGTTGCATATGGCACAGCTTGAAGGAGATACTTTCCCTGATTTGCAGATGATTGCTATGGATATGGGAATCAAGCAAGATCAGATTTTTCAAATACTGGATCGTCTCGTAACAAATGGGTTTATCAAGATAGAAACGACGATTGTCAACGGTAAAAAAGCAGATCGATATAATCTTTACCCCATCTATGATCTATTAGGTGAGTATTTAAAAACACAAGAAAAAAAATACGAAGAAAAAACACAAGAAAAAGAAATCCAGTCAGTGTATCAATTATTTGAACAAGAATTTGGACGCCCGCTTTCTTCGATCGAGTTCCAGCGAATCGGTCAATGGCTAGAAGAAGACCATTATCAGCCGGAAATTTTGAAGCTAGCACTGCGGGAAGCCGTATTAAATCAGGCTTATAGTTTTAATTACGTTGACCGCATTTTGCTATCGTGGGAAAGAAAAAATCTACGTACAAAACAACAAGTGGAAGAAGACCAAAAACGAAGAAAACAACAGCTTCTTCAAAGAGAAGTAGAACAGTCAGCTCAACAAGAAGAATTGCCGAAAGTCTCACTGAAAAATTGGTTGGAGGAGTAGCGGAATATGTTAAGCAAACAAAAAACAATGGAAGCTCTAGAAACGATGTATGGAATGTTTCCCGAAGCACATGGAGAACTCAAGCACAATAATCCATTTGAGTTATTGATTGCAGTGATCTTAAGTGCCCAGGCGACAGATGTATCAGTGAATAAAGCAACGCCAGATTTGTTTGCCTCTTTTCCGACACCCGATGCGTTAGCAGAAGCTTCAATCGATGAAATCATTCTTAAAATAAAAACGATTGGTTTGTATCGAAATAAAGCAAAAAACATCAAAGCGTGTGCACAGCAGCTGATTGAACGTTTCGATGGGCAAGTGCCAACGTCAAGAGAAGAATTGATGTCTCTTCCTGGTGTAGGCAGAAAGACAGCAAATGTCGTATTGGGGGATGCATTCGGGATACCAGCAATCGCAGTAGATACCCACGTGGAACGTGTCTCAAAACGCCTGAGGATCTGCAAACTAGATGCTACGGTCATGGAAGTAGAAGAAACACTGATGCGGAAAGTACCACAAGAATTATGGGTAAAGACACATCATACACTGATTTTTTTCGGTAGATATCATTGCACGGCAAGAAATCCCAAGTGCGAGGTATGTCCTTTGCTATCAATATGTCAAGATGGGAAAAATCGGATGCGTCTAAAAGAAAAGGCGCTAAAAAAGAAACCACGCCTGTAGACGTGGTTTCTTTAATTGCAAATAAATGTATGAATTATCTTGTTATTATGGAGAAAAGCTGTTTCGTTTATCTTTTTTGCATGAAAAAGTAAATGTACATACTCAGTAGCTAGGATGGTAACTTATTACAATTTATTGCGATAAAAATAAATGTTGTTATTTTTCTTGGGAAAATACCCGATGTAGAAAATAATGCCTTCCAATATACCTATAAAATAAGTCCAGTATTCCAAAGGATTATATAAATAAGTGACGTATCTATCTAAAGGTGTAATAAAAATGATAAGTGATAATAAAAAAATACCATTTATAACTAAACATAAACTAATGGATTTGGGCGGTTTCAGGCTCATCAGAAAAATATAGATTCTGGTGAACAACAACCATAAAAAAGTGAGAATCATTGCATGAGAGCTTCTTTCCATAAATTTTCCTTTAAGAGTAGTGCTTAAAAGTACAGAAAAAATAATAAATGCAAGGATAGGTGCAATTAAAGTAAATTTATTTAATAATAAACTAAATTTTTCAGCTTTTTTATTCTTGGAATAACGAGGTATTGTTTTCGATAAAAAAAGATGGTGCAGACAAATTATGATAATTAAGCATACTATTAGATAACTCAAAATGAAGCCTTCTTTCAAAAAATTATTCAAAACCATATATTGTATTTTTTATTTGATAATAACAATGGAATTATTAAGAAGTGGCGCTAAATAAAAGACTAGTGTGTATTTAGCCAATTTAATTATAAACAAGTAAATGGATAAAGTATATGTAAATGATAAAAGAAAAATGGATTTTCTAATTTTAAGCTAAATGTTAGATCACACATGTATACGCTGGATAGTCTTATAAAAAAATCATGTAATACAGCTTGGTACATGATTTTTATTTGTAGCTGTTTTTTACATAGACACAAAAAAGAAACCACGTCTAAAAGTGTGGTTTCTTTTTTACTATCTGTTTCCAGAAGCTGAGGTGCTACTGGATGGTGTATGGTCATTTGCAGCATCCGCTCCGCTAGTTGCTGGCTCACTGGAAGAAGCAGGAGGAGCAGATGAAGACGGTGTCGAGCTTTCTTCGGATGAAGAAGAAGGAACCGTTGTTGAAGACGCTGGCTCGCTTGTTTCTGCTGTCGTGCTTTCTTTTGAGGACTCAGCAGTTGATTCACTTTGACTAGTAGAGCTAGAGCTTTGAGTCGTTGTCTCTGTTGTTGAGCTTCCAGGAGTCTGGACATAGCTGGAAGATGGAATAGTTGTTGATGGTGTAACTGCATTCGATCTAGCTGTATATTGATCTTTGTAGTACAGTTCACCGCCCACACGAATTAATCCGCTTGGCATCTCCCAGTCTGTATTTGTCACGTTAGCTGAAACATACTGCATAAGCTCGCGATAAACATCAGAGGCTACGTGTGACGATTCTGAAGTGACAGGTGTCATTTTTTTATTGTAACCTGTCCACACGGAAATCGAATAATTTGGCGTATAGCCCGCAAATAAGATATCTGGATACACCCCAGAAGAAATACCAAGTTTTGCATACTCGTCATCTGTGTAATTGGATGTTCCAGTCTTACCGGCTTGATATAACCCAGCGATTTGCGCATTCGTACCAGTTCCTTCAGTGATCGTATCTTTTAAAATGTCTGTGATCATATAAGCTGTTTCTGGAGACATGGCTGTTTTTCCATCTGGCTCATAAGTTTCTTCTGTTCCGTCTTGGAAGACGATTTTATTAACATATTGAGGTTTGTAATAAGTCCCTCCATTGGCGAAAGCCGCATAGGCTGCTGCCATTTTTAAGGAAGAAGCTCCGTATTTTGTCCCATCTTGTTCTTCCGTATTACTAGAGATCGCATTCGATTGATGGATCGTACTGTATTCGATCCCAAGATTTTTTAAGAAAGAAGCCACTTTATCTGAACCGACTTCATTGAATAATTTGACTGCTGGAACATTACGGGATAAGTAAAGTGCTTGGCGTAAAGTAATGGTGCCCATATATTGATTATCCCAGTTTCCTACAGGAGTCGAAGTCCCTTCATAGTTATACGGTGCGTCAGTAATAGTTTTTCCAGTAGAATATTTCAAATATTCAAAAGCTGGTCCGTAATCTGTGACAGGTTTCATCGTAGAACCAAAATCACGGGAAGTATTCACTGCTAAGTTGTTTCCTAAAGTTACGTCTTCTGCGATGTGACGTCCGCCAATCTGGGCTTTTACTTTCCCGGTATTGGTGTCGATAAGGGTGGAGGCAACTTGCATCTCGTCGTCTGGGTAAGAGACATACTGATCCGTGTTGACGATATCATATAGTTTCTTTTGGGCGTCCAGATCCAAATTCGTATAAATCTCTAAACCGTCTGTGTAGACATTCTTATCTGTTTTTTCTTGTACTTCATTGATGACTTCTTTGACGTAATTATCGACGATCTTAGTATTGTCATCGGATTGAGTTAGTTCTTGCAGACCATCCGTTACCGGTACATTGACAGCTTGATCATACTCTGTTTGAGAGATTTTTTCGTTTTGAAGCATCGTATACAAAACAGTATCTCGTCTTTTCTTCGCCTGATCTGGATAAACATAAGGATCATAGGCGGAAGGGGCTTGAGGCATCCCAGCAAGCAATGCTGTTTGCGGTAAAGAAAGTTCTGATAATTTCTTGCCAAAGTATATCTCAGAAGCTGTCTCCATCCCGTACAAGCCGTTTGACATATACACTTTATTTACGTAGTAGGTCAAGATCTCTTGTTTCGATTTTTTTTGTTCCAATCTTACAGCCATCCACGCTTCTTGGGCCTTGCGTTTCAGGGTCTGATCCTCTGCACTAGTGGAGAAGAAGGAAAGTTTGATCAATTGCTGTGTCAAAGTACTTCCGCCTTGCAGTCCGCCAGAGGTAAAGTTAGAGAGGGCAGAACCGATGATCCGAATAGGGTCAACCCCGATGTGTTTATAAAAACGGCGATCTTCTACCGACACGATCGCATCTTCTAATGTTTTCGGTAATTCATTCGCAGAAATTTTTTCACGCTTTTCTGCGCCTAAATCTTCGAATAGTTCGCCATCTTGTGTATATAGTTTGGAAGATACGGTAGCGTCTAATTTTTTATCCGTCAATTCGGGCGCATCTTTTGCGTAATACCAGAAAAGTCCTACACCTGCTAAAAAGAGGATACAGAAAAATGAGAGTATTCCTAAAAGGATCTTGATAAATAATCCTTTTTTATGTGTTCCAGAGGACTTTCCAGAACCTTTGCCAGAATTCTTCTTCACGCTCTTTTTAGGAGTAGGCTGTTTCTGTCGTCTAGAGCTTCTAGTTTGTTCATTTGCCATTCTTGCTTTCTCCTTCAATAGATAATGTTGATAAATAGAAGTCAACCGCGTCCAAATAAGGAATCCGCGGAGAAATACCAGTTTTGATCTCTATTCCTAGTTCTTCGATCAAAGATAAAGGTAGTGATTTGCGTCCTTTTTCCTTTTGGGCGTCCCAGTAAGCAATCAAATGAACACTATTCAAATAAAAACAGCGCTTCAAAGACGAAAACCATAACAAGACAAAGCAGACCCCATTTTGTTCGAGGCATGCTTTCATATGTTCGATTTGATGGGCATGGAAGTTTTTAAAGGGAAAAGATGTTTTGTTCTTGGTTTCTTTTGCTTCAAAGTCCAAGTAAAAGCCTCGATAGACGCCATTATAGTCTGTAGTTGAGGCTTGGGTAAAGTAGGCTTCCTTGATCACAGCAGCACTTCTCTTAGGATAGTCTACTTTCACGATTTGGATAGGGGTAGGCTTTTTATGGATAACCGCCAACCCGCGGGAAAGATAATATTTATTACTTTCATTGATTGCTTCTTCAAAGCGCATCCCCCGATTGCCGAATTCAGTGATCTGATTTCTTTTTTCTTGAATTTTTTCGACGGGAGAGGCATTCTTATAATAAGGTTGGCCATTTGGATAGCGCAATACCATCTTTAATCACACTCCTAGGCCACATTATAGCAAAAAAGCGGATAGAAAGAAAAGGAATCTGAGATGGATAAGTCAAAAGTAATCTATGTGTCCGGGTATCGAAGTTTCGAACTCGGTGTTTTTAAAGAAAATGATCCTAAAATCCAAGTTGTTAAAAATGTTTTAAAAAAAGAACTCCGTCAGTTAGCAGAAGAAGGGCTGGAATGGGTACTCGTTAGTGGAAATCTAGGCGTCGAACTATGGGCTGTGCAAATAGTAGCGGAATTGAAAGAAGAATATCCGGAACTATCTCTTGGTATTTTGTATCCTTTTTCTGATTTTGGTAATAACTGGAATGAAGGGAACCAAGAAAAAAAACAATTAGCAGAACAATTAGCAGATTATGTCGAAGCTGTTAGCCATCAACCCTATCAATCACCTAGTCAGTTAAAGAATCATACTCGTTTTATACTTGAACATACAGTGGGCTGTTTGCTGATCTATGATGAAGAATTCCCTGGAAAAACGAAGTATTTTTTTGAAGATGCACAGAATTACCAAGCAGATCATCCCTACGAAATTCGGCTGATCAGTATGGACGATCTTCAAAATTTTAGTGAATAATCGATATTGTGTTTGATTTATCAACTTTTTTCCTATACAATGAAAAAGGTAGAAATGTTATTACGTAAATGAAAACTAGAGGTGTAAATATGGCGAATTTGGTTTATAGTCCTAAAGACATTTTACAACAAGAATTCAAAACAAAAATGCGCGGCTATGATCCCGTTGAAGTTGATGAATTCTTAGACAATATCATCAAAGATTATGAAACTTACAGCAAAGAACTCCTTGCTTTACAAGAAGAAAACGATCGATTGAGTGCAAAAGTAGCTCAATTATCTAAAACTCAAGGAGCAGCTCAAACACGCGTGCAACAAACAGAGGCACCAAAGAGCGCAGCAGTGACCAATTTTGATATCTTAAAACGCTTGTCAAATCTTGAACGTGAAGTATTTGGTAAAAAGCTTGATCAACAAGCAAGTGCAGTCAAACCAGCACAACCTAATCCAAATAACTACACAAATGCAGACACAAGCTTAGATGATAATGAAAAAACACGTCAATTTTAATTTTTGATTAATGAATTTGCGGTTTTCGGGTAATCGCGGTCTGACTTGATCAGGCTGAGGAAAGTCCATGCTCGCACAGGCTGTGATGCCTGTAGTGTTCGTGCTTAGCGAAACCATAAGCTAAGGTACTCTTTGGAGTAACGGCAGGAAAACAAGCTAAGGCTTCGGCTATGCTTAAGTATCCTTGAAAGTGCCACAGTGACGAAGCGGCTGGGGAAACTCATCCGGTGGAACGCGGTAAACCCCTCGAGCGAGCAACCCAAACAATGGTAGGGGCGCTTTTTGTCTGGAAGAAGAACAGGACAAAAAGGCAGTATAACTGCAGATAGATGGTTACCGCTTTGTTTTTTCTCCCTGGAAAAGCAAAGTACAGAACATGGCTTATAGAAAACCGCAAACATCAGGGAATTAGGTCGTGACAAAAGTAATGCGTTATAAGAAACAAGAAAAACATTCGAAAGCTATTTTTCAATACTTCAGATGAGTCGTTCTTATTACAAAACAAACTTTTGTATCACCGGTTATTCGGAATTTGAGTAAAAGTGTGGGGTAGGACTGATGTCCCACCTCCTTTTTTTATAAATAAGGAGATTGTGTATGGAAAAAAACAGGAAGTTCAACCTCGTCGCAACTGCGGCAAGCGGGCTAGAAGCACTGGTTGGTAAAGAATTAAGAGATCTTGGAATCGAATGCCAAGTTGAGAACGGACGTGCACGTTTTGAAGGAACAATGGAAACGATCGCTACAGCTAATTTATGGTTACGTACAGCAGATCGAGTAAAAATCGTGGTTGGGGAATTCGATGCGTATACGTTTGATGAATTGTTTGAAAGCGTAAAAGCATTGCCTTGGGAAGATTTTCTTCCACTAGATGCAGCTTTTCCTGTAGCTGGAAAATCGATCAAGTCGAAACTATATAGCACACCTGATTGCCAAGCGATCACAAAAAAAGCAATCGTTGAACGTCTCCGTACCTATTATCACCGTCCAGCTTCTGTACCACTGACGGAAACTGGCGCACATTTTCAGTTGGAAGTAGCTTTGCTGAAAGACCATGTGATGGTAACTCTGGATACGACAGGACCAAGTTTATTCAAACGTGGTTATCGCTTAGAAAAAGGTGGAGCACCATTGAAAGAAAACATGGCAGCAGCACTTATTATGCTGACAAATTGGCGAAAAGACCGTCCATTTTATGATCCTGTATGTGGTTCAGGTACGCTTTGTATTGAAGCAGCCTTAATAGGCCATAATATCGCACCAGGATTCAATCGTGAGTTTGCTTGCGAATCTTGGGATTGGTTCAGTCAAGAAATCATGGAAAATGTTCGATCAGCAGCCGAAGAAAAAGCAGATTATGATATTGAATTAGATATTACTGGTTCAGATATCAATGGACGGATGATTGAAATTGCCAAAGCCAATGCAGAAGAAATCGGATTAGGCTCTTCGATTACCTTTAAGCAACAAGCAGTCAAAGACTTCAAAACGGATAAAGAATACGGGGTCATCGTGGCTAACCCGCCTTACGGAGAACGTCTAGGAGAAGAAGAAACCGTTCGAAAATTATATAAAGAAATGGGCGATGTGTTCCGTCCATTAAAAACATGGAGTAAATATATCTTGACTAGCGACTTAGCGTTTGAGGAATTTTACGGACAAAAAGCAACCAAAAAAAGAAAATTGTATAATGGTGCATTGCGTACGGATCTATTCCAGTATTGGGGAACTCGACCGCCTAGAAAAAAATAGAAAGACAAATAATCTTACTAATTGATTCATTCAATTGGATGTTTGGAGGAATAGGAATGAAAGAAAAAGAGTTTTTACAAGAAGTAAAAGAAATCGACCTTCTACAACAAGCTTTATGGATCCTCGAGTGGGATACACAAACAGGTATGCCTGAAAAAGCTAGTGCATACCGAAGTGAAGTAGACAGCTATCTTTACAGCATTTATTTTTCAAAAAAAATCGGTCCAAAAATCAAAGAAGCCATTCGCTATTTTTCTGAACATCCGGAAGAATTGTCGGAAGTTGGAACTGCCGTTTTTGCTAAAGTAAAAGAAGAGTATGATTTGGAACATCGCGTACCGGAAGATCTTATGAGAAAATATACAGCTGCCGTTTCTTCAGCACACGGACAATGGCAAAAAGCTAGAGAAACACAACAATTTTCTGATTTTCAACAAGCATTGAATCAAAATATTGAATTAACAAAACAGTTGATACCTTACTGGAGAAAAGATGAAAAGACGAATTATGATGTTTTGCTGAATCAATACGAACCCGGGATGACTGTCGAAATCCTTGATAAGGTATTTGATCAGCTTAAAGAAGGAATTCTTTCGATCCGCCGTACGCTCCAAGAAAAAGGGACTGAACCTGAAACAGACTTTTTAAATCGGAGAATGACGAAAAAGCAACAGAAGAGATTTGTAGTGAAAGTAATCGAACAACTTGGTTATGATTTTAGCCGTGGTCGTTTAGATGACACTGTCCACCCATTTATGACTGGAATTAATCCGAATGATGCACGAATCACGACACGATGGGACGAAACAGATTTCAAAATGGCTGTTTTTGGAGTGATCCACGAGGCTGGTCATGGTATGTATGAACAAGACATCGATGATAAATATGCTTATACACCGGTTTATGAAGGTACATCAATGGGTATCCATGAATCACAATCGTTGTTTAACGAGATCATTATTGGAAGTAGTCGCAGCTTCTGGAAAAAGCAATATCCTTTCTTTCAAGAATGTGCAGAAGGAACATTCGATGATATTCCTTTTGACAAATTTTATCGTTCATTAAACCATACAAAACCAAGTTTGGTTCGTATCGAGGCAGACAGTTTGACTTACCCTCTCCATATCATCATTCGTTATGAAATCGAAAAAATGATTTTCAATGAAGGTGTGGATATTGCTAAACTACCTGAAATATGGAATCAAAAGTATGAAGAGTATCTAGGAATAAGACCAACAAATGATGTGGAAGGGATCTTACAAGACGTTCACTGGTCAGGAGCAAGTTTTGGTTATTTTCCATCTTATGCATTAGGGTATATGTATGCTGCGCAATTACTTCATTCTTTGCAACAAGAAATAGATGTGGAAAATGTTCTAGCGTCAGACGATTACTCTCCAATCAAAAACTGGATGTCAGAGCATATCCATCAATATGGTGCATCTAGAAAACCAAATCAATTAATCATGGATGCAACACATGAACCGCTTAATCCGCAATACCTGATCGACTATATGAAAGACCTGTATTTTAATGTATATCAGGTAAAATAAAATACAATTTACAAAGATAGCTGAAATTCATCTAATCTATAGATGTTTTCAGCTATTTACTTAAGAAAGAAGTGGACTGAATGGATAAATTACAAGTGATCGCTGATTATAGTATGGACCAATTAGCGCATGATCAAACAGGACACGGGAGCGATCATACCAAAAGAGTTGTCAAGTTAGCTGAAAAAATTTTGGAGACAGAACCGCAGGCAGACCGCTTTGTGACGCTTGCAGCAGCTTACCTACATGATACAATTGATGATAAAGTCGTTAAAAATGAGAAAGAAGCAAAGCAACAGCTTCGTGTATTCCTTCGCTCTTTGCCAATAGTAGAGGAACAGATCTCGATGATTTTTTCCATTATCGAAAATATGTCCTTTTCTAAAAATCTCTCTGAAGCGGCCGAACTATCTCTGGAAGGTAAGATCGTTCAAGACGCTGATCGTATCGAAGCGTTAGGAGCAATCGGCATTTTGCGTACTGCTTATTTCGGCGGTGGACATGGGCACCCGATTTTTGATCCTGAACTGTATCCGCAAACATTCAAGGACAAAGAAAATTACCGAAAAGGCACGACAGTGATCAATCATTTTTATGAAAAACTGTTCTTGCTGTCTGATAAAATGAATACTGATTACGGATATGAAGAAGCCAAACGAAGAGAAACCTTCATGCGTGAATTCTTAGAAGAATTTTTTCTGGAATGGTCTATTGACGATGAAAATTTTACTCCAGACAATTGGATCAAAAATAACAAAAAATGATGGAGGTTGTGACAGAAGTGGTCAGCTCCAAGATATTTCGGATCATTTTCCGTAAAAGTTACTTCTGGAACACTGTTTACCAAGAGGTCGTGAGCCTGCCGTTCAGCTCCGAGTCACAAGGAACAATTTCAAAAAATAGCTTCTCATGTTTGATGAATATTGTGACTTGTGATTCGGAATTGGCAGGAGAACACCGTTTATTCGGAAGAAGGGACTGTGACAAGACTTTTGTCACAGTCCTTTTTTCGAATTCAACAAGTAAAACTTTTAAGAAATATTCAGAGAGTAAAATTAAAAATTGCTGATAAATGAAGATGGAAGTTTTATGTATTTTTATTGGTCTATGCAATAAATAAATTAAATATTCAGAATACAATTGTTTTTGACGAAAGGGCTTCTATCAATGGTTGTGTTGTATTTATCTGCCCAGATAAAGTAAAATAGATCATTATCTAAAAGGTAATTGTTCATACCATATAAGTCATTTGAAAGTAAAAAGATACTGTAAATAAAAAATGTGGTTAAATAATTCTCATATTCAGTGTAAGCGTTATCAAAAATATGGCATACTTGCTTTGTAGATGAATGACACGATATATGTTTGGTATGTTCTGCAAGACAGATGAATATGGAGGTGGAGACAATGTCTTCCAAAGAACTAACAATGTATTTAGAGAAAGAATTGGATCAACTGAAAGAAAAGGGGTTATACAATACGATCGACATACTAGAAAGTGAAAATGGTGCTTGTATCATCGTAGACGGAAAAAAGATGATCAATCTAGCATCCAACAATTATCTTGGATTTGCCAATCGCGAAGAATTGAAAAAAGCATGTATTGAAGCAACCGAAACTTATGGTGTAGGAGCAGGAGCAGTCCGAACGATCAATGGTTCGCTGAAAATCCATCAGCAATTAGAAGAAAAAATCGCAGAATTCAAAGGGACAGAAGCAGCAATCGCCTTTCAATCTGGATTCAACTGCAATATGGGCGCTATCTCTGCAGTAATGACAAAAGAAGATGCTATCTTATCGGATGAATTAAACCATGCATCTATTATTGACGGTTGCCGCTTATCCGGAGCAAAAATCATCCGAATTAAACATCAAGATATGAAAGACCTTGAGAAAAAAGCAAAGGAAGCGATAGAAAGTAAGAAATATAAAAAAATCATGTATATCACAGATGGTGTTTTCTCCATGGATGGAGACATTGCACGATTGCCGGAAATTATTCCGATTGTTGAAAAATATGGACTGATCACCTACGTTGATGATGCGCACGGCTCAGGCGTAACTGGAAAAGGTGCAGGAACCGTCAAGCATTTTGGATTAAGCGACAAAATCGATATGCAAATGGGCACGTTATCGAAAGCTATAGGTGTTGTTGGGGGTTATGTAGCTGGATCGAAAACACTAATCGACTGGTTGAAAGCTAGAAGTCGGCCATTCCTATTTTCTACCTCGCTAACTCCAGGTGCAGCTGCAGCTGCATTGGCTTCGATTACTTTGATGCAAGAACATCCGGAACTTGTCGAAAAAGTTTGGGAAAATGCTAATTATTTTAAAGAAGAATTGAAAAAAGTAGGCTATAACATCGGTATGTCTGAAACACCTATTACTCCAGTCATTTTGGGAGATGAAAAAGTGACTCAGACTTTCTCTAAGAAGCTGATCGAACATGGGATTTATGCTAAACCAATCGTTTATCCAACTGTGCCTCTTGGGACAGGCAGGATCAGAAATATGCCGACTGCAGAACATACGAGGGAAATGCTTGATGAAGCAGTAGCAGTTTATCAAAAAATAGGAAAAGAAATGGAAATTATTTAACTAAATTTAGTTTTTTCGTCTATTTAAAATTAGAGAACATGTTCACGCATATATTGTTAATCATCTGAAGTTAGTAGTAAACATGATCAGGGGAGGTTCATTATGAAAAAAGTACTGGTGACAGGATGTTTAGGACAAATTGGTTCAGAGTTGATAGCACGGTTGCGTCAAGAACTAGGTAGTGAAAATGTTATTGCGACAGATATACGCATGCCTGAAGTCATTGAGAAAAACGATATCTTTGAGATCCTAGATGTAATGGATTACGAAAAAATGCGCAGCATAGCAGAACAATATCAAGTGGACACATTGATTCATTTGGCTGCTCTTTTGTCAGCTGTTGCAGAAGCAAAACCACAATTAGCCTGGGATTTGAACGTGACTGGGCTGGTCAATGCATTGGAAGTCGCTAGAGAATTCCAGCTGAAATTTTTTACGCCAAGTTCAATCGGCGCGTTTGGTCCAAATACTCCAAAAGATCATACCCCACAAGATACTCTTCAGCGTCCTACAACCATGTATGGGGTAACGAAGGTAGCTGGAGAACTACTATGTGATTATTATTATGTGAAATATGGCGTAGATACTCGTGGTGTCCGTTTCCCTGGATTGATTTCTTATGCAACCTTGCCAGGAGGCGGTACGACAGACTACGCAGTCGATATTTATTATTCAGCAATCAAAGAAGGAAAGTACACTAGTTTCATTGATCAAGGTACATCAATGGATATGATGTATATGCCAGATGCGATCGATGCCATTATAAAACTCATGAATGCAGATCCTGATCGATTGGTTCATCGAAATGCCTTCAATATATCGGCGATGTCTTTTGACCCGGAAGAGATCAAAGCATCTATTCAAAAAATCATACCAGATTTTGAAATGGATTATTATGTGGATCCTGTACGTCAGTCAATAGCAGAATCTTGGCCAAATTCACTAGATGTTTCTTGTGCGCAAGAGGAATGGGGCTTTTCGCCGAAATACGACTTAGATGCGATGACAAAGGATATGTTGGAAAAACTGAAAGAAAAATTGGTAGAGACGGTATAAAACAAGAACCACATCCAAAAAGTTTTTTATACTTTTGGGATTGGCTATGGTATGAAAGGGGACAAGGGATGGAAGAATATCAAGCCACGCCAGTAAAAGAAGTAAAAATAGAAAATGAATTAAAACGTACGATGGGATTTTTTACTGCTTTATCGACTGTTATGGGCACAGTGATCGGTGCAGGGGTATTTTTTAAAGCCGCAAGCGTAGCAGAAGTTACAGGATCCGCCAGTTTGCATATGTTTTCTTGGTTTCTCGGTGGTATGATTTCTGTCTGTGCAGGACTAACAGGAGCTGAACTGGCAGCTGCTATTCCAGAAACAGGAGGGATGATTAAATATATCGAACGGATTTACGGAAATACAGCAGCTCGTCAATCTATTTGGTCTTTCCCAGTCAATGATTGTTCCCGTAGCTGTTACAGCTGCTGTATCGATCCTGCTGATTAATTTTTTAGGTTCTAAAGCTGGAGGGGCTTTTCAGTCGATTACGCTTGTCTGCAAGCTTATCCCTTTGTTTGTGATTGTTATTTTCGGTTTGTTCCGACAAGAAGGAGTAGACTTCCAACTGTTTCCGATCCAAGCAGGAGAAAACCTTTCATTTTTCTCTGCTTTGGGAGCTGGCTTGCTAGCAACGATGTTCGCATACGACGGTTGGATACACGTAGGAAATATTTCGGGAGAATTGAAAAAGCCGGCGAAAGATTTGCCAAAAGCAATTTCTTTAGGAATCATCGGAATCATGATCGTTTATTTATTAGTAAATGCGGTGTTCTTAAGAACCGCATCTATCGACGGAGTCGCAGGAAACAGCAATGCGGCAAGTGACGTTGCAAAAATGATTTTTGGCGGCTTCGGTGGAAGACTGGTCACAGTTGGTATCTTGATTTCTATTTATGGAACCATCAATGGCTATACCCTTACTGGAATGCGTCTCCCTTATGTTATGGCAAAAGAAAACAACCTGCCTTTTAGCAAGCTCTTTGCTAAACTTCATGATAAAACTAAAGTTCCTGTAGCCGCAGGTATCTTAGAGCTAGTCATCGCTATTGGCATGATGATGGTCGGTGGTTTTGATACACTAACGGATATGCTGATCTTTGTCATTTGGATTTTTTATACAATGGTCTTTGTTGGTGTCATTCTTCTTCGTAAAAAAGAACCTGATTTGTTTCGACCATACAAAGTTCCAATGTATCCGTTTATTCCACTAGTAGCAATCATTGGAGGGACTTTTATCGTATCAAGCACGCTTATCACTCAGACCTTTTTAGCTTCGATGGGGATAGTATTGACACTTGCTGGTATCCCGATTTATCTCTATTTAAAACGTAGATAGCTAAAACATTCGAATTTTATTAGAACTGCACTTCTCTGCCAAACAAAATATTTTATTTAAATGAGGAGTACGTGGAAGAAATGTCAAAAGTACTCGTTAATTTTGATCACGTAAATGTCGTTTTGTCTACGATGAAATAGCAAAGTAAAAGACAGAAATCGGGCTCAACCGATTTCTGCCTTTTACTTTGATTTGCGTAACTGAACTATTCGGTGTACGCCGCGATAAATATTTAATAAAACCAAGCAACCAGAAATGAAAATGGGAAGCCAAATCAGATAGACAGGGTAGCCAAGCACTTTAGACAAAGCTTGTGGAGAAATTTTATCCATTTCAAGAAGTGCTTGCTGCCAAGTCTGAAGATTGAAGACTAGCATGAAACCCGAAATAATCAGGAGAATAAATC
The DNA here is from genome assembly GCF_035726925.1 of Enterococcus sp. E5-37. Taxonomy (NCBI): domain Bacteria; kingdom Bacillati; phylum Bacillota; class Bacilli; order Lactobacillales; family Enterococcaceae; genus Enterococcus; species Enterococcus sp. E5-37. The sequence goes on from NZ_JAPMLG010000009.1 coordinate 69,827, forward strand.
CTAAATAATGAATTGTAGTTCTTTTTCTTACATAAGCGATCGTAGCATAAAGGAACAGTAAAAAAATAGGTACGCCAAAAACAAAGTACATATTCAGCATCTCGACACCCCCTTTGTGTTTATCTTACTTTACTTTGAAAGAAATGAGAAATAATAGCCTCGTTACTTGCTTGAAACAGCAAAGGACTGCTAAGATAAGAGAGATACAAAGAATCAAGGAGGAGTCATATGGCAAGTTATATCGAACCGATTCGTTTTGCGCTGATTGTTTTTCCATTTTTAGCCTTAGCGATCTCATCTGTTTTTTTATTTATGAATATCGAAAGTATGGAACATTTCTAGTAACAAGGGCAGTTATTTTGTATTCTTTCGTTTTTTATTTATTGTGTGCGTATTTTTTGGTGATCTTACCACTTCCGGCAAAGGAGACGGTTGCCCAAATGACAGGGCCAAAGATGGAGCTGCATTTGTTTGCTTCATGGCAACATTTCAGAGACAACACGGTATTGGTATTGTCTGAACCTAGTACCTATCTGCCGGCAATGAAGCAGAGTGTATTTTTGGAACCAGCTTTTAATGTTTTATTACTCATACCATTTGGCATTTATTTAAGATATTATTTCCGGCTTTCTTTTATGAAAACGATGATTGCTAGTTTCTGTCTATCACTATTTTTTGAGCTAACACAGTTAAGTGGACTTTATTTTATCTACCCAAGACCATACCGCTTATTTGATGTGAATGATTTAGTGACAAATACATTGGGTGGAATCATTGGTTTTGTCGTTACGCCGTTATTTACATTTATGCTTCCTACAAGAAGACGAATGGATGAACTTTCTTATGAAAAAGGAAAGACTGTCTCATTGACTCGACGCTTGGTCGCTTATTTGATCGACTGGACATTTTTATCTCTTATTAATTTGGTAGCGGCGATTTTCTTTAAACTTGCGTTCGATTCAGGGACAGTTACTTCTCATATCTGGTGGCTTTTATTAGAAGTAGGGGTATACTTTATGATTGTACCGTTTATAACCAATGGATGGACACTTGGCAAAAAAATTGTGCGTATCCGTTTGGTGGAAGAAGACCGCGAACGAATTTCTTTAAAAGCATTGATGATCCGCTACGGGTATCTGTACTTTCTTTTTTATGGTTTAAGCTGGTTGGGGCAGTTGCTTCAGCAAATCATGAATTCGACAACGAATACGGTGTTGCAGATGAGTGCAGTATTCATTTCTCTCGGTGTCTTGTTACTGCAAGGTATTTTTATTTTAAATATCTTGCTATCATTTTTGAGAAAAAAACGGATTCTGTTTTATGAAAAAGCTAGTCACACATATACTGTTAGCACGATTGGCCAAACAAAGGATGATGATTCTCGAAATTAGCTGAGCAAAAACGCTTTGTCTGTGTTATAATGCCAAAGTCGTGATAATTTAAAGAGAAGAGGTGCACGAATGAATAATTTTGATATATTCCGCTTCAAACCGTTTATCAATGAAGCGTTAACCGCAAAGGGCTTCAAACAGCCCACAGAGGTCCAGGAACGTTTGATTCCTTTAATTGCAAAAGGAAAAAATATCATTGGGCAATCTCAAACTGGTACAGGAAAAACACATACGTTTTTGTTGCCTTTGTTTGAAAAAATCAATGCAGAAAAAGAGGAAGTACAAGTTGTTATTACAGCTCCAAGTAGGGAACTAGCTGCACAGATCTATGAAGCAGCTACACAAATCGCTAAATTTTCTACACCGGAGATCCGTGTCTCGAATTTTGTCGGCGGTACAGACAAACAGCGTCAATTAAATCGTCTGCATCACCAACAGCCACAGGTTGTAGTAGGCACGCCTGGTAGAATATTAGACATGATAAATGAACAAGCGCTGAAGATTCACACCGCATTTGCATTTGTTGTCGATGAAGCGGATATGACATTGGATATGGGTTTTTTAAATGAAGTAGACCAAATTGCAAGTCGATTACCAGAAAAGCTGCAGTTTTTAGTTTTTTCTGCCACTATTCCAGAAAAACTTCGTCCATTCTTGCGAAAATACATGGAAAATCCAATCATTGAAGAAATCAAACCAAAAGCAGTTATTTCTGAAGACATTGAAAATTGGCTGATTTCAACAAAAGGTAAAGATGAGAATCAAATGATTTATCAACTGCTGACAATTGGTCATCCTTATTTAGCAATCGTATTTGCCAATACAAAACAGCATGTGGATGAAATTGCCGATTACTTGAAAAACCAAGGCTTGAAAGTAGCAAAGATTCATGGAGACATCACACCAAGAGAGAGAAAGCGAGTGATGCGACAAGTACAGAATCTGGAGTATCAATATGTTGTAGCGACTGATTTAGCTGCTAGAGGGATCGATATCGAAGGTGTCTCTCATGTTATCAATGCAGAAATTCCAGAAGATCTAGACTTCTTTATCCATCGTGTCGGACGTACTGGACGTAATGGCTTAAAAGGAACGGCCATTACGTTATATTCGCCAAATGATGAGCAAGCCATTGATGCGATAGAAAAATTGGGCGTCTCATTTGAACCAAAAGAAATCAAAAATGGGGAAATCGTCAAAACATACGATCGTAATAGACGTGCCAAACGAGAAAAATCAAAAGATGTATTAGATCCCACGCTGATTGGTCTTGTGAAGAAGAAAAAGAAAAAGATCAAGCCTGGTTATAAGAAAAAAATCGATTGGGCAATTGCAGAAAAAAATAAAAAAGAACGCAAAATCGAACGCAGACAGCAAAGTCGTACTGCTCGTAAAAATAAGAAAAATTCGCATAAATAAAAAACAAGAGGTTGTGACAAAAGGCGTGTCACAGCCTCTTGTTTTTAAGCTAGACTTTTTTCCATTCCGATACAAAGTACTTCGTCTTCAATAAAAGGTTCTGTGCAAGTATGATACCCTTGTTTTTCATAAAAATCTACAGCCGTCATTTCAGCTACTACATAACTAGTCTGACAACCTTCTGAAACCGCCCGTTTTTCAGCAGCTTCAAGCAACTGACCGCCTAACCCTTTTCCTCGGTATTCTTTTGCTACGCAAAATCGTTCCGGCTTGAAGCAAGTAGGTGTTTTCTTTTCATAACGCAAAGTAGCTACTGGTCTTTTTTGATCAAGAAATAGATAATAGGTTTGTTGCGGGATATCTTTTCCGTCGAATTCTAGTTCTGCAGGAATCCCTTGTTCTAATACAAAAACTTGATATCTCAAAAAGCAGCTAGCTGCGCGTATCCATTCATCCGCTCCAACTATTTTTTTCATCATATTCCTCCTTGTCATGAATAGCAGAGATGTATTGATTCCTTTATTCTTATCGTACCAAAAATCGTGGAGTATGACCAAAAGGAAATGAAAATAAAAATTGAGATATTGACAGTGATCAATAGAATGCGTATACTAATTAAGTACGAAAAGGATATGATTTGTTTTTTTAAGACTCACAGAAAATTCTTTCTTGGCTGAAAAAAGAATAGTCACTAATCAAATTGCTCCCTTTTTCTATTTTGGTAGAAATACCGACGCAGCTCAGCGTTATCGAGTTTAAGAGGTAATGATTACACATCATTGCAATCAAGGTGGTACCGCGAGTTTTCGTCCTTGGCTGTGATGGTGTTTTTTTGTATTTAATTTATAGAAAGCAGGTAATGACATGAAACAATTAAGTAGTGCACAAGTTCGACAAATGTTTCTTGATTTCTTCCAATCTAAAGGACATACGATTGAACCTAGTGCGTCTTTGATCCCCGTGAACGATCCAACCTTATTGTGGATCAACTCTGGTGTTGCAACATTGAAAAAATATTTTGATGGTTCAGTTGTGCCAGAAAATCCAAGAATCACAAATGCCCAAAAATCTATTCGAACAAATGATATCGAAAATGTCGGTAAAACAGCACGTCACCATACGATGTTTGAGATGCTGGGTAATTTTTCGATTGGCGACTATTTCAAAAATGAAGCCATCCACTGGGCATGGGAATTTTTGACTGATCCAAAATGGATGGCATTCGCTCCAGAAAAACTTTATGTAACAGTTTATCCAAAAGATACAGAAGCAAAACGCATCTGGCATGAAGAAGTTGGCCTGCCGTTAGATCACATTATTGATGTAGAAGACAACTTCTGGGATATCGGTGCAGGCCCATGTGGTCCGGATACGGAAATTTTCTATGACCGTGGAGAAGCTTATAACGATTTAGCAGAAGACGATCCTGAAAACTATCCAGGAGGAGAAAATGAACGTTATTTAGAAATCTGGAACTTAGTATTTTCAGAATTCAACCATAAGCCTGATAACACATTTGAACCACTTCCTCATAAAAACATTGATACGGGGATGGGATTGGAACGCATGGTCTCAATCGTTCAAGATGCGCCAACGAACTTTGAGACAGACTTGTTTATGCCTATTATCCACGCCGTAGAAAAGCTAAGCAAACAAGTAAAATATGGTGAAAACCCAGTAACAGATATTTCTTACAAAGTAATCGCAGATCATATTCGCGCCCTTTCATTTGCTATTGGCGACGGTGCATTGCCATCGAATGAAGGGAGAGGGTATGTCTTACGCCGTTTGCTTCGTCGTGCTGTCATGCATGGGAAAAAATTAGGTATTGAACAAGCATTCTTATATCGTTTAGTCCCTGTTGTTGGGGAAATCATGGTAAGTTATTATCCTGAAGTACTTCAACAAAAAGAATTTATTGAAAAAGTTATCCGTACAGAAGAAGAACGTTTCAATGAAACAATCAATGAAGGTTTGGAAATCTTAAATCAAGTGATCCAAGAAGTAAAAAACGAAAACGGGACGACTCTAGCAGGAAAAGACATCTTCAAACTATACGACACATATGGCTTCCCAGTAGAATTAACGGAAGAGGTGGCAGAAGATGAAGGACTGAAAGTTGATCATGCTGGTTTTGAAAAAGAAATGGATGCACAACGCGAACGTGCTCGCTCTGCCCGCAGTACTGAAAAATCAATGGGGGTACAATCTGCTTTATTGACAGATATCAAAGTAGAAAGTAAATTCATTGGATACACAGAACAAGAATCAGATAGTCAATTATTGGTCATCGTTAAAGGTGAGTCTCTTTTGAATGAAGTCGCAGAAGGTGAAGCTCAAATGATCTTTGATCAAACACCTTTCTATGCAGAAATGGGTGGGCAAGTAGCGGATCAAGGATGGATCATGAATGAAGTAGGCGAAATCGTAGCAGTTGTTACAGATGTTCAAAAAGCGCCTAATGGTCAATTTATGCACACCGTAGAAGTAAAAGCACCAATGAGTGAAGGACAAACCTATCATCTATTGATTGATCAATCGATGCGCAATCGGATCATCAAAAACCATACAGCAACCCATCTACTGCACAAGGCATTGAAAGAAGTACTTGGCGAGCATGCAAATCAAGCTGGTTCTTTAGTCGCTCCTGGACATTTACGATTCGACTTTACCCACTTTGGTCAAATCACTTCAGATGAATTAGCTGAAATGGAAAGAATCGTCAACGAAAAAATCTGGGAAGCTATCCCAGTTGAAACAATTGAAACAGATATCGATACAGCCAAAAACATGGGTGCAATGGCTTTGTTTGGTGAAAAATATGGACATGACGTTCGAGTAGTAAATATTGGCGGCTGGTCAATCGAACTGTGCGGAGGCACACATGTAGCAAATACAGAAAACATCGGAATCTTCAAAATCGTTTCTGAATCAGGAATTGGTGCAGGCGTGCGACGAATCGAGGCTGTAACAAGTAAAGAAGCGTACGAACTACTTGAAGAAGAAGAAAAACAACTAAAACAAGTAGCAACAATTGTTAAATCACCTCAATTGAAGGAAGTTGTTTCAAAAGCGGAACAATTGCAACAGCAAGTAAGAGAGCTACAAAAGGAAAATGAACAATTAGCTAGCAAGTTAGCGAATCAACAAGCTGGTGATGTATTCAAAGATCCAGAAACGATCAATGGAAAAACAATCATTGCAGCACAAGTAAAAGTGAAAGATATGAATCAGCTGCGTCAATTAGCTGACCAATGGAAACAAAAAAATATTTCAGATATTCTTGTTTTAGCAAACGAACAAGAAGGAAAAGTCAGTCTGCTAGCGGCAATGACGAAAGAATCAAATGAAGCTGGACTAAAAGCTGGCGACTTGATTAAAGCAATCGCACCGAAAGTAGGCGGTGGCGGTGGTGGACGTCCAGACATGGCACAAGCTGGCGGGAAAAATCCTGCTGGTATTCCAGATGCACTTAAAGCTGCGAAAGAATGGGTTGCGCAACAATAGGGCGTTTACGTTTGACAGAAAAACAAAAGTTCAAACATTGAACGAAACATGATTATGGGGGCGAAGACAAACAAGTCTTGCCCTCATACTTTTTTCAATTGGCTGGCGCATCTAATCAAATGGTCGGATTCGGATGGTCTTTAGTTGACGAAAGTGACAGAAATTTTTACGATTAGTATAAATAAAAAGGGGTGAAAAAATGAATAGTAGAAATAAGACCTTTCGACTAGTCTTACGTGCGATCTTGTTAGCAATCATCATCGTACAAGCGATGGTTCCTTGGCTGGGGTTTATTCCATTAGGATTCATTAGTTTAACAATTATCCATATCACAGTAATTATTGCTGCAGTAGTATTAGGCCCAAAAGATGGCATGGTGATTGGCTTGTTTTGGGGAATCGCTACAATTGTTCGTGCCTATGCCATGCCAACAACGCCATTTGATACATTAGTGTTCACGAATCCGATTATCTCGGTAGTTCCCAGAGTACTTGTTGGCTTAGTAGCAGGCTTGGTTTTCCACTGGATTTATCAAAAAAATAAATCAATAACGATCAGCTCAGCCTTTGCAGGGGTACTGGGTTCATTGGTCAATACAGTCTTAGTGTTAGGATTCATGGGATTATTTTATACAGGTGCAACGGCAGATGCCTATGGTGTAGATTCTGCTCTTTTATTTAAAACCTTAGCAGGGGTTGCAGCAATCAATGGGATACCAGAAGCAATAGGTGCGGGAATCATAACACCATTACTAGCAAAAGCGTTATTTGCAGCAACACCGTTGAAACCAGAATAATGACCATCTTTTAATAGTAATAGGACGCACGATAGATAGAAAAAGGAAGAGAGGAGAGGAAAACAATCGTCCTCTCCATCTTTTTACCTGAGCAACAAGCAAACTAGAAGGGGTAAAAAATTTGGTTAAGAAACAAGAAGAAAAAAAGAAACAAATACCGCAACAGCGGACAAAAAAAGGAGTACTAGCGGGTATCTTAGGATTGGTTACGAATCTGATCTTGTTTGTCTCTAAGCTAATGATCGGGCTTTTTTCAGGAAGTGTCTCCATTATGGCTGATGCAGTGAACAGTCTATCAGATACTGCTTCATCCATATTGACTTTGATCGGATTTAAAATTGCTGCAAAGCCAGCAGATCAGGAACATCCTTATGGACACGAACGCTTCGAATATATCAGTGGGTTATTTGTTTCGATCATCATTACTTATGTAGGATTTCAATTTTTAGAGTCTTCTGCTGAAAAAATCATCCATCCAGAAAATGTCTCTTTAACACCCATCGTCTTTTTTGTCCTAATCATTTCCATCTTTTTGAAATTTGCACAAGGAAAAATGTATCGGGTTATTGCGCAATCCATTGATTCTGAAACATTGAGAGCTACAGCAACAGATAGTTATAATGATGTCTTTACTACACTGGCTGTATTGCTTTCAGCAGCAATCGAATGGGTAACTGGATGGCGTATCGATGGATATATAGGTTTTGCTTTAGCATTATATATCCTTTATAGTGGATTGACGATGCTTCGAAATTTTGTATACGAACTATTAGGAAGTCGCCCAACGCCAGCAGAGATTGAAGAAATGGAAGAGCATTTAAATGCTTGCGATGATATACTTGGCTATCATGATTTATTGGTGCATAACTATGGACCCAATAAACGCTTTGCATCAGTCCACATCGAAGTAGATGAATCAATGAATTTGAATGTGGCCCATAAGATCATTGATCTGATAGAAAAAGACTTTAAAAAGTCTTTGGATGTGGAACTTGTCTGTCACTTGGATCCAATGCCTGTTGATAACGAAAAATACTATAATATCTTGCGGCAGTTAAAGCAAATTCTTCTTGAAACAGGTACAGGGCTTAATATTCATGATTTTAGAGTAATTCATCAAGGAAAAACGCTGCAATTTGATGTAGTGGTCCCTGAGAAATTCCAGTTTGATGATACAGAACTAGAAAGAATCTTACGTAGTCAAATAGAAGAAAAAATCGGAGATTACCAATTGGAAATTACGTTTGATCGCAATTATCTTTTATATTAAATAAGAAACTATAAAAAGACTCTTTAAAGTTTTTAATTTAAAGAGTCTTTTTTTCTTTTAATTGTTTTTGGAGAGCCTGACGTGCAAGATTATCTGCTCCTTTATTTTTGTTTTCGGGCAACCATTGCAGGATCAATAAAGAAAATTCGGATAGAAGTTCTTGGATTCTTTGAAGGTAGGGAAGGAAGAGCTCGTTTTTCGTTGCGTTTTTGTCGACCGTAGAAACTAGTGTTTTGCTGTCTGAAAAACAGAAAATCGTTTCATTCTGTAAGTCGTTTTTCTTTAGAAATTCTAAAGTTTTTAAAAAGACTTCGAATTCTGCTTGATGGTTTGTCCCTACAGAAAGCGGGATAGATAGCTGTTCTTGTTTACCTTGATAGACAATCAAGATTCCGCCTCCGCTAGGACCAGGGTTGCCTTTTGTAGAGGCATCAATGTATACTTTTAACATAAAAAGAGATTCTCCTTTTTGTTCAAACTAATGTTATGGTAAGATTATATCATTACTGAATCGGTGAGAGGTTAGAGAATGAAAAAAAATATTCGATGGCAGCCTGAACTGGCACATACGATCATCTATTGGTCATTGACCTTGATCATTCTGTTTTTTAGTCTGATTCTTTCTTTAGAAAACACAGGTCCTTATTGGAAAAGCAATTTTGTTTTAGGTATTTTTCTTGTTTTTCTATTTCTAGGTTTGCGGCGTTCTTTTATTTTAAAATCAAACTCTGTGATTATACGTTACGCTGCTTTTTGGAAAGACCGAGAAATATCTGTCGGACAGATTCGATCTTTGACGCCAACTAATACTGGGGTGCAAATGATGTTGCAAGATGAGAAAGCCCCATCTGTTTTCATGATGCGAAAAAAAGATCAAGTAGTCCTTTTTGATCATTTTGAAAAAAACGGACCCAAATCAGAATCAATTCCTTATCCTTATACGAAAAAAAGAAAAAGCTAATTTTAAAAATCGGAACCTAAAAAAACGAATTTTTACAGGAAAAGAAAAGAGTGAGACGTACGGTTCATCCCGTTTAGCGTCTCACTCTATTTGTTTATCTATTCATGCATACTAGTGTCGGTAGTCTGAACGTTGCCCTTCTTGACATGGGCAGCTTGTGTTCCTCGATTCCCTTCGATGATCTCAAATTCGACCACTTGATTTTCTTCCAAAGTTTTGAATCCCTCTTCTTCAATCGCAGTAAAATGTACAAAAATTTCTTCTGTGTCATCATAACTGATAAAGCCGTATCCTTTTTTGTTGTCAAACCATTTTACAATTCCTGTGGTCAAAGCACTCACGACCTTTCTAAAGTCTGATCATAGCCTTCATTATAAAGAGTATTTATAAGTACGTCAAATAAATTAAAAACCTGTAATTTTATGTTTTTTTTCTGAATAAAAAAAGGTATAATTGGCATATCTTAACAAATGGAATGTTTTTTCAGATAAAGTTCGTGAAAAGGGGTAATTAAATGAAGAGTGATCTGCAAATTTCACAAGAAACAGAGCTAGAACCGATTATTGAAGTGGCTGGAAAATTAGATCTTAAGGAAGACGACTTAGAACTGTATGGGAAATATAAAGCGAAAATCAATTTTTCTGGAATCAATCGCTCGAAAAACAACGCTGATGGGCATTTGATCTTAGTTACTTCCATCAATCCAACACCAGCTGGCGAAGGAAAGTCAACGATCACTGTGGGGTTAGGAGATGCCCTAAATAAAATCAATAAAAAATCTGTTATTGCATTGCGAGAACCGTCACTTGGTCCTGTGATGGGGATTAAAGGTGGCGCTGCAGGCGGAGGATACGCACAGGTATTACCTATGGAAGATATCAACTTGCATTTTACTGGTGACATGCATGCTATCACAACAGCTAATAATGCATTATCTGCTCTTTTAGATAATCATATTCATCAAGGAAATGAATTGAACATCGATGCCCGCCGAGTGATTTGGAAAAGGGTAGTTGATCTAAATGATCGCGAACTGCGTAAAGTAATCGTTGGTTTGGGTGGTCCAATCCAAGGTGTCCCAAGAGAAGATGGGTTTGATATCACAGTTGCCAGCGAAATCATGGCTATTTTGTGTCTTGCGGCAGACCTTGAAGATTTAAAGGCTCGTCTTGCAAGGATCGTTGTCGGCTATACATTTGACCGTCAGCCTGTGACTGCTGGAGACTTGAAAGCAGAAGGCGCTCTGGCATTACTGCTGAAAGATGCAATCAAGCCGAATCTTGTACAAACAATTTACGGAACACCAGCTTTTGTCCACGGGGGACCGTTTGCCAATATCGCTCATGGCTGCAATAGTATTTTAGCTACCAAGACAGCATTGAGATTAGCAGATTACGTTGTCACAGAGGCAGGATTTGGTGCAGATCTTGGCGGAGAGAAATTTTTAGATATCAAAGTACCTAACTTGAAAAAAGCGCCGGATGCTGTGGTGATTGTCGCCACTGTCCGTGCATTGAAAATGCATGGCGGAATGAAAAAAGATGAACTTAAAAATGAGAATCTTGATGCTTTGAAAGTAGGTTTTGCAAATTTAAAGCGCCATATACGTAATATGGAACAATATCAGCTACCTGTGATCGTCGCAATCAATGAATTCGTAACAGATACAGACAATGAACTCACACTGTTGGAGCACTTGTGTGAAAATCAGGGGATTATTGCCAAGAGAGCGAGTGTATGGGCAGATGGAGCAGAAGGCGGCGTTGATTTAGCAAAAGCTGTAGTACGATTGATTGATAGAAAAGAAGCTAATTACAAGCCATTATACCGCCTAGAAGAAACGATACAAGAAAAGACAGAAACAATCGTCAAGAAAATTTACGGAGGAAATGGTGTTGTTTTCAGCAAAAAAGCGCAAAAACAAATAGAAGAGTTTACGAAGAATGGATGGGACAAACTGCCGATTTGTATGGCAAAAACACAGTATTCATTTTCTGATGATCCTTCACTGTTAGGTGCACCGGAAGATTTCACCATCACGATCCGCGAAATCATCCCAAAATTAGGGGCAGGATTTTTAGTAGCCTTGACTGGAGATGTTATGACGATGCCTGGTTTGCCTAAAAAACCTGCTGCATTGAATATGGACGTGACAAATGACGGAGAAGTGTTGGGGTTGTTTTAATCTTGATCACAAACTACCATATGTTAAATAACTTTCATTAAACATCGAAGGAGCTGTATTTTGACTACAGCTTCTTTTTTTAGACGATAGGGAATTAATTTTGTTTACACTAGGATCATTCTTTTTCTTTATTGTATTTTGAGCTATACTAAAGCATAATAGGAGGGTATGATGAAAACGACATTTATAAGAAAAACCGGTTTTTACGGTATGGGTAGCTCGATTCAGCTAAGAATCAACAATGAAAAACGCAGTGTTCTCAATTATGAACAAAAGATAACGCTTGATCTGGAAGTGCCCTTTACGATGCAGGTCACCTTTTATTGGCTAAAAAGCCCCGTTTATACAGTGAAAGAAGCAAAGCCTGCTTATGTGATCACAATGAATTACTTGATTCTTCAAATCTATCCGTTCTTATTTCTAGCAACTGGGTTGGGGGCAGTTTTTCTACAAAATTTATTTTTCAGTTTTTTTGCAGTTATTGTGTTGTTTGCGTTCTTTTTCTATATAAAAAACCGGGCATATTTGATCAAGGAGGAAAATTATGGCAAACTCTGATCTTTTTTTAATCAGTTTCAATCGAATCGAAAAATGGATGAGAGACGAGATGGGAAATGCACGAAATATGGGATTTACCGAACTTGTCAGACGCCTAGCTCAAAGAAAACAATTGATGATCAGAAAATACGAAGATGATCTTTTACAGCTTGCTCAGTTAAGGAATGCGATCGTCCATGATCGGATCGCAGTCGATTTTGTCATTGCAGAGCCAAATGATTGGACAGTCAAGCGAATCCAGCTGATCGAACAAGAACTGATTCAGCCTGAAACCGTGCTGCCTCGATTTGCAAAACGTGTAACAGGTTTTGAACAAGATCTTCCGTTACTTGAACTGTTAAAGATAGTAGCAGAAAAAAGGTATTCACAATTTCCGTTATACAATAAAGGAAAATTTGTAGCATTGATTACTTTACGTAATATCGGGTTTTGGCTAGCAAAAGAAAGCCAAAAAGGTCCGGTTGATTTAACAAATAAACGAGCGTTGGATTTGATCATCCAAAACGGAAAGTACACAAATTATCATTTTGTTCCAGCTAAAACACATATTTACGAGGTTGAAGCGATGTTTCGTGAGCAAGGGACTTTGGAAGCCGTACTTATCACTAAAGATGGGAATCCCGATGGTAATCTGCTCGGGATCGTACGACCTCGTGATATTTATAAACAAATAGAAAAGGATTGATTTTTTGTTAATTATTTATTGGATATTCAGCGCTTTGCTAGTAGGAGTGGATCAGTTGGTCAAATGGTGGATCACTGATAATCTAGCGCTTGGAGAGACGAAAAATCTTATACCAGGTATTTTGTCACTGAATCATATTCGAAACACTGGAGCCGCATGGAGTATGCTAGAAGGGAAGATGTGGTTCTTTACTATAGTGACACTCATTGCAGTCGTTGTGATTCTCACATTGATAATTAAAAATCGTGAAAAAGGTAATCGCTGGTTCATGATTGGATTGAGCCTGATTTTAGCTGGTGCGATTGGCAACTTTATTGATCGTCTCCGACTTGGCTATGTAGTAGATATGTTCCAGACAGATTTTATGAGCTTTCCGATTTTTAACGTAGCAGATGTGACACTTGTATGTGGAGTGATTTGTATATTAATTTATATTATTTTAGATGAAAAGGATCAAAGAAAAAAATGACAGAACTTAAAACGACGATTCACCATGAATCTGGTAGGATCGATAAAGTATTGACTAATTTATTCACCGATTACAGTCGTTCGCAAATTCAGCTGTGGCTGAAAAATGGAGCGGTTTCTGTCAATGGACAGCCAGTCAAAGCAAATTACAAAGTAAAACAAGGAGACGAGATTACTGTCTTGATCCCCGAACCAGAAACATTAGATGTGGTCCCAGAAAATATCCCGTTGACGATCGTTTACGAAGATGAAGATGTAGCGGTGATAAACAAATCTCAAGGAATGGTCGTTCATCCTTCAGCAGGTCATACGCATGGCACAATGGTCAATGCGCTGATGTACCATATCAAGGATCTTTCTACGATCAACGGCGTTATTCGTCCAGGTATTGTTCACCGAATCGACAAAGATACTTCTGGACTGCTAATGGTTGCCAAAAATGACCAGGCACACGAATCATTAGCTCAGCAATTAAAAGATAAGACCTCTTTGCGCAAATATGTTGCTTTAGTCCATGGAGAGATTCCTCACGAAAAAGGAACCATCAATGCGCCAATCGGCCGTTCGAAGGAAAACCGGAAAATGCAGGCGATAAGAGAAGATGGGAAGCCGGCTGTCACACATTTTACTGTATTGGAACGTTTCGAAGGATTTACTCTGGTTGAATTAAAACTAGAAACCGGAAGAACACACCAGATCCGTGTGCATATGAAGTATATCGGTTATCCGTTAGCTGGAGATCCAGTATACGGACCAAAGAAAACTTTGAAAGGCAATGGTCAGTTTCTCCATGCGCAAATGTTGGGTTTTACGCACCCGACTACAAACGAAAAGATGATCTTTGAAGCACCTCTTCCAGAAGTTTTTGAAAAAACTTTAGAAAAATTAAGAAAAAACATTGCATTTTAATTTAGATAACGGTATAGTAATTAACAACGAAAGCATAAAACTTAATAGAATTCCTTTAAGTTTAGTCCCGTGAGGCTAAGAAGGGTGGGAGCAAGGATACGTATGGTGCGCCATAAGTAGATTGCTCATTGACATAGTATAGCTATCAGTGTATCAGTATACGCTCAGTCTAAACATTCCTCCTGTCCTCTTAGGGCAGGAGTTTTTTTATGCAAAAAAGTAGGGGGAATGAATATGCAAGCAAAAGAAGTAGTAGATCAGGTAACGATGAAGCGAGCATTGACTCGAATTACTTACGAGATTATCGAGAGAAATCATAGCATCCAAGATATTGTATTAGTAGGTATCAAAACACGTGGAATCTACATTGCATCAAGAATCGCTGAACGCCTGAAGCAGCTAGAAGATATCGAGATTCCTGTAGGAGAACTGGATATCACTTTATACCGAGATGACAAAAAAGAAAGCCCTGAAGAACCAGAACTTCATTCTTCTGACATCCCAGTTTCCTTAGAAGGAAAAGAAGTTATCTTAATTGATGATGTTTTGTATACAGGACGAACGATTCGCGCAGCAATGGATGCAGTAATGGATTTTGGCAGACCAAGAAAAATTTCATTAGCAGTCCTGGTGGATCGTGGGCATCGAGAATTGCCAATCCGTGCAGATTATGTTGGGAAGAACATTCCAACATCTCGGGCGGAAGAGATTTTAGTAGAGATGCAAGAGCTTGATGGACAAGATCGCATCATGATTTTGAAAGAGGAAGATTAGAGGAGAGAGAAACATGTCGGAGAAAAAAAGATTTCATAATGATGACGTGGTGTTAGATATCCACGATCGCCCAACCCCAGGACATTGGGTAGGATTAAGTTTACAACACTTGTTCACGATGTTCGGAGCAACCGTGTTAGTCCCCATCTTAGTAGGTATCGATCCAGGTATCGCGCTAGTCAGTTCAGGACTAGGTACATTGGTGTACTTATTTACTACTAAAGGAAAGATACCTGCGTACTTAGGAAGCAGCTTCGCTTTCATTGCAGCGATGCAGCTTTTGATGAAAACGGATGGTTATCCAGCGATTGCACAAGGAGCAGTCACAACTGGATTAGTCTATTTGATTGTTGCGCTGATCATCAAAAAGATCGGTTCAGCATGGCTGGATAAAATCTTGCCTCCAATCGTCGTCGGTCCAGTCATCATGGTTATCGGGTTGGGACTTGCGGCAAATGCAGCAACAAATGCTATGTATAATCAAGGCACATATGATTTCAAGTATATTGCCGTAGCACTGATCACATTAGGATTGACCATTTTTTTCAACATGTGGCTAAGAGGTTTTCTCGGATTGATTCCGATTTTACTAGGTATCATTAGCGGATACATTGTGGCTTTGCTGTTTGGAATCGTGGATACTAAGCCAATCGTAGACGCTGCCTGGTTTGCTGTTCCTAACTTTGAGATTCCCTTTGTACAATATGAACCAAAGCTATATCTTGGAGCAATCACAACAATGGCACCCATCGCTTTTGTGACGATGACAGAGCATATCGGCCATCTTATGGTATTGAATAAACTAACTAAACGTAATTTCTTTGAAGAACCGGGTCTTCATAAGACGTTGACAGGTGATGGGTTAGCACAAATCGTGGCAGCCTTTGTCGGAGGTCCTCCTGTAACAAGTTACGGTGAAAACATTGGTGTTCTGGCTATCACACGTGTCCATAGCGTGTTTGTGATCGGTGGAGCTGCAGTATTTGCAGTCATTTTAGGATTCGTAGGAAAATTAAGCGCTTTGATTTTAAGTATCCCTGGACCAGTCATCTCAGGAATCAGTTTTATCTTATTTGGAGTAATTGCGGCAAGTGGAATGAAGATTTTAATCGAGAACAAAATCGATTTTGATAAAAAGAAAAATCTGTTGATTGCTTCAGTTATCTTAGTAGTAGGAATTGGCGGACTCGTCTTTGAAGTAGGCACATTTACATTGTCGGCAATGGCATTAGCAACTGTACTTGGCATCATTTTAAATCTTATCTTACCAGAAACTTCACGAAGCGAAGAAAACTAAGGAGGAAACATTATGATCATCAAATCAGAACGTATCAGCTTAAAGCATTTATTGACCGTTGAGGCACTTACTGATCAAGAAGTTATGGGCTTGATCCGCAGAGGGCAGGAATTCAAGCAAGGTGCTAATTGGACTCCGCAAAAGCGCCAGTACTTTGCTACAAACCTCTTTTTCGAAAATAGTACTCGCACACATAAAAGCTTCGATGTAGCGGAGAAAAAACTAGGGCTAGAAGTGATTGAATTTGAAGCAAGCACAAGCTCTGTCCAAAAAGGGGAAACACTATACGATACAGTACTGACGATGTCAGCATTAGGCGTAGACGTAGCGGTTATCCGTCATGGAGATGAGAACTATTATGACGAACTGATACAAAGTAAAACAATCCAGTGTTCGATTATCAATGGAGGAGACGGAAGCGGACAGCATCCAACCCAATGCTTGCTTGATTTGATGACCATTTATGAAGAATTTGGACATTTTGAAGGACTGAAAGTTGCCATCGTAGGTGATATCACTCACTCTCGCGTAGCTAAATCCAATATGCAGATGTTAAAACGTCTAGGCGCACAAGTATTCTTCTCAGGTCCTAGAGAATGGTACGACGATGAATTCGAAGTGTACGGACATTATATGCCATTGGATGAACTACTAGATCAAGTTGATGTCATGATGATGCTTCGGGTGCAACACGAACGCCATGATGGAAAAGAAAGTTTCTCAAAAGAAGGCTACCATCAGGAACATGGGTTAACAGTTGAGCGTGCGAAGAAGTTGCAAAAACATGCAATCATTATGCACCCAGCACCAGTTAACCGCGATGTAGAATTAGCTGATTCATTAGTGGAAGGATTACAGTCGCGGATCGTTCAGCAAATGAGCAATGGAGTATTCGTCAGAATGGCAATCTTAGAAGCAGTGCTAAATGGAAAAGCGTAATTATAGGAGGATGAAAAAATGAAAACACTCATTAAAAACGGTCAGATCAATACACGAAAAAATATGACGACACCAGCAGAAATTTGGATAGAAGATGGGCGAATCAAAGCAATCGGTACAGGATTCTCAGAAGCCGAATTTGATGAAGTGTTTGATGCAAAGGGACAATTGATCACACCTGGTTTAGTGGACGTCCATGTTCATTTGAGAGAGCCAGGATTTACATACAAGGAGACGATCGAAGCTGGAACTCGCTCAGCTGCTCGTGGCGGTTTCACTACTGTATGCGCGATGCCGAATTTAAATCCTGTGCCTGATACGGCAGAAAAGCTGAGACAAGTATATGACATCATTAGAAAAGATGCAGTTGTGAAGGTATTGCAGTATGCGCCAATCACAGAAAATCTGCGAAGTGAGAAATTAGTTGATCAAGAAGCACTGATTGAAGAAGGTGCTTTTGCTTTCACAAATGACGGTGTAGGTGTCCAAACAGCTGGGACGATGTACCTGGCTATGAAAGAAGCTGCAAAAAACAATAAAGCACTAGTAGCCCATACAGAAGATGAATCTTTATTATTTGGCGGCGTTATGCACGCTGGCAAGAAGGCAGAAGAACTTGGTCTTCCCGGGATCTTAAGCGTAACCGAGTCTTCTCAAATTGCTAGAGATCTGTTGCTAGCTGAAGCAACTGGTGTTCATTACCATGTTTGCCATGTTTCTACTAAAGAAAGTGTCCGTGTAATCAGAGACGCAAAAAAAGCAGGAATCCACGTAACAGCAGAAGTTTCACCCCATCATCTTATTTTGATCGACGAAGATATTCCCGAAGATTTCGGTTTTTGGAAAATGAACCCGCCGCTAAGAGGACGGGAGGACAGAGAAGCTTTGATCGAAGGCTTGCTTGACGGTACGATCGATTGCATCGCTACAGACCATGCCCCCCATGGATTAGAAGAAAAAAGCCAAAGTTTCATGAAATCACCATTTGGTATCGTAGGAAGCGAAACAGCGTTTCAACTGATCTATACTCATTTTGTAGAAACTGGTCGATTCACGTTGGAACAAGTGATCAATTGGTTGGCAGTTAAACCGGCTGAGATTTTTGGTTTGAATGCAGGAACGCTAACGGTTGGTGCCCCCGCTGATGTAGCAGTTTTTGATATTACACAAACTTGCACGATCGATAAAGAAGACTTTTTATCAAAAGGGGAGAATACACCTTTTATCGGCTGGAAAGTAAAAGGCGAAACACAAATGACTTTTGTCAACGGAAAACTTGTGTGGCAGAAGGGAGAATAAAAGTATGGAACGTTTGCTTATATTAGAAGATGGAACAGTTTTCGAAGGAAAGGCTTTTGGTGCAGATGCTAGTGTCTTCGGAGAAATCGTTTTTACAACAAGTATGACTGGTTATCAAGAAACTATCACTGATCAAAGTTTTAACGGTCAAATCATTACATTTACCTATCCTATGGTGGGTAATTATGGGGTAAATAGAGATGATTATGAATCGATTTCTCCAACATGCAAAGGAGTAGTAGTAAAAGAACATGCACGTGTAGCTTCAAACTGGCGAAACCAAATGACGCTAGATTCATTTTTGAAACAAAAAGGAATTCCTGGAATATCAGGTATCGATACGCGCGCCCTTACTCGCAAAATCCGTGAAGTCGGAACGATGAAAGCTAGTATCGTTGATGCTGGAGATTCCTTCGAACATGCATTTGATCAGCTGAAAGCAACCGTTCTAGCAACCAATCAAGTGCAGCAAGTCTCAACTAACAAACCTTATCCAAGTCCAGGAACAGGTCGGAAAGTCATCGTCATTGACTTCGGCTTGAAACATAGTATTTTACGAGAATTGAGTAAAAGAAACTGTAACCTCACAGTACTCCCCTATAACACAGATGCCGAGACGATTTTAGCGCTATCACCAGACGGAGTCATGCTGACGAATGGACCTGGTGATCCAAAAGATGTGCCAGAAGCAATCGAAATGATCAAAAAAATCCAAGGAAAAGTACCGATTTTTGGTATTTGTCTCGGTCACCAGTTATTTGCTTTAGCCAACGGTGCAGATACCTATAAAATGAAATTCGGACATCGAGGATTAAATCACCCGGTACGAGAAGTAGCGACCGGAAGAATTGATTTTACTTCTCAAAATCATGGCTATGCAGTCGATGAAGCCACGATTGATCCAGAAAAACTCATCGTAACTCATGTAGAAGTAAATGACGGAACAGTAGAAGGAGTCAAACACAGAGATTATCCCGCTTTCAGTGTGCAGTTTCATCCAGATGCTGCCCCTGGTCCGCATGATGCACTGCATTTATTTGATGAATTTATGGAAATGATGGACGCAGGAAAGGAGCAGTAAACAGATGCCGAAACGTACAGATATCAAGAAAATTATGGTGATTGGATCTGGTCCGATCATCATTGGTCAAGCCGCAGAATTTGACTACGCAGGAACACAAGCCTGCCTTGCCTTAAAAGAAGAAGGATATGAAGTGGTTTTAGTAAATTCTAATCCTGCGACGATCATGACGGATAAAGAAGTGGCAGATCAAGTATATATCGAACCAATTACACTTGAATTTGTATCAAGGATTCTTCGAAAAGAGCGTCCAGATGCTCTCCTTCCAACTTTAGGCGGACAGACAGGCCTCAATATGGCAATGGAGCTGGCAGCATCAGGTATTTTAGAAGAATTGAACATAGAACTTCTAGGAACAAAGCTTTCTGCGATCGATCAAGCAGAAGATCGTGATCTATTCAAACAGTTGATGAAAGAATTGAATCAGCCAATCCCCGAGTCTGAAATCGTCAATACAGTAGAAGAAGCTGTAGATTTTGCAAATAAAATCGGCTATCCTGTCATCGTTCGTCCAGCCTTTACTTTAGGCGGAACTGGTGGAGGTATGTGTGAAAATGAAGAAGAATTACGTATCGTATCAGAAAATGGATTAAGTCTTTCCCCCGCTACCCAATGTTTGATTGAAAGAAGTATTGCAGGTTTTAAAGAAATTGAATATGAAGTGATGAGAGATTCGGCTGATAATGCAATCGTTGTCTGCAATATGGAAAATTTTGACCCAGTGGGTATCCATACAGGTGATTCTATCGTATTTGCCCCTAGTCAAACATTGTCTGACCATGAATATCAAATGCTTCGTGATGCTTCTCTTTCGATTATTCGAGCACTTAAGATCGAGGGAGGCTGTAACGTCCAACTCGCTCTTGATCCACATAGTTTTAATTATTATGTGATTGAAGTCAATCCGCGTGTTTCTCGTTCATCTGCGTTAGCAAGTAAGGCGACTGGCTATCCGATCGCTAAGCTAGCTGCTAAAATAGCGCTTGGATTAACATTAGACGAAATGAAAAATCCTGTTACAGGAACGACTTTTGCAGAATTTGAACCTTCATTAGATTATGTTGTAGCTAAAATTCCTCGCTGGCCGTTTGATAAGTTTGAAAACGGAGAACGGCTTTTAGGCACGCAGATGAAAGCAACTGGTGAAGTGATGGCTATCGGTCGGAATATCGAAGAGTCTTTATTGAAAGCTGTGCGTTCTTTAGAAATCGGTACACACCATATCGAACTTCCTGAGTTGGCAGACATCACGGACGATGACCTAATCCAAAAAGTGGTTCGAGCACAAGATGATCGCCTGTTTTATGTAGCTGAAGCTATTAGAAGAGGGTACACCATAGAAGAATTAGCGGATTTGACAAAAATCGATTTATTCTTTTTAGATAAACTGTTGCATATCGTAGAAATCGAACAGCAGTTGAAACAGCAGCCGTTGGATGACAAGATATTGAAAACAGCGAAACAAAACGGTTTTACAGACAAAAAAGTGGCGGAGCTGTGGGAAATAAACGAAGAAGCCGTTCGCCAGATGAGAAAAGAAAATGATTTGATTCCTGTATATAAGATGGTTGACACTTGTGCAGCGGAATTCGAATCAAAAACACCTTATTTTTATAGTTCCTATGAATATGAAAATGAAAGTTCACGATCAGAAAAGCACTCAGTTCTAGTACTGGGATCTGGTCCTATCCGTATCGGACAAGGGGTTGAATTTGACTATGCGACTGTGCATTCTGTCAAAGCAATCCAGCAGGCAGGATACGAAGCAATCATCATGAACAGCAATCCTGAAACAGTTTCGACTGACTTTTCTATTTCGGATAAATTATATTTTGAGCCATTGACCTTCGAAGATGTGATGAATGTGATCGAGCTAGAACAGCCGATAGGAGTAATCGTTCAATTTGGTGGTCAGACAGCAATCAACTTAGCCGAACCTTTGACTGCTGCTGGTGTAAAAATCTTAGGGACAACGATCGAAGACTTGGATCGTGCGGAAAATCGTGATTTATTCGAGCAAGCGCTGAAAGAGTTGGATATTTCTCAACCTTTAGGGGATACTGCTACAAGTAAAGAAGAAGCCGTGGTTATCGCTTCGAGAATTGGTTATCCAGTTCTTGTTCGTCCAAGCTATGTATTAGGCGGACGTGCGATGGAAATCGTTGAAAATCAGAGAGATTTAGAAGATTACATGGAACATGCCGTGAAAGCATCTCCAGAACATCCAGTACTAGTGGACCGTTACTTGCTTGGCGGTGAATGCGAAGTGGATGCGATTTGTGACGGTGAAACAGTACTCATCCCAGGGATCATGGAGCATATTGAGCGTGCTGGTGTCCATTCAGGGGATTCAATGGCTGTGTATCCACCTCAAACATTATCTGAATCGATCAAGAAAACGATCGAAGATTACACGATCCGCTTAGCATTAGGTTTGAATTGTGTCGGGATGATGAATATCCAGTTTGTCATCCATGAAAATGAGGTTTATGTGATCGAAGTCAATCCTCGAGCAAGTCGGACTGTTCCATTCTTAAGTAAGGTGACAGGAATTCCAATGGCACAAATTGCGACGAAAGCTATTTTGGGAGAGAAACTAAAGACACTTGGTTATGAAAACGGACTTTATCCAGAAACAAAAGAAGTTCATGTTAAAGCACCTGTCTTTTCTTTTACGAAATTGCAGAAAGTTGATACTTACTTAGGGCCTGAAATGAAATCGACTGGAGAAGTAATGGGATCTGACAGACAATTAGACAAAGCTTTGTACAAGGCATTCGAAGCTTCTGGATTACACTTGCCTGAATATGGAGCCGTATTATTTACGATTGCGGACGAAACAAAAGAAGAAGCTCTAGAATTAGCTAAACGTTTTACAGAAATTGGCTATAGTCTGATAGGAACGAAACATACAGCTGCTTATTTCGAAAAAAATGGTCTGGTCGTTGAAACAGTAGCGAAAATTTCTGAGGAAGCAGCAGAAAAAAATGTAGTCGACTTAATAAGAGATGGTAAAACACAAGTGGTTGTCAATACGATTGATAAAGATCGGGGAAATGCTTCTAAAGACGGTTTCATCATCCGAAGAGAAGCAGTTGAACATGGTATTCCATTGTTTACTTCTTTAGACACAGCAGATGCGATCGTTCGAGTGATGGAATCCCGTGCTTTTTCAACTAACCCTATTTAACGGCGAGCACATGTTAAGACAAAAAGACGAAAAACCGTTGCAGGAGGGGACAGATGAAACAAGAAATGATGGAAATCGTTCAGCAAAAACAGCTGGCACCAAAGATTTTTGAAATGACATTGAAAGGTGATCTAGTAAAAGAAATGCAGCAACCAGGACAGTTCTTGCATATTCTCGTGCCGCGTGCAGACTTGCTATTACGCCGACCGATTAGCTTGAATCATATCGACCACGAAACAAATACTTGCCGTATCATTTATCGGGTGGAAGGTGAGGGGACTAGAGTCTTCTCTACTCTTTCTGCCGGAGACCATTTAGATGTCATGGGTCCTTTAGGCAATGGTTTTGATTTGTCCAATCTTCATACAGGAGACGAAGTATTTATAATCGGTGGAGGAATCGGTGTCCCTCCTCTATATGAGTTATCAAAACAGTTAGTCGAAAAAGGAATTAAGCCAACGCATTTTTTAGGTTTTGCCACACATGAAGTCGTTTATTATGAAAAAGAATTTAATCGTCTAGGAGAAACAAGAATCGCTACTGACGATGGAACATACGGTATGCACGGAAATGTCGGTAATTTATTGTTAGGAACGAAGACGGAACCTACAGCTGTTTTTGCATGTGGTTCAAACGGGTTATTGAAGACAGTGGAACAGCTGTTTTCTTCGCATCAAAATGTCCAGTTATCATTAGAATCCCGCATGGCATGTGGGATAGGGGCTTGCTATGCTTGCGTTTGTCATACGCCGGAAGATGAAACAGGAACAAAAAGTGTGAAAGTTTGTGACGAAGGACCGATTTTTAAAATAGGAGAGGTAATTATATGAATGAGAATCCTTTAGCAGTCAAACTTCCTGGCCTAGAATTAAAAAATCCTATCATGCCGGCAAGCGGCTGTTTCGGTTTTGGCAAAGAATACGGAAAATACTATGATTTGAATCAGCTTGGTTCGATCATGGTCAAGGCAACGACTCCAAATGCTCGCTTTGGCAATCCCACACCGAGAGTGGCGGAAACACCATCTGGCATGTTGAATGCGATTGGTTTACAAAATCCTGGTCTAGACGTTGTTATGAATAAACTTCTTCCAGAATTAGAGGAGTACAATGAGTTACCCATCATCGCAAATGTTGCTGGTGCTTGTGAAGAAGACTATGTAGAAGTTTGTAGCAAAATCGGCGAAGCGCCAAATGTGAAAGCAATCGAGCTGAATATTTCCTGTCCAAATGTCAAGCATGGCGGAATCGCTTTTGGAACAGATCCAGATGTTGCTTTTCAATTAACACAAGCAGTAAAGAAAGTTGCTTCTGTTCCTGTCTATGTCAAACTATCCCCAAATGTGACAGACATCGTTCCAATCGCTCAGGCAATCGAAGCTGGAGGGGCAGATGGATTTACAATGATCAATACACTACTTGGTATGCGGATTGACCTTAAGACAAGAAAACCGATTTTAGCCAATCAAACAGGTGGACTATCCGGACCAGCGATCAAGCCTGTCGCTATCCGTTTGATTCATCAAGTGGCAAGTATATCCAGTCTTCCAATCATTGGGATGGGTGGCGTGCAGACAGTGGACGATGTTCTTGAGATGTTTATGGCTGGAGCAAGCGCTGTAGCTATAGGGACTGCGAATTTCACCGATCCCTATATCTGTCCTAAACTAATCAAAGAGCTCCCAGTGCGAATGAGCGAACTAGGTATTGAGTCACTGGAAAGATTAATCAAAGAAGTGAGAGAGGAACGTGAACGATGAATCAACTAGACCAACGACCAATTATTGCATTAGATTTTTCAACTAGGCAAGAGGTAGAAGACTTTCTTCGATTTTTCCCGAAAGAAGAAAAATTGTTTGTGAAAATCGGAATGGAATTGTTCTACCAAGAAGGACCTGAAATCGTACGTTATCTAAAAGAGGCTGGTCATAATGTATTTTTAGATCTGAAACTTCACGATATTCCGAATACGGTCGAAAAAGCAATGCGGGGATTGGCAAAGCTTGGTGTTGATCTCACCTGTGTTCATGCCGCTGGCGGTATTCGTATGATGGAGGCGGCAATGCGAGGATTAGAAGAGGGGACTCCAGAAGGTGGAAAACGTCCGCTACTTCTAGCTATCACTCAGCTTACTTCTACAAGTGAAGAAGAAATGCATGCCGATCAACTAATCGAAGTTTCTTTAGAAAAAAGTGTGATCCATTATGCTAGCTGTGCCAAAAAAGCAGGATTAGATGGTGTGGTTTCTTCTGCTTGGGAAGTAGAAGCGATCAAAGAAATGGCAGGAGACGAATTTGTTTGCTTAACTCCGGGTATAAGACCAGAAGGAACAGTCGCAGGAGATCAGACAAGAGTAGTCACACCTTCTCAGGCAAAAGAGATCGGCTCAACTTTTATCGTTATAGGTCGACCAATCACTCAGTCAACTAATCCTTATAAAGCATATCAAACGATTCAAACAGAATGGAGCTAACCTAAAATGAATGTTGAACAAAGTATCGCAAAAGACTTATTAGAAATTGAAGCAGTATTTTTAAATCCAAGTAATCCTTTTACATGGGCAAGTGGAATCAAAAGCCCAATTTACTGTGATAACCGAATCACGATGAGCTATCCAAAAGTCCGAAAAGAGATCGCAAAAGGCTTAGCAAGCAAAATCAAAGAAGCTTACCCTGAAGTACAAGTGATTGCTGGAACTGCAACAGCAGGAATCCCTCATGCCGCATGGGTAGCGGAAATACTGGATTTGCCAATGGTCTATATTCGAAGTAAGGCGAAAGATCATGGGAAAGGTAACCAAATCGAAGGACGTATAGTTGAAGGTCAGAAGATGGTTGTGATTGAGGATCTGATTTCTACAGGCGGAAGTGTCTTGGAAGCAGCTGAAGCAGCAAAAAGAGAAGGTGCGGATATCCTTGGTGTTGCGGCTATCTTTACGTATGAGTTGCCAAAAGGAAAAGCAAATTTCGAAAAAGCTGAAATTCCTCTTATTACATTGACCAATTATTCTGTATTGATTGAAGCAGCTTTAGAAGATCGTTATATCGATGAGCAAGAATTAACTCTGCTAAAAGAATGGAAAAAAGATCCTGAAAATTGGCAGATTTAAGCGCGCTTGATGAAGATAGAGAAATCCGATTTGTGTCTCCAGAATCATCAATTGAAATAGCAAAAATCCAAAAACTGATTGCGAGAAGCATCTTTTCATCAGGTATGAAAAGAAACTTCTATCGTGATCAGTTTTTGATTTTTTTAAAATTCATTTTTCTAAGACAGAAGAGAATAATCTATTCTCTTTTTTCTATTATATATAGATTTTCTCTATTTTTTGGTAAGGGAGCTGTTTCAAAAATGGTAAAGAGCAGAAATGTTGCGAATATCAGTTATTTAATGATATGATATTCGGAAAAAGAAATCTCAAAGGGAGGTAACTTTTATGGGATTGAATGAATTTATTTTAGGATTGAACAATTTAGAGACGATCACAAGAGCACCTGGATTTTTTAAATATACAGAACATACAGTTGCAGCACATTCGTATCGTGTAGCATCTATTGCGCAAGTTCTAGGAGACATTGAAGAAGCGAATGGACAACCGATCGATTGGAAACTGCTCTATGAAAAATCATTGAATCATGACTACACAGAGCGATTTATTGGTGATATCAAAACGCCGGTGAAATACGCAAGCAAAGAATTAAGAGGGATGCTGCAAACAGTTGAAGAAAAGATGACGGATGAATTCATCAACCAAGAAATCCCAGCTGAGTTCCAAGAAGTTTATCGCCGTCGGTTGTTTGAAGGAAAAGATGAAACCGTAGAAGGAGAACTGTTAGCCATTTCAGATAAGGTTGACCTTCTTTATGAATCTTTTGATGAAATCATCAAAAATAACCCGGAAAAAGTTTATAAGGAGATGTTCATTGAGGCAGTGACTACGATTAAAAGCTTTGAACATCGGCCTTCTGTTCAATATTTCTTTAAAGAGATATTTCCGGAACTATTGAATCAGGAATTTTATGGAAAAGAGGCGTTTTTAGAAACCGTCTCAACGATTGTGAAGAAAGAAGAAAGATAAAAACGATATGAGATGCAGGAGGAAGTATAGTTGAAAAAGAATATGGATGTCGAATGGGGCTATTCTGGAGACAAAGGTCCGGAAAATTGGGCGAGTTTATGTGATTGGTTTGCGAGAGGTGCGGAATTTCCATTGCAGTCGCCTATTCATTTGACCAAGGGGGAAGAAACCAAAATAGAAGGAGACACGCTTTCCTTTCATTATCAAAAGCAACGGTTTACTGACAAGGAATTCAAAAACACGATTCATTTAGTACCTTTTGACCAACTCAGTTATGTAGAGTTCAAGAAAGAACGCTATTATTTGACAGATATTCATTTCCACTTACCTTCTGAACATATCATCAACGGAAAACAGGAAGATATTGAATTTCATTTTGTTCATATGAACAGCAAAAAAGAGAATCTAGTCGTGGGTGTCATGTACCAGCTAATGGAACAGGAAGGTTGGCTGTATAATCAAGAAAATGGGGAAAGTTGGAACTTAGAAAAACATGAGCATTGGGTAAATCCGGATGTGTTCTTTCCGGAGCAGAAAAGCCATTTCCATTATATTGGCTCATTGACAACTCCGCCTACTAGCGGGCCAATCCAATGGTTTGTAATGGATCATGTAGGAAAACTGAACCAAGAGTTTCTTCTCCCCTTCGATGGTCAGTATGCTCGACCGAACAACCGACCAATTCAACCCTTAAATGGAAGAGAAATTTATTATTTCGAGGAGTTTGAGCAATGAATATTCAGCAGATGAAATATGTGGTCGCTGTAGCAAACAATGGTAGTTTCAGAGAAGCGGCAAAGAAAATGTTTGTCTCCCAGCCAAGTCTTTCAGCTGGTATCAAAGAATTAGAAACCGAGTTAGGGATCACGCTGTTTACTCGAACGAATCGAGGGGCATATTTAACAGAAGAAGGGCAAGACTTCTTAAATCGTGCCGAGAAAATATTGGTCCAGCTTGATACATTAGAAACTCACTATCTAACGGGTGAAAAGAGAGACAATTTTTCGATCGCTGCCCAGCATTATGATTTCTTAGGTCCTTTGACCGCACAGCTACTCGAGGAATTCAAAGACGAGATCAAACAATTCCGGATCATGGAGACGACAACGGCGAGAGTGATCGAAGAAGTCAAAGAGCAGCACAGTGAGATCGGTATTATTTATATGAATGAGCATAATCAAGCTGGTATCAGAAGATATTTACAACAAGGAGAGCTAAGTGGCCGAAGCATTGGAAAATTCAAAACGCATATTTTTTTAAGGCAAGGACATCCGCTAGATACACACGCAGAGATCACCAAAGAAGAATTGTTATCTTATCCTCAAGTTCGTTTTACACAGGATGGAAATAATTTCCCGTATTTTTATGAAGACCTTATCGAGATCCCAGATCAAGAAACAGTGATTTATACGAGTGATCGAGGTACTTTGATGAATATCGTTCTTGAAACTGATGCTTACGCTTCAGGATCTGGTATTGTGATTGGAGGGATTCGCGAGCATTTGCGGTTAATCCCTTTGGCAGAAGGCGAACTAAATGAATTTTATATCATTTATTCGGCGAAACGTCCGCTCAGTGAAATCGCTCAAAGATTTATCAAAGAGCTTACTCGGTTACTGGACCAGCAGAGCTAAGAAAAGCAGATGAGAACGCTGTTTATTGAACACCGTTGATCAAAAAAGAGGGGTTGTGACAGAATTTTGTCACAACTCCTCTTTTTGTAGCAAACAATTTATAACTAATTGCTGTTGTGGGAAAGTACGCAAATATGATTCTAGAAACACTCATTGATTACCTGTTTTGTTTCATAGCTGTAATTTTTTCTTCTTCTGGTGTCACGATAATCGTCTTTTGGTTTTCATAAATAACATAACCAGGCTTGGCGCCATTTGGTTTTCGGATATGCTTTACCTGTACAAGATCAACCGGCACTTGGGCAGAGTATCGGTATTTTGAAAAATAGGCAGCTAACTCGGCAGCTTCTGTAATTGTTTCATCTGAAGGCTTGTCACTTTTAATGATGACGTGCGAACCGGGTATATTTTTTGCATGAAGCCAATAGTCGGTTTTTTTAGCTGTCTTCATTGTCAGCTGGTCATTTTGAAGATTGTTTTTACCAACAAGAATGAGCGTTCCATCAGAAGAAAAGTATTGATCAGGTTGAGATGGTTTCTTACGTTTTTGTTTTTTTAAGTTCTTCTTTTTCAGGTATCCTTCTGAAGTCAATTCTTCTTTGATTGCTTCGATATCCATTGGGCCGGCAATTTCCAGTTGAGATAAGACAGATTCAAGATATTGGATTTCATCTTTGGCTTCTTGGATTTGTTCGCCAATCAGCTTAACAGCGTTCTTCAGCTTTTGGTAACGATGGAAATATTTCTGTGCATTTTGATTTGGTGTCAATGCCGGATCTAGTGCTATTTTGATTGGCCGATCTTCTTCATAATAATTAGGTAAAACAACTTCTTTTGCGCCGCGTGGTACTTGTGTCAGAAAAGTAGTAAGTAGTTCGCCATCTCTACGGTAATTCTCAGCGTTTTCGGATTCTTTGAGTGTTTGTTCACGTTTTTTCAATTTATTTTTATTTCGTTTTAGTTCATTTTCGATTTTTCGAATCAGTTCTCCGCCTTGTTGTTTTGCCCGATCTTTCTCTGCTTTTTCGTGATAATAGCTATCTAATAATTGACTGAGTGTTGGATAAGCTGTTACAGCAGATGCCTGTTCGGACAATACCTGATAAGCAATCGGTGTGAAAAAATCTTTATTTTCCGTTTCGTAAAAAGTAGGAATAGGCTGATGGCTGATGGCTGAGAAAAATTCGTCCCATACAACCATCTTTTCATTAGGACGTTCCAGTAATCTTTTGGTCAGCTCTTGAGCGGTATCGAAACCGATTCCCTGAAACTGACGTTGGATTGCCTTTGGCTCTAGTTCAGTTTGGGAAAGCCGCTGAAAGATTTTTTCTTTCTCGGAGTTAAACGGGTTCAAGACCTCTTGTTTTGGCGGAGCAACATATTCTACACCGGGAAGCAAAGAACGATAAGTGTTTTGAGAGCTTCCAATATGTTTGATCGCATCCAGTATTTTTCCAGTTTCTCGATTAACTAAGACGATCGTACTATGACGTCCCATTAATTCAACGATCAATATGATATTTTGTAGATCGCCCAACTCGTTTCGTTTAGCAAAGTGGAAATGGATCACTCGATCATTTTCGATTTGTTCGATTTCTTCTAAAATAGCGCCATCCAAATATTTTCGAAGCATCATCACGAAGTTAGGCGGATTATCAGGATTCTGATAATCGATTTGGGTAATCTGTACACGAGCATAACTTGGGTGCGCAGATAATAATAATCGATGGTTTTTGCCGCGTGAACGAATCACCAGCACGATTTCATTTTCATAAGGCTGATGGATTTTCGAGATCCGGCCAGATAGTAACGTTTCACGCAATTCGTTGACCATCGCGTGGGTAAATACACCATCAAAGGACATGGTTCATTCCTCATTTCTTTTCATAAGTATATTCATTATAACGAAAAAAAGAAGAAAAACCAATTTGGCCGAATAGTAAAGCAAAAGTCTAGAAAAATCTTGGACTAATTACATAAAAAACAGTGTTTCTATCGTTGAAATCCAAATTTTTAGGTATAATAAAAAATAGGAGAAAAAGTAGAAAAGAAGGTGTTTGTTATTTGGGAAGTAGTTAAATCGAGAGTACAAGAAATGAATGAACATTTCTCAGTGTCATTCGCAGAAAATCCAAGTAAGTATTTTCGACGTCTTGTGTTTCTGCTCATCTTATCATTGCTGTTAACAGTTGCAATGTTTTTATTGCCGGAAAAAATCCGAGAAGAGCAAGTAAATAGTCTCGTTTATTCGTCCATACCAACCAGCAAATTGAAACCTTTTGATTACAGCAAAGCTGATCAGAAAATCAGACAAAGCCGGGCGATATCGGTGATGTTCAGCAAACCGAACGGGAAAACCTATCAGGACATGCTTGATGTTTTTAATGATCCTGAGCTTATGGAAGAATTGAATCGACCGATCTTTTATTATCCGATCGTTTATGATGTACATGAACTGGAACAAAAATATAACATACGAACGGATGAAGTGACATTTATTTTCTTTGATGGAGGAAAAGAAGCAAATCGGATAACTGCGGGTAAGGGAGGAATAACTGATTTTGATAAGGAGTTGATCCCTGAACTGAATCGACTTCCGTTAGCCAATATCAAACAATTAGAAGAAGAATTGGATAGAACGGGAGTAACTTCCCAAAATTCCGAGATTGCTAATTGAGACATTGGCGCGATGAAACGGTGAGTCTATATAGCGCTATTTTTAATTATCAGAACAAGTGATGTTTGATCTTCAAAATAACAAATAAAAAATTAAAAAATATAGTTGACGAAATTCAAAAATTCGATTAGACTTAAATCAATTCTTAAGGAAAGGGTGACCTGTAATGAACTTATCAAAACGTATTTCAGCAGAAAACAAAAAAAATTGGCGCAGCTGGCGTAGATAAGTTGTATTAATGGTGAAACTTTCCCATAGATACAACTTTTTAGAGTGCATTTCTAAAGCTTGTATCTATGCTAGACATGAACATTGACTGCCGCATAGATTAGAATCTATGCGGTTTTTTGTGTAAAGACAATGACCGCTTTGGCCATTGTCTTTTTTTGTAGACTGGATACTTGCCTAATTATAATAAATAAAAAGATTGACTTTGCAGGAGGAAAAAAATGAAAAACAAACGATTAATAACAGTTGTAGTAATTATTTTAGTTTATTTAGCAGGCGCATTTATTTATGGAAAAGCCTCAGGCGAAAAAGAAAGTACTTCGACGAACCAGACAAAAAAAACAACAGTTGTTGGGGTACTGCAATACGTGAGCCATCCGGCATTAGATGAGATTTATCGAGGAATCAAAGATGGTCTGAAAGAAGAAGGATTAAAAGAAGGAGAAAATCTTGAGATCAAATTTCAAAATGGACAAGCCGATCAGAGCAAGCTAGCCACAATGAGTCAACAGCTAGTACAATCTGATCCAGATGTCTTGATTGGAATCGCAACACCTGCCGCTCAATCATTAGCAAACACGACTTCATCGATCCCAGTTGTGTTAGGTGCTGTAACGGATCCTGTGGGGGCTGGATTAGTCGCTTCTTTAGAGAAACCTGGTGGTAATGTAACAGGTGTTTCTGATCAGCCGCCTGTTGCTTCACAAATCAAGCTTGCTTCTGATTTGTTGCCAAATGCAAAAAAAGTCGGAATCTTGTATGCTTCTTCAGAGGATAATTCAAAATACCAAGTAGCACAAGCAGAAGAAGCTGCAAAAAAAGAAGGGTTAGAATCAGTAAAATATGCGGTGCCTTCCACTAATGAGATTGCACAAACGGTTCAAGTGATGAGCCGACAAGTCGATTTTATCTATGTTCCATTAGATAATACCATTGCCAATGCGATGCAAACAGTGGTAAAAGAAGCAAACAAAGCAAATATCCCCGTCATTCCATCTGTGGATACAATGGTGGAACAAGGTGGACTAGCAACAATCGGGATCAATCAATATCAATTAGGGCTTCAAAGCGGTAAGATGGCAGCAGAACTTGCGAGTGGAAAAGAAAAACCGGAAACGACGCCTGTTTATACATTTGATCAAGGGGATACAGTGATCAATCAATCTCAAGCTGATCGCTTAGGAATCATTGTTCCCCAATCGATGAAGGAAAAAGCCAAAATCATTACAGATGACTCGCAGCAAGAAACATCTAAGGAGGATGACAAATGATCGTATCAGCTATTTCACAAGGCATGCTTTGGGCAATATTAGGATTAGGGATTTTCATGACTTATCGGATCTTAGACTTTCCTGATATGACGACAGAAGGGTCCTTCCCATTAGGTGCTGCTGTCTGTGTGACAGCTATTACTCATGGGGTAGCGCCGATTGTAGCTACATTATTAGGCGTAGGTGCTGGCATGATAGCAGGACTCGTTACGGGGTTACTTTATACAAAAGGAAAGATACCGGTTATTTTAGCAGGGATTTTAGTGATGTCAGGATTGAACTCAGTTATTTTGTTTGTGATGCGAACACCAAATCTTTCTTTATTGAATCATCCGATTCTACAAGACAGCTTCCATCGCTTTGGGTTACCTGATTACTTTGACACAGTCCTTCTTGGCTTCATCTCTTTGGGCATCTTGATTGCTGTACTGCTATTCTTCTTCAATACAGATTTAGGTCAAGGCTATATTGCGACAGGAGACAATGAAACGATGGCTCGGTCGTTAGGGATAAAAACCGATCGTATGAAAATTTTAGGTTTGACTTTGTCGAACGGTGTCATTGCATTATCCGGTGCGCTGATTGCCCAGAATGACGGATATGCAGATGTAAATAAAGGGATTGGCGTGATCGTCATCGGTCTTGCTTCCATCATCATCGGTGAAGTGATCTTCCAAGAATTGACGCTAGCAGAAAGATTGATTGCTATCGTTGTCGGTAGTATCATCTATCAGTTATTAATCTTAGTAGTGATCAAACTCGGGTTTGACACGACTTATCTGAAGTTGTTCTCCGCTATCATCTTAGCTATCTGTCTGATGATCCCACAATTGAAGAAAGCACTGAACTTAAAAACGGGTTTTGAGAAGGAGGCATAGTAATGACAGATATATTGACAATCAAAAATGGCAGAAAAGTCGTAAACAATGGAATGAATGAAGAGAAAGTACTATTGGATGAAATTAACCTTACAATCAGAGAAGGGGACTTCATCACTGTCCTTGGCGGGAATGGTGCTGGAAAAAGCACACTGTTCAATACGATCGCTGGTACGCTTCAACTCAGTCAAGGATCGATCTCTTTTAAAGATCAGCTGATCACAAAAGATTCAGAAGAAAAAAGAGCACGATTCCTTTCTCGGGTTTTCCAAGATCCTAAGATGGGAACGGCTCCCCGGATGACTGTAGCAGAAAATCTGCTACTTGCACAAAAAAGAGGACAAAAGCGGAAATTCCGTTTACGTAACTTGAAAAATCAAAAAGAAGATTTTTTTAGACTATGTCAAGAAGTCGGTAATGGCCTAGAGCAACACTTGGATACTCCAGCGGGTGAATTATCTGGTGGTCAACGCCAAGCATTAAGCTTGCTGATGGCGACGATCACAGCTCCTGAGTTACTATTATTAGATGAACATACTGCAGCTTTAGATCCTAAAACAGCTAAAGCATTAATGCGATTAACAAATCAGCGGATCAATGAACAAAAATTGACTTGTCTTATGATCACGCATCGAATGGAAGACGCCTTGAAATACGGAAATCGTCTGATCGTACTCCAAAAAGGGAAAATCGTTCAGGATCTTTCTGAAAAAGAAAAGCAACATTTGACAATGGGCGACCTTTTGCAGTTCTTTGAAGAAGTAGTGGATTGATTTCGACAGAAAAATCCCTTTCAGTAGAAGGACTTGAAAACTCATTGACATCTTCCTTTAATTCATCCTATACTTAAAACAATAAACAATTGAACATATTTGGGTGTTTTGTAGGATCACGTAGTCAATGATTTTTAACAATTAAATAGAATATTCTTTGCTCTAACAAGTGAACGAAGAGAAAAGAATTTGCTACTTTGCCACCTAGACGTTTCGTACTTTTTCGTATCAAACGCTAAGTGGCTTTTTTATTGAAGTAAGAACAAAGGAGGAATAAGATGATTTCTGGACAAACCAAATTAGCTGGGCTCTTTGCTGATCCAGCTTCTCACAGTTTATCTCCATTGATGCACAATACTGCTTTTGAAGCAAACGACATCGATGCGGTGTATCTAGCTTTCAAAGTAAATTTAATGAATTTGAAGCAAGCAGTCGAAAGTATTCGAACTTTTGATATGTTAGGTGTAAACCTTTCGATGCCAAATAAAACAGCGGTTATTCCTTATCTGGATGAGGTAAGCCGGGAAGCACAATTGATCGGAGCAGTGAATACGATCGTGCACGAAAAGGGTCGTTTGATTGGCTATAATACCGATGGTGCGGGCTTCATGCAATCCGTGCAAGAAGCTGGGATTTCAATCAAAAAGAAAAAAATGACTCTACTGGGCGCTGGAGGGGCAGCAAAGGCAGTCACTGTTCAAGCAGCGTTAGACGGCGCTAAGGAAATCGTAGTTTATAAACGAAACAACCAAACATTCGCTCAAGTAAAAGAAACATTTGAACGACTTAGCTATCAAACTTCTTGTGAGATAAAAGTTTGTGATTTTGCCGATACGGATCAATTAAGAAAAGACTTGAAAGAAAGCTGCCTTCTAGTCAATGCAACAGATATCGGGATGGGAAAGAAAATCAATCAGTCACCGCTCTTAGATATAAACATGATGCATGAGAATCTAGCGGTTTTTGATTTGATTTATGCACCTAGAGAAACACGTTTATTAAAAGAAGCAAAAAAAGTAGGAGCAAAAGGATACAATGGACTTGGCATGTTGATCTACCAAGGAGCAATCGCGTTTGAATTATGGACAAAGGAAAAGATGCCGATCCATGTGATTGAAAAGCTGTTTGATTAAAGAAGGATAATAGATAAAGATTTTTTATTCTCGCATAAACGGTCTCAAGAAAAGTAATCCTTTATGTATCGAAGCATTTATTTCGTTATTTTTTATTAAATTATCAAAAAATGATAGGCTTTTGTCGATTGGTTATCGTATCCTTTATTTATCAGTAAGAAACGAGGAGGAACCACAATGAGTCGGATGGATCGCTATAAGGACATCCATAAGAAGGCGAAACCTCTGAAGCGGGATACGGGGAGTATTTTTGCTAGAAGAGAAAGAAAACGAACGCGTATGGAAAATGAGGAAGATGCTACCCGTATTTATGAAAGAGAGCAGCACTCATTTGAACATTTGAACCAACACGAACAACAGATATATAGAAATGCACCAAGAGCAGAAGAACAAAAAAAAAATAAAAAATTTTTCAATCGGCAAAAGAAGAACAAACCGTTGAAACCTCGAAGAAAGCGATCGTGGAAAAAAATCATTCTATCGATTTTGCTTGTTTTGATCCTTTATTCAGGAATCTCATTTTTTATTGGTAAATATATAGCTGAACATGACACAAGCTTAGAGGCAGCGACTTCAGAAACCTTTCATGGGCAAAAAGCGACAAATGGTGCGCATAATATTTTGATCCTTGGGAGTGATACACGCGGAGAAGATGCCGGGCGAGCCGATACGATCATGGTCTTACAGTTGGATGGTCCTTCCCATAAGCCGAAACTGATTTCTTTTATGCGTGACAGCTTCGTTACGATCCCAGGGGTAGGACAAAATAAGATCAATTCAGCTTATGCATACGGAGGAGCCGATCTAGTGCGTCAAACCTTAGTAGAAAATTTTGGAATCAATTGTCAATACTATGCGAAAGTCGATTTCAAATCGTTTGAAAAAGTAATCGATGCCTTATTCATGAATGGAGTGAAGATCGATGCAGAAAAAGATCTGAATCTGGATGGTGTAGATATTAAAAAAGGGATCCAGAAGATGGATGGACATATTCTTTTGCAATATGCACGTTTCCGAATGGATGAACAAGGAGACTTTGGCCGTGTCAGACGCCAACAGCAAGTAATGAACGCTATCTTTAGCCAGTTGAAGAATCCATTGAATCTGATTTGTGCACCTTATGCAGCTGGTAAAGCTTTAGGGTATACATCCACAGATGTCACTGCTTGGTTCTTGACGAAAAACCTCTTTTCGATTGCACGGGGAGCTGGTGGCATTGATCGGTTAAGTGTGCCAGTAGACGGTTCGTGGAATTATGGGCAAAGTGATTATGCTGGAAGTATTCTTGAGATTGATAATCAAATGAATCAATCCGCTATTACAGATTTTTTGAATAAATGATTATAAAAAAGATCAAAAAGAAGTTGCGACAAGGTCTTTGGCATGAATCAATCCAACGATCTACTTGTAAAAAGCGCTTTCTTATGGTAGATTTAACCAAGAGAGGAGCTGTTTACATTGGATATCTATCTGAACTTCAAAAATGAGTCGCGTGAAGCCATCGCTTTTTATGAAAAAGTTTTTGAGACTGAAGCATCAGGTATCACCACATACGGTGAAATGCCTGGAATAGAACAAATGAACTTGCCAGAAGAAGCAAAAAATCTAATCACGAATGCACAGTTGAACATTTATGATACATTAGTCATGTTTGCAGATACGCCAGAAGGAATCGGTCCTGAATTGGTTGTTGGAAATAATGTTTCTTTAGTCATTCAGACAAGAAATGAAGAAGAAACGAAGCGTCTATTTGAAAGCTTAGCTGAGGGCGGAAAGATTGAGATGCCGCTGGATGTTGTTCCGTGGGCTCAATTGTATGGGATGGTAACTGATCGATTTGGCATCAACTGGCAGATCAACCAAGAGTGACAGCTAAAAATGAATATTTTTTGGAAACATCATGCAGCAAACGGAACATCGTTTGTTTGCCTGGTGTTTTTTGTGCCTATTTTTCGACTATACGGTATCTTTTTCTTATTGCCAGATGCGAAAATATGTTCCATAATAGAGAAGTCCGCAAAAATCAAGTAACGGAGGTCAGAAGATGAAGACGGTGATACTAGCTGAAAAACCTTCACAAGCAAAAGCCTATGCCGAAACCTTCCAACAGCGAAAGCGACATGAAGGGTATTATGAAATCAGCGATCCTTTGTTTGCTGGTGAAGTAACCATCACTTATGGTTTTGGACATTTGGTAGATATGGTTGCTCCAGGAGCTTATGAAGAGCGTTGGGCAAAATGGTCGTTAGAAAATTTGCCTATTTTCCCAGAAACCTTCCGTTACGAAGTTCCAAGGGACAAACGTACACAATTTTCGATCGTAAAACGAGAGTTACAGTCAGCTGATACCATCATTATTGCAACAGATGGTGATCGAGAAGGTGAAGCCATCGCGTGGTCGATTATTCGACAAGCAAACGCATTTTCTAAGGAAAAGAACTATTTACGTTTATGGATCAATTCTCTTGAAAAAGAAGCAATCTATGATGGTTTTAAGAATCTTCAACCTGGGAAGAACTATTTTCCAAAATATAAAGAAGCGCAAGCAAGGCAGAACGCTGATTGGCTGATTGGAATGAATGGAAGTCCATTATATAGCTTGCTACTTCAACGAAAAGGGATTGATGGCAGTTTTTCTCTTGGTCGTGTACAAACACCGACACTCTATATGATTTATCAGCTGCAAGAAGAAATCAAACACTTCAAAAAAGAA
Organism: Enterococcus sp. E5-37; assembly: GCF_035726925.1. Classification (NCBI taxonomy): domain Bacteria; kingdom Bacillati; phylum Bacillota; class Bacilli; order Lactobacillales; family Enterococcaceae; genus Enterococcus; species Enterococcus sp. E5-37. Next base: position 107,940 of record NZ_JAPMLG010000009.1, read on the forward strand.
ACGTACTTTGAAGGAGAAGGTTTAATTACGACAAACAAAGGGCAGTTTTCTGGAAAAATCGTACCAAAAAAATCATTTAAAACCCAAGAAGAGTTAACGAAGGAAATAGAAAAATTTGGAGCGCATTTAGGTAAGCAAAACGGACGGATTCTTGAAGTTACGAAAAAGGAAAAGAGGTTGCATAGTCCACGTTTATTTTCGCTATCTAGTTTGCAGACAAAGATGAATCAGCTAATGAAAGCAAGTGCCAAAGCTACACTTGATGCTGCTCAAGGATTGTACGAAAGCAAGTTTCTAAGCTATCCAAGAACGGATTCCTTTTACATTACAGAAAATGAGCATCAGTATCTGGTTAAACATCTGCAAAATTATAAAAAATTTTTAGGAATAGAAGAAGTACAGACAATTGAGATCAAAGCAAAGAAACGGTATGTCGATGCGAAAAAAGTTCAAGAACATCATGCAATTATTCCGACAAAGACGATTCCGACTCCTGCACGCTTTGCGAAGCTTTCCAAATTACAGCAAGCAATCTATTTGCAAGTTTTGCGCACTACTGTGGCTATGTTTGCTGCAGATTATATCTACGAAGAGACGACCGTAATGACGGGCGTACAGCAATTAAAGTTAAAAAGCATCGGAAAGATCCCATTACAGCAAGGTTGGCAGGAAATCTTACGCATTAAGTCAAAAAAGAAAGAAGCTCAGACTCTTCCTCCTATCGTAGAAAATGAAGAAGCAGAAGTAGAACTGAAAAGTATGGAGAAAGAAACACAACCTCCAAAACCCTATACCGAAGGAACGTTGATCACAGCAATGAAAACTGCGGGAAAAACGCTGGATAATGATGAAGCGCAAGAAATTCTCAAAGAAGTAGAAGGAATAGGGACAGAAGCTACACGAGCCAATATCATTGAAAATCTTAAGCAGAAGCATTACATCGAAGTCAATAAAAACGAAATAACTGTTACGCCAAAAGGAATCACTCTTTGTAAGGCAGTAGCCAATGAACCATTACTGACGAGCGCAGAAATGACTGCGCGCTGGGAAGGGTACTTGAGAAAAATTGGTAAACAAGAGGGGACACCATCTGTTTTTTTAGAGAATATCAAAAAATTCATCCTACATTTATTAGCAGAAGTTCCTAATCAAATCGACAAGGTAGACTTTTCAGATGAGATTAGCGGGACACGACAGATAAAAGCGATGGAGAAGAAAAACGATCAATTAGGAAGATGTCCAAAATGTAAAAAGGGGATAGTCATGCTTTATCCTAAAATCGCTACATGCTTGAATCCGGAATGCGACTTCAAATTGTGGCCAACAGTAGCTAAAAAGAAGCTGACTAAAACGAATCTCAGAGATTTGCTTTCAAAAGGAAAGACAAGTAAAGTTGTCAAAGGTTTTACTGGTAAAAAAGGGAAATTCGATGCAGTTTTAGTATTAAAAGAAGATATGACAATCGGTTTTTCTTTTCCTTGGATCGAAAACAGTGGAACAAAAGCAGTTGATGGAAACAAAGAAACATCAAGAAAAAATAATGAAAACGAAGTAGAGTAAATGAAAACAATGAAATAGCGGAATATTTATTCCGAAAAGTAAGAATATAAATACCAATAAAACTAAAAAATATCAGTCAATCAAGCAAAAATGTTGGGGTAGGCTGATTTTATATAGATAGCAAGGAGTTTTTTTTATTTGAAAAAAGTGCATTCATTTTTAAATTATCTTATGGGAGCAATTACGATTGTGGCTGTGTACCAAGCATTTCTAAAGTATCCTGATTACGGGACGAAGTTGTTGTCATTGACGCACAATCAAACAGCATATTCACCAACGTTGATTTTATCGACTTTGACTGCAGGAGCTAAAAGCGCTACTTATTTTTTTCATAAAACGACAAGCATGCTAAAGCGAAAGAAACAGCGAAAACAATTGTTGATGGTGGTAGCGGCTATGATCATTATTTATTTTCTACCAGTTATTACACAAGTATTTCATCAATATTTTGGTTAAGAATACGAGAGTTTGTGACAAAAGTCATGTCACAAACTTTTTTTCTTTGTCATTTTTTCGTAAGAAAAAGCAAAATAAAAGTATATACATTGATTAAAAGTATATACTTGGATATAATGTACTTACTATAGAATGAGAATGGTATAGAGGGTGGCGAAATATGAAAAAAATGAAAAAGTATAAAATTAGAAAATCTGGCAATAGCGATGTAACAACTATCCCACCAGAAGTAAAAGAATTTATGGGTGTGCAGACAGGTGACGCAATCAGTTATGTTTTTCAATCTGATGGTTCTGTACGAATGATCAAAGCACAAGAAGAACCTGATATTGATTCATTAGTTGATTCGATCATGAATCAATATGAAGACGCGTTAAAAGATTTGGTTGATTTATGAGGTATCTTTCGTCTAAAGAAATCATTAAAATCAACGCGAAAGTTATTTTACGTCACTCGCCAGGCGAAATGATCGGTGTAAAAGATGCAAATGCATTAGATATGGCCGTCAAACAGCCTTCGCAAGCAGTATTTAATCAAGAACTCTATCCCGAAGTCTATGAAAAAGCGGCGATTTTAGCAATTAATTTAGCTAAAAAACATCCTTTTCATAATGGCAATAAACGAACTGCTCTTGTTGCCATGTTGTTGTTTCTTCAATTGAATAATTGTCCAGTTGCTTTTTCTCGTCAAGAAGCTGTTGATTTTATCATAATGATTACCACTAGTTCATTGGATTTCGATTCGCTAAAGTCCAAGATAACCAATTATTTACGACAAACCGCAATAAATGGATTAATTTTGAAATAATTGATTTAAAAGGAATACAAAAGAGTGGATAGTAGGAAATAGTGGTTTAGAACTAGTGGACTGGTTTTTTATATATTTTAGTTTACATAATATATATTATACAAAGTAGATTTAAAAAATGATAAACCTCTCTCGAACGGTTTTTTATCAAAAATCGTCATTTTTCCATCAAAATCTGCTTATGCAAAATTATAAAAAAATTTTGCAGTTTTTCTTACTTTTTTTGTCGTTTAATTGAATGATAAAAACCAGTTTCTTTATTCAGTTAATCAAATATGAACGAATTAGATATGAATCATTGTATTTGCCGTTGCGGAAGGATTTTTTAATTAACCACAGATAAACATTGATAACGATTCGCTTATTGTAATCAACAGATTAAATTTCATATGTTCATATGTACGGATACATTTTCGGACCGATTAATTTTAACCATTCTGTTTATTTGCTTACCTATTAGATATCAATAAAAAACTGCTTAACAGCTATTTCAGCTGTTAAGCAGTTTTAGGATTTTTAGTTCATATTCATTGTTTCTTATAATACAGTGTTCAATACTTCTCTTAAAGCACTTGTTGATTTGCTGAACATTGCTTTTTCTTCTTCGTTGATTGATAATTCAACAACTTCACGAACACCATTTTCGTCAACGATTGATGGCACACCTGTAAAGATATCTTTTTCGTCGTATTCACCAGTTAAATAAGCAGATACAGGCAATACAGCTTGTTCGTTATTCAAGATAGCTTTTACGATACGTGCAGTACTCATACCAATACCATAGTAAGTTGCTTTTTTACGATCAATGATCTCATAAGCAGCATTACGGACTTTATCAGCAATCACATCTAATTCATCTTGGGCAATACGATGGTCTTTTTCTACAATTTCAAACACTGGTTTACCACCGACAGTTGTATGTGACCATGCAGCAACTTCTGAATCACCATGTTCACCTAAGATATAGCCGTGGACGCTGCGTGGGTCAACTTTTAATTTCAATGCGATTTCTTTACGGAAACGAGTTGTATCCAATGTTGTTCCAGTACCGATAACACGTGATGTTGGCAGACCAGATTCGTTCCAAGCGATATATGTCAAAATATCTACTGGGTTTGAAGCAACAACGATAATACCGTCGAATCCTGATCCCATGATTTCTTTTACGATTTGGCGCATGATTGACGCATTTGTTTTAACTAAATCTAAACGAGATTGACCAGGTTTTTGGTTGATACCAGCTGTGATAACAACGATATCAGCATCTTTACATTCTTCATAGCCACCTGACCATACAGCCACATTTTCATCGCCCCAAGCCATACCATCTAAAAGGTCCAATGCTTCCCCTTCTGCTTTTTCTTGATTCACATCGATCAATACTAATTCATTAGAGATTCCTTGGTTGATCATTGCATAAGCGATACTTGTTCCAACAAAACCTGTACCGACGATTACTACTTTACGACTTGTTTTTTTCATGAATAAACAGCTCCTTTTCATAACTATTTGTTACTTTCATGAAAAGTATAGTCTTGTTTATTCATTTTATCAACATGTTAATTATAATAGTTGTTATTATAATTTTTGATGGAAACGAATTCCTGAATACGCATAACAGATAAATGACAAATGTTTACACCTATATCCCCTGATAATACAACCAAAAGTTTAGAACTGAAAATAAATCCAAAAAAATTCGCTGCAATCTTCTTAATGTTTATTTCTCCATTCATTGGGAGTACATGTTGAATACTTCTTGAATAATTTGAATAAAGAAGTCGTTTGTTTATATCCGATACGATTAGCGATTTCTTCCAACGAAAAACTCGTTTCTTGAATCAGTTCCAACGCAAAGTCGAATTTTTTCTTTAGAACCAGTTCTTGAAAGGAAGCATCAAAATACATTTTCAATTTATTACTAAGATAGACCGGATTGTAGCCAAAATGAGCTGCTGTTTCTTTTAACGTACAAGAAGTAAAATGCTTATCGATATAATCTAATACTCTAAGCATCTCATTTTCTGCGCATCCATCTGCTGATGAAAAGCTTTGTTGTTCTAATAAATGAGTCAATTCGATCAGTAATAGTGATGTATAGAGATTTAACGAACGGATCTTATGACTGTATGTATCAAAATAAATCAACAGCATATTTTCAATCAAATGCGTCAAACGACTTGTTTTTCCGCCGCGAAAATGAATGAATTGTGTATGTTCCCCTTTTTCTTTTGATGCATTGATCAAAAAAGAAGAAAGTAGATTATTTGTGCTTGCCAAATGATTCAATATCTCTGTAGATAAGGTTTCTTCTTTTAATAAGATGTTGATTAAAATATCCTCTTGCCCTGTGTATTCGATTCTTTGAGTAGCTTCTTTATCAATGATCACCACGTCACTTTCTTCCATCTCTATCCTTTCTCCATTAATAATTTATAAACATGTACCGCTATACATATAATTGATTTCAACAAAATCATGTGTATGCTCGGGAACTTCCGCATATCGACGGTGTTTACTGATATGAATATTTCCCTGTTGAAATAGATCCCCTCGGTGGATTTTTGGCGGTGTCTGAAGATGGTAAGCTAAGTTTAAATCATTGATATTCATTCCTTGTTCACGCTGCAGAGTTTCGATTGATTCTTCGTTACGCAAAAAAAATGTCTAATTCAGCTAGTTCCAATTGACTCCCTCCTTTTTGTAAGTGGTTTCTTTCGCTTATTAGTTCACGCTGTACTGCTATTATATGCAAAGCTATTTTTGGTTTCATAAAGACTTTCTATGGTTGGGACATGAACTTCCTGTGATTCCGCTATTGAGAGAATAACCACTTCATACTATATTTCTTGATAAGCGCTTACAAAAATGAAAGGAACATGCTTATGAATAAAAAGATGATGAAATTTTCTCTGCTGTCAGTCTCTCTTATTTTGACTTCTGCTGGTGCAGTCACGTCTGCAATTCCCAGTATGTCAGCTACTTATGCCACGCGTTCTTTATCTGCTGTTGAATTATTAACGACTGCTCCCTCTTTTATGGTCACTATTTTTGTTTTGATTAGTAGTTTTATTGCTAGGAAAATCGGACAAAAACAAACTGTGATCATCGGATTAGTGATTGCATCGATTTGTGGTATCCTCCCCCTCTTCTCACAAAGTTACAGTATTGTCTTAGCTTCAAGAGCTGGACTAGGTATTGGCTTTGGATTGATCAATTCTTTGGCAGTCAGCATGATTGCTGCCTTTTATCACGGAGATGAACGAGCCTCTATGATTGGTTTTCAAAGTGCATTTCAAGGATTTGGTGCAGCTTTAATGACATTTGTTGCAGGACAGCTAGTACAGTTCGGTTGGCAATATACCTTTTTAGTCTACGCCATCAGCTTACCTATTCTTGTCTTGTTTGTTTTGTTTGTTCCTACACCTGAAACAACTGAACTTCAATCACATGGCACAGCCCCAACAAGACAAGTAATCAAAACGAATCCTAAAATGATTAGTTATGGTATTTTTCTCTTGCTGGTCATCGTGGTATATAATGCTGTATCGATTAAATTAGCCACAGTCCTGACGACTTATTCTCTAGGAAACGAAACTAATGCAGCGAATATCTTAACAATCATGCAATTGGCAAGTATGGCTGCCGGAGTTTGTTTTGGCTGGCTTCAGACAAAAGCACATCGCTATATGCTTACACTTTCTTTACTACTGATGGGAATCGGCTTTGTATTGATTGCCACTGTGATAAACCTGTATGTGATTGGGTTTGGTGCGATCCTAACAGGAATTTCTTTTTCGTTATTCATTCCTTACTTATTCAACCAAGTAAGTATCCAAGCGCCCAAGTACGCGGAGAGTTTCAATACTTCAATCTTATTGGTTGGCGCTAATTTAGGTACTTTCATTGCACCATATGGTTTGCTCTTTCTCTCTTTTGCTTCTCTTGGGAGTAAAACACTTGCTGTTTTCGTCAATGGCAGTATCTTGCTGTTGATTAGCGCGCTTATTAGCCTTCTAGTAGTACACAGGACGAATAGAAAGACAGTGATAAGAGTAGATGAAGAAATAAAAGAACAATTGACAACAAAATAAATTTGATGGAGGTCGTGTAAAATGACAAATGAAAAACATAAAGATAGATGGCTTTGGTATCCTGGAGACTTTGAGATCCGCCATGGACTGCTACAAAATTTCCAACGGGAAGAACGAGGTTTTGACTGGCCAGCGTACTGGTACATGGATGATTGCCATCGGAACGTCAAGTTTAAGAGATATTACTTTCTTGATCAACCTTCCATGTTTAAAGTGACGATCCAAGGAGTTGGGTATGTAGAAATTAATGGACAAAAACATCCATGTGGAAAATGGCTGACTTGTCCAGCTGGTAAAGCAAAAATTCGTATCTTTGTAGGACATACATCAGGGCTACCAGCGATGTTTATCGAGGGAGACGAAGTAAAATCAGATATTGGCTGGACAGCAAGTAATTTTATTGAAGAATATCCAGCTGGCTGGAGTCCGCTTTATGTCGATATCGCAAAAGATCCAAATCAAATCTATTATCAAAAAGAATGCGTCCATCCAGTCACTGAAACGGAGATTGGCGGAGGAATCTTATTCGATTTTGGGCGAGCAGTGAATGGCTGTGTAGAACTAATATCTCTGGATGACCATATCGAATCTATCACTCTATGTTATGGAGAGTCCGATGTAGAAGCTATGGATATCGATTATTGCTACTATAAGCAAATAGGAATGACAAGAAAAATGAAAGCTCGTAAACGCGCTTTTCGCTATTTGTTTATACCAGAGGTTTCTACTGGAATGGTTCAACTTCAAGTTTTTCATGAATTTTTATCTCTTTCGAAACAAGCTGCTTTTTCAAGCGATTCTTCTTTACTGAATCAGATCTGGTCAGTATCAGAAGAAACCTTCAAGTTATGTAGTGATTTGTTTTTTATCGACGGTATCAAACGAGATCGCTGGATTTGGTCTGGAGATGCGTATCAATCATTCATGATCAATCAATATCTTTTTTTTGACGAGGAAATCAATAAACGAACGATATTAGCATTAAGAGGACAAAATGAAATCAAGCAGCATATGAATACTATCGTTGACTATTCGATCTTGTGGTTGATTGGTATCGAAAACCACTATATGATGACGAAAGACTATGAATTTTTACGCATCGTCTACCCTAAGATGCAATCATTAATGAGATACTTGATGGAGCAAACGAATGAATTAGGGTTTATTTATGGGAGAGCAAAAGATTGGATATTTATTGATTGGTCTGAAATGGATAAAGAAGGAACGCTTGCTGCAGAACAAGTCTTATTACTGAAAGCCTATCATTCCATGATCACTTGCGGAGATATCTTAGCTGAAACATATGGAGAGAACGAAAATTATCATACTCATCTCTATCAAGAAAAATATCAACTATTGAAACAAAACCTATTTGACTACTTTTGGGATGAAGAACTTGGCGCTTTTATCGATTGCTATGAATCTGGGAGAAGAAATGTGACGCGTCATGCGAATATTTTCGCTGTTTTATTCGATTTTGCTAACAAAGACCAACAGCAATCGATCTTAAAGAATGTCTTATTGAATGACACTATCACACAGATTACTACTCCATATTTCAAATTCTATGAACAAGATGCTTTATGCAAACTCGGACAGACGAATATCGTCTACCAAACGATTCTTGATTATTGGGGAGGGATGTTATCTCATGATGCGGTAACTTTCTGGGAAGAATACGACCCTACTCAAACAGGAAATGAAAAGTACAGTATGTATGGAGATCCTTATGGAAAAAGCTTATGCCATGCATGGGGAGCAAGCCCAATCTATCTTTTAGGACGCTATTTTATCGGTTTGTATCCAACAAAGCCAGGTTATGAAGAATTTATGATACAACCTAATCTAGATTCATTTGAAACACTGAATTGTACGCTACCTATCAAAGATGGAAAGATTTCGCTTGAAAAAACAAAAGATAAGATCGTGATTACTTCTGATAGAACAGGCGGAACAGTGAAAATGAATGGTAAAAGTTATCCTCTTCTAGCAAAACAGCCACTTGTCTTAACAAGCTATTCAAAAATAAATGCATAAAACAAAAAACTGCTTGCGACATATCAGAAGACTTTAAATCTTCTTCTGATATTGTCCAAGCAATTTTTATTTTGAAGTTTGCTTAATTCTGTTCTTTAGAAACAATGTTTGTTCTTTTTCCGGCAAAAAGAAAGCTAGATAATACGACAAGTAAAAAGAAAGCGATGATTCCAACTGTCAAGGCTATTTGACCGTATTCTCCTAGTTTCCCAAGTACAAGTCCTGGTACTAGATAATCAGTATCGGCAAATGTAGAAGAAGCGATTTTAAGATCTCCTAATACTGGAAGGATAAATAATGGCAGCCAACTAATCAATAAGCTATTGAAAGCAGAACCTAATACCGCCCCTCTTCTACCGCCAGTCGAGTTGCCGAAGACACCAGAAGCAGCTCCGCAGAAGAAATGTCCTACTACCCCAGGAATGATAACTGTAGTTTGCAAGCCTATCATAGCAAACATGGATAGTGTTCCTACAAAGAAGCTAACAAAAAAGCCAATTAATACAGCATTAGGTGCATATGGAAAAACGATAGGAACATCTAATGCTGGTTTAGAATCGGGTACGAGTTTTTTAGCAATCCCTTGGAATGCTGGAACGATTTCTGCCAACACCATTCGAACCCCTTGAAGGACGATAACAAACCCAGCTGTGAATGTTCCAGCTTGGATCAGTGCAAAGATTACAGCGTTGTCTCCATTGCTTAGTTCTCTTTCAACAAATCCAGGACCAGCTAACAAAGCAAGTGCGACATATACGATCGACATCAAGAGCATGATCGATACAGTAGAATCTCGCAAAAAGCTGAAACTTTTAGGAATCTTTATGTCCTCTGTAGAACGGTCTTTGTTTCCAAAAAACTTTCCGATCCATCCACTAGAAGCATAACCGATATTTCCGGTATGCCCTAACGCAACTTGATTGTTTCCAGTGATGTTCTTCATAAACGGTTGACAAAGAGCAGGCGTAATAGTTAATAGTGTTCCTTCGAAGACCCCGCCTAATAAGATCATCCACAAATTTGCAGTAAACCCCGCGCTTACTAAAATGACTGCTGTTAGACAAGAAACATAAAGCATTGCTTGACCTGTAAGAAAAATGAATTTATATCTTGTGAATCTAGCAAGTAAAATATTCACGATCATCCCTACTAGCATGATCAAAGCAGTAGGTGTACCGTATTGTTGCAAAGCAATCGCCACTACTGCTTCATTGCTAGGAACTACTCCTTGAGTATGCAGAGCTGTTTGGAACATCGAAGCAAAAGGGGTTAGTGAATTACTGATTAAACCAGCACCGCCGATCAGTACTAGGAATCCGACAAATGTTTTGATAGTTCCTTGGATCACTTCTGAAAATTTCTTCTTCTGAAGAACGAGACCAAGCAGTGCAATCAAAGAAACGAGGATGGAGGGCTGACTGACGATTGACACAAACAAATTCAACAATTTATCCATTGATAGTTCCTCCCTTGAATCATTTTTATTCTTTTGACAAGATCTTCGTTACTTTTTCTTTTACTTCTTCGCTGTCAATGATCGATTGCAAAGGTACGAGCTTTTCATCAGGTATAGAAGTTAGCGTATCTTTCAAAGAATGCTCAATGAAGAAATAATCAGCCATATCGCTAGATACACTTCCAACATCCGTATGACTTACTTCAAACTCGTCCACATCTGCTCCAAGATCTGCAAGTGCTTGTTTGATGTTCATCTCTACCATAAAACTTGTTCCTAATCCACTTTGACATACTGCAAAAATTTTCATATCATTCGTCTCCTTTTCTTATGATCGCTAATATTTCTTCTTTTGTTGATGCGTGTAATAAATCTTGAAGATTTTGTTTATTAGAAAGTAGCTTTGTTAAATTTGCCAAAGCCCGAAGATGTGCCTCATTATCGATAGCAGCTAAACAGATGAACAAACTAATGGGATGGGCTGGATTATCAAGCAGATCCACAGGTTGTTGAAGTTTCAGCAAAGACATCCCTACTTCGTTTACGCCATCTTCTGGACGAGCATGAGGTAATGCGATGTGATCGCCAATATGGATAAACGCACCATACTGCTCCACGCGCTCGATCATAGCTTTGATATAACTTTCTTCTATTTTATTTTCTGATAATAGCGGCTGTGCGGCAAATGTGATTGCTTCTTGCCAGTTTTTTGGTTGATCCGATAATTGGATCATTTCTTCTGTTAATAATTCAGATAGCATAGGACGTTGATCCTCCTTCTTTTCTAAAAGTTTGTTCATTTTACGATTTAATACTTGATAGAGCTTTTCTTCGTCTACGCCTTCTTTTAATTCGATATAAGGCAGTAGCGCCGACAACAATTCTTGGGCAGAAGGCATTGAAAATCCTGGTATCAGCCAATCTCTTTGTACTTGATTGATCAGCTGATTTTTTTCCAAGTCAGTCATGATTGGATGCAGAACATAGAGAGACTTTTTCTTATCAGTAAGTGTGAGAGGTACAGTAGAAAAAATAATATCGTAAGAAGTTTCGTCAACCTCGTGTAAGCGGTCAGCTGAATTAGTCTCTGTAAAAAAGATCATCGGGAATAATTGCTGAAGTTCACTTTTTAAGATCAATGAAGAGCTAATGCCACTTGGACAGACGATCACGGCTCTTATTTTTCTATTTCTTTCTTCTGCGTCCGCTTTTCTGATCTCTCCGCCAAATAGTATAGTGAAAAAACCAATCTCTTCTTCAGGGATGCTCTTCCCTATTCGTCTTTCTAACGGAAGTAATGCTTTTCTTGTCATTTCGTAGATGGAAGCATATTGATGCTTAATTTGATCGATCATCACATTAGGTAAATAAAAAGAATAGGAAATACGAAAATAGGCAGGGACCAAGTGATAAAAGACATTCATCAATAATTCACGAAACGAAGCAAATTCTACGGCCATCAGGAATTCCATGCGATGGATGACTTCTGAAGAACATTCCAGCAAAAAATCAAGTGCAGGCTCCTGGACATCTCCTTCAACGATCGATGCTAAGCAAAGAGAGAAAAATATAATCTCCGAATTTTGATGTTCGGAATAGCCAAGGCCAGTCAATACTTGTCGACTAATGTCAGTGACTGCAAGAGAAGCCAACAGTTCAGCATCTTTTACCAGTTCCATGGATGTTTTTCCAATTCGAATGGTTGTCAAACTCAAATAATAAGCTAATTCATCCATTCGATTTGGTGCGAATCGAAGATCTGATAGTGAAATCGTTTTATCTAGCAAATCTCTAACTTTGGCGTAATAATCAATGGAAAGGGTTGCGGTTAAATACGTGAGCCCAAATCTTCCAGCAAGTGACTGCATCAAACGAGCAGTGCGATTTTTTGCTTCTCTTCTTAATATTGCTTCTGACCCTAGCAGCCTAAAACCAGTTTTCCTAGTATACGACAGCTGACAATCTTCCACTTCTAATTCATTTCTTATCTTTTTGATATCTGACAGGACTGTCCCTTTAGAAACCTGAAGAAAATCTTGAAAATGAAAAACAGAAACAGACGTTGCAGTCGAATAAACCATCAAATAAAGAAGATCTCTTCGCTCTTGTTCGGTATACACAGCTTCAAATCGAGTAATATCCAAAAATTTTTCTGCCCAGTCGATTGCTCGGAATTTCTTTATACGGATACGGGTATCATCCACATATTCGGCAAAAGGAGTTAATTGTTTGATCGCCTCGCTTGTATTTACTTCGATGATCTCTGCTGCTTTTTCTAGACTGATTTCTCTTGGTGTTTTCAGGAGATAACTAATTTTGTAGTTCACAGCGCTGTTCACCTCCTACTTATATTCTAGTATGGTAGCGCTTTTAAATCGAGGGGTGTTTGGTACAACTTACAGTTGGATTTTTTTTACGACTGTACCGAACGATTTCTATCGAATGGATACAGAAAAAAAGCAGGTGACCAAATGTCTCCTGCTTTTATGAATTGATTTCGTCCGATCAATGATGATCATGTTTATTTTTTGAGGTCAGTTCTTCAAATTTTTCTTTGACATCTTCAACCGCTTTTTCGATATCTTTTTCAAAGTGATTGGGCTCATTAGGCTTTGTTTCCTCTTCTACAGAATTTGAACCAGATAAAGCTGTTTCTTTATTTTCTGTTTCACCAGAGTTTGTGCCAGCTAATGATTCTTCTTTGTCTTCTGTTTCACCAGAATTAGTTCCTGCTAAAGCCACTTCTTCTTCTGTTTTAGGGGCCATTGAACCTCTTAATCGTTTGTGTTTTTCACCGTCATAATTTGTCATGTTGGTTCCTCCTAGTAGTTCTATACTTTTTCATCGTACAATAAGACAGTTTATGCGTCAAAAAACAAACCCGATTCTTACAAATATGTCATATTTTTCCTTCTGATTCTTGAATGCTTTTGATTCCTTCTTCCAAAATTTTCATTTGTAAGATTGTTTCTTCATCTTTGATGACTTTTTCTGCGCCATTAACTAATGTCTCGTAAATCCCTTCGTAGACACGGCTGTAATCACCAACCTCGGAAATTACTTTTTCTTCATGATAACTCCCTTGTTCATCTATATAGGTCAATACACCATAATGTTCAGGCAAATCGATACCAAAGTCTTCATGATCAGGCATGTAAAACATTTTCAGATGTTCTTCTTGTCGATCTTTTGTTTGTTTCACGAACATCCCTTTTTTTCCGTAAACGACGAAACTTGGACGTTCTTTGATGCGGAAATAACTGGATTTTATCGAAATTTTCATATTTCCATAGAAAAAATCCAGATCGAAGTAATCATTCATTCGTCCTTTCCCTAAAAGTTGACGTACATCATAGCTGATATCATCTGGTTCGCCGAAATAAGAAAGAACTTGATCTACTGTATGACAAGCATGTCCATATAAATAGCTGTTCGCAGTAGAAAATTCATGCGTATTTTCTGGTACTTCCGGTCTGAAATAATCATAATGCATTTCTACTTCTAAAATATCCCCTAATTTTCCGCTTTCGATTACTTTTTGGACTGTCAAGAAGTCAGAATCGAACCGTCTGTTTTGGTAACATTGGATAAATAGACCTTTTTCTTTTGCTAATGCAAATAACTCTTCTGCTTCCTTTGACGTTTCTGCAAAAGGTTTCTCTACTAGTACATTCTTACCATGTTCGAGTGCCATTTTTCCATATTCATAATGAAATTGACTAGGTGTAGTGATGACAACTAATTGGATCTCAGGATCATCCCAAAGATCAGACAGCTGATCAGTATATTCGATGTCTTCGAATGTTTTCCACACTGGTTCAGATGGGGAAAAAATTTTTTTGATATTGATTTTGTTCGTAAGTTTTCTTGAAAAAGGCAAATGATAGCGATTTGTACTCTTTCCATTGCCAAGATAAGCGATTGTAAGCATGAGTGGTGCCTCCTTTTATTGATGTTTTCAGTATATCCTAGAAAAGCGCAGAAAGTATTTATAATAGCTATTCTGGTAAAAAAGTTCAGAAAAACACTTGTTATCATTCGGTTTGGTGAAATTAATGTTCAAAGTAAGGATAAAAATCAAAAAGATAGTAGCGGAACCAAGTGTTTATCAGTAAGATAGAATTTGGAGGTCAGATCATGCTTATTGAAGAAAAACTAACAAAACAAGAGTTGTTTACCACGACAGAGAAACGGATTGCCGATTACATCCGTAGGAATATCGAAGCTGCAGTCTACATGACGATTGAAGAATTAGCAAAAGCTACGTATACTTCCCATTCAGCTATCATTCGTTTATGCAAAAAAATGGGATTCAGCGGATTTAAAGAATTCCGTTTCGAGCTGGGGCGGGAAGTTCATCAATTGATTGCTCAGTTCAATCAAACGATTGATCCTAATTTTCCTTTTTCAAGTGAAGATAGCACTCAGCAAATTGCAAAGAAAATGGCGGATTTATCGATCCAGTCAATAAAAAAAGCACAATTGCAGATTGAACATGAAGATTTAGATCAAATCGGTAAAGTATTGAACAAGGCACAGCGAATCTTTCTTTTTGCAAAAGGTGATTCTCAAATCACGGCAAGGAAATTCCAGAATAAAATGGTCAAGTTGAATAAGTTTTTGATCATGGCTGAAGAATACAGTGATTCTTCTTGGAATGCAGCCAATTTGACTAGCAAGGATTGCGCCATTTTTATTAGCTACAGCGGTCGCATCCATCATTATGAACGAATAATGACCTATTTGAAGCATGTAGAGGCCCCTACCTTGCTGATTACCGGAAATCAGCATTCAGAAATGGCCAAACAGGCTGATATGTGTCTTGTTATATCGCAGGAGGAATATGATTTTGCTAAAGTAGCGACTTTCTCCTCTCAAATTGCCTTCGATTACGTATTAAATACGTTATTCTCAGTGATATATTCTCAAAATTTTGAAGAGAATATCCGCAACTTGAAAAACAAACAAGAATTGATGCAAAAAGGCCTTCTTAAAGAATATCGGAAAACTTAAGAAAAGATCCTCATTTAGTAATAAGAAAGATAGTGTTTGATAGGCTCTCTTTGATATCATCATAAAAACAGGCTGAAGTTTTCTTTTTCAAACCTCAGCCTGTTTGTTTACGGAACGATTCGAATAGATATATTATAGAAATGAGGAATAGCTAACTTCTGTTTCTTATTTTGAACGATTGACGAAACAGATATATAAGAAGGAGGAAAATCAGTATACATGCAGCTAACAATCCATACAGGAAAAATCGTTTGTTCTCGGATACTTTCTGTACTTCTTTTTGAACTTCTTTTGCATGATAAGGAACCCGGTGCCCTCTGACAAGTAAGCGATGACTGTTGACCATATAAGGTGTACAAGTTAGGAGTGTCACGAAATCCTGCCCTTTTTCGATTCTCAGATCTTTTGTATCAGTCGGTTCTACCGTCTTGATCTGATCGACTTGATAAGCGAGTGTCCGTCCATTGATTTCGATATAGAAAGAATCACCTAAAGTCAGTTTCGGTAAGTCTGTGAACAACTTTGCTTGAGGCAGTCCTCGATGGCTGGAAATAACGGCATGTGTATTTTCTCCCCCCGTAGGATAAGACGTTCCTTCCAATAATGAGGCACCTTTTTCTAGCAGCACAGTATTCGTTTCATCAAAAATTGGCAAATGGACATTGATCTCAGGGATCGTCAAAATACCGATCGTATGTTTCTCAAAACAGGACCAGCTGTTTCAACGACTCGGTATTTACCAGGTGTGAGTGAATCAAAACTGGCAAGACCTTTTTCATTCGTTGTTTGGCTGTCAATTGGCTGATAAGTACCATTTGCTTCTTTTTTCTGTAG
>NZ_JAPMLG010000010.1:0-94308 GCF_035726925.1 Enterococcus sp. E5-37
TGTAACCATGCCGAACACAGAAGTTAAGCTTCTTAGCGCCGATTGTAGTGAGGGGTTGCCCCTTGTGAGAGTAGGACGTCGCCACGCAAAGGCAAAAAGATGAACTAGAAATAGTTCATCTTTTTTTATTTTTATTAAGTTAAAGAACGGATTCAATTGCAGCGGTCATTTTCAATGGAGAAGTTTGTGGTGCAAATCGTTCGATTACTTTGCCATTTCTATCAATCAAAAATTTAGTAAAATTCCATTTTATTGCTTTAGTGACAGTACCAGGAGCTTCATTTTTAAGATAAGTAAAAAGAGGATCTGTATTTTCTCCATTTACGTCAATCAATTGATGCATAGGGAAGGTAACGCCATAAGTGGTTTTACAAGCTTCTGCTGCTTCAGTCGCTGAATCTAGCTCTTGTTTAAATTGATTGGAAGGAAAGCCTAAGATAACCAGACCTTGTGTCTGATAAGCTTGGTAAAGTTCTTCTAATTGCTTAAATTGAGGTGCTAGACCGCATTTTGTTGCAGTGTTAACAATGATTATCGGTTTGCCTGCATATTTTTTCAATGAATAGACAGTGCCGTCTTCTAAAGTAGTTTCAAAATTATAAATAGACATAAAGTTTTCTCCTTTCTATTTTATATAATAAAAAGAGCGCTAAACTGAAAACTAGCTATTTGTTTTCCCGTTTAGAACTCTTTTCAGACAATAAACATTTAATAAAATACGAAGATAAGATAGCTATATTGCTTCTCATCTTTACGTTCTTTTAGAAACTATGCTTCTACTTCAGACCATTCATCGCGTTTTGCTAAAAATTCACGAGCCAAAGCTTGTGCACCTTCTAGTGTATGGCTGGCAGCCCAGCCACATTGTGTTTCATTGCTTGCAGGTACTTCAGTAGCTTCAAGAACATCTTTCATTGTTGCTTCAAGAACATCTAAAATGTCTTCGTAGCTTTCATGATTCAATACAGTCAAGTAAAAGCCTGTTTGGCATCCCATTGGAGACCAGTCTACGATGTAATCTGCGTGATTGCGGATTAGTTCGGCAGTCAAGTGCTCAAGTGAATGTAGACTTGGCATGTCCATGTGTTCTTTATTTGGTTGTTTAAAGCGGACGTCGTATTTAATGATGACATCGCCATGCGCACCCGTTTTTCGATCAGCTACACGTACATAAGGTGCTTTGACTTTTGTATGGTCAAGATTAAAACTTTCGACATTCATTCTCATTTGTAAGACTCCTATCTGTTTGTTCATTCGTTTTGATGCTTTTCACTAAAGAATTATTTAGTGAAAAGCATCAAAAACGTCTTTCTACTTGATTCTAACACTTATCGTTTCCAAGGTGTAGCAATCTGAAATATTTTTTAGATTTTTCTGCTAAGTCGTTTATTGGGACTTCTAGTTCTTGATTCTGTCAAATGCCTGAGCTAAATCGTTTATGAGATCCTGACCATACTCAATTCCTACAGAAAGACGGATCAAGCCGTCCTTTATGCCAGCCTCTTCTCGTTTTTCTTTTGGAATAGACGCATGAGTCATGACAGAAGGAATTTCCACTAAACTTTCTACGCCACCTAAACTTTCTGCTAAAGTAAATAGTTGGAGTGATTCAACAAATGGAATAGCAGATTCTTCATTTTTTAAAGTAAAAGAAATCATTCCGCTAAAGCCGCTCATCTGCTGCTTAGCAACTCCATGGAGTTCATGATCGGGTAATCCTGGATAGTAGACCTTTTCTACTGCTGGATGAGAAAATAGAAAATCAGCTACCACAAAAGCATTTTTTTGATGTTCCTCCATACGAACACTTAGTGTCTTGATTCCGCGCTGAAGTAACCAGCTATCTTGGGGACCAAGTACGGCTCCGATAGCATTTTGGTAAAATCCGATCTGATCGGCTAGATCTTTATGGTTAGAAGTCACTAAACCAGCTACTACATCGCTGTGTCCGCCTAGATATTTGGTACCGCTATGGACAACGATATCAGAACCGAGATCTAAAGGTCTTTGAAAATAAGGAGTAGCAAATGTATTGTCAGCAATAACTATCAATCCATGTTGATGAGCCAGAGTGGCACTTTTTTCTAAATCAGTAATCTTTAGAAGCGGATTGCTAGGTGTTTCAAGATAAAGTGCTTTTGTATTGGGTTTGATGGATTGTTCTATTTTATCAAGACTACTCGTATCTATGATCGTGTACTCGAGACCATTTTTAGTAAGAACTTTGTCAAATAGACGGAATGTTCCTCCATAGACATCATCTCCTAATAAGATATGATCGCCAGCTTGAAAAAGAGAAAAAACGGCATGAATCCCAGAAAGACCAGAAGAAAAAGCGAATCCTCGAACACCGCCTTCCAAATCAGCAATCAGTTCTTCCAATGCAAAACGAGTAGGATTACCAGATCTTGAATATTCATATTGTTTAGGCTGGCCGA
Organism: Enterococcus sp. E5-37; assembly: GCF_035726925.1. Taxonomy (NCBI): domain Bacteria; kingdom Bacillati; phylum Bacillota; class Bacilli; order Lactobacillales; family Enterococcaceae; genus Enterococcus; species Enterococcus sp. E5-37. The sequence goes on from NZ_JAPMLG010000010.1 coordinate 2,439, forward strand.
CGCCATCTTGCCGATAAGTGGATGTTTGATAAATAGGTACACTGACAGCTCCTGTTGTGGGATCTTCACTGATGCCTCCGTGGATCAATTTTGTTTGAATGTGCATGTTTCTTTCCTCCTATAAGTAAATGTTTTTTGATAAATAGCGGTCTGCTGCGTCTGGAAAAATCGTAACGACACGATGACCAGGTGGTAAACGACGAATTTCTCTTAATGCTGCTGCAAAAGCCGCACCACTCGAACTTCCAACTAATAGTCCTTGTTCTCGTGCTAACTGCCTAGTATAGTTAAACCCTTCTACATCAGAGATTGTCTCGATCTGATTGATTGAAAGGGGAGAAAGAAACGGCGGAATGAATTCTACACCGATACCCTCAATTTCGTGAGGGGCTGGATCACCACCATTTAACACAGAGCCCTCTGGTTCTACACCGATTATTCGAATGTCGGGATATTTTTCTTTCAAAAAGGTAGAAGTTCCAGCAAAGGTTCCACCACTCCCAATTCCTGCTACAAAACTATGGATATTTTCTTTGATTTCATGAAAGATTTCTGGCCCTAACGTATGATAGTAAGCAGCAGGATTATCTTTATTTTCAAATTGAAGAGGCAGATAGCTGTTTGATATCTCCTCTGCAAGTTTTTTACTTTTGCTGATGGCACCGATGATTCCTTGCTCACTAGGAGAATGGATGATCTTTGCTCCCAATGCTTTCATCAATTGTTGTTTTTCTAAGCTAAACTTCTCTGGAACAACAAAAACCGTTCTTAATTTGTATGTGAGTGCGGCCAGAGCGATCCCAATTCCTGTATTTCCGGCAGTTGGTTCGATGATCGTCGTTTTTTCATTGATTTTTCCTTGGGCAAATCCTTCTTTGATCAAATAACTGCCCAATCTATCTTTGATACTTCCTCCAGGATTTAAATATTCTAGTTTTGCATAAATAGCAGAACCTTTAGGCATAGAATAGTGCTGATTGTCAAAGCGATAAAGCGGTGTGGAACCAATAGCTTCTGTAATTGTCGAGATAATCATATGGGCCTCCTAAAAAAAGATAATAAAAAAAGGAGCTGACTATTAAATCAGCTCCTTGAAAGACATAGAGAAAAATTGAGTAGATAAAAAGATAAGTTACCTGGTACTCATTCTATGAAGGGCAATTAATAGACATGACAAATAGTATGCTGCTTTTATGCACCATACAACAGCAACGATTCAATTGTTTTTGGTTGCTGACTGTCATGTGTATCCCTCCAAGTAAAATTTTTATTAACGATAGCATGAAAAAAAATAAAAGTCAAAGGCTTGAAAGAAAAAAATATTTCGATAGCATCGTTTACCCGTGTTTATTTTTCTGACAAATAGGCATGAGACCTTAAAAGATAGAGAATACTCTAGTTTTCTGGCCGGTTGTCTGATACAATAAAGTTGATTATGATAAAGAAAAGAAGGAGCAAAAATAATGATCTCAGCAAGTGATTTAAGAGCCGGTATGACTTTCGTACAAGACGGCAAACTGATTAAAGTTCTGGATGCAAGCCACCATAAACCTGGTAAAGGAAATACAGTTATGCGTATGAAACTGAAAGATGTCCGTTCAGGTGCAACATACGACACAACGTTCAGACCAGAAGAAAAATTTGAAAAAGCACATATCGACACAAAACCTGTACAATATTTGTACACGATGGATGATACAGCTTTCTTCATGGATTTGGAAACATATGAGCAATATGAAATTCCTGTAGAAACAGTAGAAGAAGAAATGAAATATATCCTAGAAAACATGGAAGTAAAAATCCAATTCTTCGGTAGCGAAGTCATCGGTGTTCAATTACCAACAACTGTCGTATTACGTGTTGTGGAAACACAACCTTCCATCAAAGGTGCAACAGTCACTGGTTCAGGTAAACCAGCGACAATGGAAACTGGCTTAGTAGTCAATGTTCCTGACTTCATCGAAACAGATGAATTGTTGGAAATCAATACAGCAGAAGGTTCTTATGTAAAACGTGCGTCAAAATAATTCGCTAACGGATTGATAAGAATTTGAAAACAGAGCTTGACCTCTTGAAAGGCAGATCATCGGATCTGCCTTTCAAGAGGTTTTTTGTGGAATCAGCAAATTGAAAAATAAAAAAGTATTTGATTTTATTTATATTTTGAAAGATGAATGGCAAAAGCTAGAGAAAGAAGAAACTGTACTTATTTATGAAGAAATTGAAATGATTCATAAAATTGAAAATATCCGAACTATTCCGAACTATATTGAAGCGAAAATATTTTTTCATCACTAAATAGTGTTGAATTTATGTTTTTGTGTATAAACAGCTTCTAATAGTTCGGGTATTTTGTTTTTATAACTATTTTTATTCTTATTTTTAAAAAAATATTTCGAAATATACTAGACAATTCAGAAAATTTTGTTTAATATTATTCCAATAAAATTCAAATCTTTATCAAATGAAATTCCAATAAAAACGGAAAAAAAGTGAAAAGAGGAATGAAAAAATGACAGAATTGATAATTGGCGGAGTCACAGCAAGCACATTGGCAGAAAAGTATAAGACACCTCTGTATGTGTATGATGAAGAAAAGATGAGACAAACGATGCTGTCATTCAAGCGAGGCTTTGTATCGAAACGTTTTGATACAAAAGTGCTTTACGCCTCTAAAGCATTCCAAACGATTGAGATGCTGCATTTAGTTCGTGAATATGGATTCGGGCTAGATGTTGTCAGTGGTGGGGAAATCTATACCGCTTTGCAAGCTGATTTTCCTAGAGATACTATCTACTTCCATGGTAACAACAAGACGCCAGAGGAACTGATCTATGCACTTGAAAATGATTTGTTGCATATTGTTGCCGATAATTTGATGGAAGTTGAATTATTAGCAGAATTAAGCCAACGCTATTTAAAAAAAATCTGTATCATGCTTCGGTTGAATGTCGGAGTAGAAGCACATACTCATGAATATATCGTCACTGCGCATATTGATTCAAAATTCGGCATGAGCTATGAAAGTAAAGAGTGCCAACAAGCCCTTCAGTTGATAAAAGAAAGCAGCTATCTAGAGTTAGAAGGATTTCATGCTCATATCGGGTCACAAATTTTTGATGTTACTGCTTGGTTAGCTGAAATCGACAAATTGACGAATTACTTAACCGATTTTGACCAACCTCTTTCCTTGAATCTTGGCGGAGGGTTTGGGATTCGTTATACACAAAATGATCAGCCGATCCCAGTCGAAGAGGCACTAAAAAAACTGATTGAATATACGGAAGAAGCTTTGGAAAAACGAAAACTGACCATTCGTCAATTACTGATCGAACCGGGTAGAAGTATTGTTGGAGAAGCTGGTACAACACTATACACGATTGGTTTCATCAAAAAGACACCACATAAAAAATATTACTTTGTAGATGGCGGGATGACAGATAATATCCGTCCAGCTCTGTATCAGGCAGAATACGATTGTGATTTAGCAGCAAAACTGTCGGAAGAAAAAACAGAGAAAGTGACGATTGCAGGAAAAATGTGTGAATCAGGCGATGTGGTAATTAAAGAAGCTTATTTGCCGAAAGCAGAATCGGGTGATCTTTTAGCTGTTTATTCCACGGGAGCTTATGGATACTCGATGAGCAGCAACTACAATCGAGCGACACGACCAGCAGTTGTTTTTGTCAATAATGGCCAATCAAGACTGATTGTTCGCAGACAAGCATTTTCTGATCTACTAAGGGGGGAAGTTTCCTATGATCCTTCATAAATATAATGGCTGCGGAAATGATTTTATCTTATTAGATTACGCAGAAGACACAGATTATAGTCAATTAGCCGCTTCTTTATGCACAAAAGAAAAATATGATACAGACGGATTGATCGCCGTAAAAATCGATCCGTTGGAAATGATCTATTACAACAAAGATGGCAGCCGCGCGCCGATGTGCGGAAATGGCATTCGCTGTTTTGCTCGATACGTAAATGATCAGAACATGATGAATGAACAGGAATTCAACGTAGAGACATTAGCAGGCACAAGAAAAATTACGGTGTTGGATCCCTCACCTTTTTATTGCAGCGTAGATATGGGAGTGCCAGATGATTCTCCGGAAAAAATCAAAGCTAATCAAACTTATCCAATAAAAAACCAGGAAATAGAGATCAATGGTGAAAAAGTAACGATCACTAGTTTATTTTTAGGAACGATTCATACCGTTGTTTTTGTTGGAAATGCGCGTGAGGAAGTCTGGAGAAAAAGAGGTGAACTGATCTGTCATCATTCTTTGTTCAAAGAAAAAACCAATGTCAACTTTGTAGAAGTAGTCAATGAACAAGAATTGATCGTCCGTACCTATGAAAGAGGAGTAGGTTGGACACTTGCTTGCGGTACAGGTTGCTGTGCCTCTTATGTGGTTGCTAAGGAAACTGGGAAAATTTCAGCAGATCAGGTAGTTGTTCACTTGGAACAAGGAGACTTGATGATCTCTGGTGAGGATGCGATACAAATGGCTGGCCCAGCAGTTCATGAATGGACAAGAATATTGGAGGAATGAAGATGATAAAAGGTTCGATCGTGGCGCTGATCACGCCGATGAATGAAGAGGGATCAGTAGATTATGCTGGTTTGGAAAAATTGATCCAATTCCATTTAGATGAACAAACAGACGGATTATTAGTTTTAGGTACAACAGGAGAATCTTCTACGCTCACACAATCTGAGGAGGAGCAGATCCTTCAACTGACAGTAAAGAAAGTGGCTGGCCGTGTGCCGGTGATTGCAGGAGCTGGAACGAATAATACGAAAGAAACGATTGAAAAAGCGAAGCATTTTGCTTCTTTGGGGGCAGACGCACTTTTGGTCATCACCCCTTACTACAACAAAACAAGTGATGCAGGACTAGCTGCTCATTTTACAGCAATTGCAGAAGCCTCACCGATTCCGCTTATTTTGTATAATGTTCCTTCTAGAACAGGCATGTCGATTCCAATTCATGTATTAGTAAATTTAGCAGAACATCCTAATATCATTGGTTTGAAAGAAGCCTCAGGAGATATGGCTTATGTGATGGATGCCGCTCGGTTGATTGGAGAAGAATTCTTCCTTTACAGTGGAAATGATGATTTGATCCTACCAGTAATGAGTGTAGGAGGAAGCGGTGTAATAAGTGTATGGGCGAATATCCAACCTAAAATAGTCCATGAATTAGTAAAAGATACGCAGGACGGAAGATGGCAGCAAGCAAAAGAAAAGCAATTAAATGCACTTGAACTGATCCATGCCTTGTTCAGTGAGACCAATCCTATTCCTGTCAAAGCAGCCATGTCATTATTAGACTTACCTTCCGGACCACTACGCCTGCCTTTAGTTTCTCTTTCAAAAGAGAAAAAGAAACAATTAGCTCAGCTTTTGTTAAAAGAAAGGACGGTTGAAAAATGAAAATCGGACTGATTGGCAGTGGACAGATGGGAAATAGAGTCGAAGAAGTTGCACAAGAAAGAGGAGATACGGTCCTTCTTTTACGGACGGCACCTAAAGAAGCAACTACGCTTGCTTTTACGGAACTGCCAGAACTGCTTATTGATTTTTCTCATCCAGATAATTTAGAGATGATCCTTTCGTATAGCTTGTCTTATCAACTTCCGTTAGTCATTGGCACGACAGGTTATACACAATCACAGTTCCAAGAAATAAAAGAACATGCCAAACATGTACCTGTGATGTATAGTGCTAATTTTTCGTTCGGCATCATGGTGATGAATCAACTAATCAAGCAAGCAGCTGCAATGTTGCAAGGCTGGCAGATCGAACTGATTGAAAAACATCATAGTCGTAAAAAAGATGCACCATCTGGTACTGCAAATATGCTGCTTCAAACAATCCAAGAAGTGCAAAAGCTGCAGCCCGTATACAACTGGCAAGGGAAAAAAAGAGAAGAAAACCAAATTGGTGTACACAGTATTCGTGCAGGTTCTTTACCTGGTGAACATGATGTATTGTTTGCTGCTACTGATGAAATATTTACGATCAAACATGAATCTTTTTCTAATCGAATCTTTGCTGCAGGCGCAGTAGAAGCAGCGGACTGGTTGAAAGATCAGTCACCAGGTTATTACAAATTAAAAGATTTATTAATGGACAAAGGGGTGTAAAAAACGTGGAAGCTCAAGAAATCATCCGCTACATTCAAACGGCATCTAAAAAGACGCCTGTGAAAGTCTATCTGAATGTAACCGAGCCAATCGAATTTAAAGAAAGTAAAGTTTTTGGTGAAGGAAGCAGCTTCGTTGTTTTTGGTGACTATGAGACGATTGCTCCGGTTTTAGAAGCTGAATCAGAAAAAATCATTGAAATCGAAATCGAAACTGCTGCAAGATACAGCGCAGTTCCTTTGCTAGATATTAAAAAAATTAATGCTCGTATCGAACCAGGTGCTATTATCAGAGATCAAGTGTCCATCGGCAACAATGCCGTGATCATGATGGGAGCGATTATCAATATTGGTGCAGTAATCGGTGAAAACACGATGATTGATATGGGTGCTGTCTTAGGTGGACGAGCGACAGTGGGCAAAAACTGCCATATTGGTGCAGGAGCTGTCTTAGCAGGTGTGATCGAACCAGCATCGGCCAAACCGGTTATCGTAGAAGACGGCGTACTGGTAGGTGCGAATGCAGTGATTGTTGAAGGTGTCCATATCGGAAAAGATGCAGTCGTGGCAGCAGGAGCAGTGGTTTTAGAAGATGTGGCAGCAGGCACTGTTGTCGGTGGAATACCTGCACGTGTATTAAAAATAAGTGATGATCAGACAAAAGAAAATACAGCATTGATTGCTGCGTTACGCGAATTATAGAGGAGATGGAGAAAAATGCGCGAAATAGATACCTGTATTGTGGGGGCAACCGGATTAGTCGGACAAACGATGCTCAAAGTGTTAGAAGAATATGATTTTCCAGTAGGACGATTGAAATTATTAGCTTCAAAACGTTCAGCTGGCAAAGTTTGTGTATTCAAGAAAAAGAAACACACTGTACAGGAATTGACAGAAACTTCATTTGAAGGATATGATTTAGCGCTATTTTCTGCAGGTGCTTCTGTATCCAAAGAGTTTGCGCCAATCGCACGAAGTCAGGGACTATTTGTCATAGATAATTCCTCAGCATGGCGGGAAGATTCGGATATTCCATTAATCGTTCCAGAGGTCAATCTGGAAGACTATACATTGAATCGGCTGATTGCAAATCCAAATTGTTCAACCATTCAAGCGGTACTTCCGCTTAAAGCTTTACAAGAAGCCTTTGGTATCCAGCGAGTCAATTATTCGACCTATCAAGCAGTTTCTGGTTCCGGGCAAAAAGGCATTGAAGATCTTCATCGTACGCAAAATGACGAGGAACCAGTTTTGTATCCTTATAATATTAGCCAAACGGTGATTCCGGAAATCGATCAGCCTTTGGAAAATGGGTATACAAAAGAAGAACAGAAAATGATAAATGAGACCCGTAAGATTCTGCATCAGCCTGCTTTGCCAGTATCAGCAACCTGCGTACGTGTGCCAATCGAAAATGGACATGGAGTCTCTGTGGCAGTTCAACTGCAAAAAGAGTTTACGACGGAAGAAATTAGAGAGTGTCTCAGCCAGTTTCCAGGGATTCAATTAGAAGATGATCTAGCAGCACATAAATATCCGACGAGCATTCTTGCTAGAGGAACAGATATGGTTTATGTTGGGAGGATCAGAAAAGACACTTCTTTAGAGAACGGATTGTTGTTCTATACGACTGCCGATAACATACGCAAAGGAGCCGCTGCGAATGCCGTACAGATTGCTGCAGCTTTAATGCAGAAAATAGCGGAGGTGGCAAGATGAGTAATACGCTGAAAGTAGCGAAATTCGGCGGAACATCGATGTCTCATGAAGAGCAATTCAAAAAAGTCCGTACAATTGTTCTTTCAGATCCCAATCGCCAAGTGATCGTTGTTTCTGCTTTAGGCAAACGTACGTCAGATGATGACAAAGTAACAGACTTACTTTATTTGATTTATGCTTACCTTCAGCATCATGTTGATTGGACACCCCTTTGGAAAAGGATTTGTGATCGTTTCATTCAAGTAAGAGATGTTCTTGCCCTGCAGTTACCTATTGAAGATGAACTAGCACGCATACAGAAACAACTGGAAGACGAAAAGATAACTGAAGATTATTTAGTAAGTAGAGGTGAATATCTGACTGCTCAACTGATGGCTGAGTATCTTGGTTACCAGTTTATTGACGCAAAAGACCTGATTTTCTTTGACTATGATGGGAAAATCGATCAGGAAAAAACAGCACAGGAAATCACAAAAGCATTTAAAAGATACCCGAAAATGGTTGTTCCAGGGTTTTACGGGGCGAACCCTGCAGGAAAAGAAAAATTATTGGGCCGTGGGGGAAGCGACATTACCGGCGCGATACTGGCGAAGATGTTGCAAGCGGAAAGTTATGAGAATTGGACGGATGTTTCAGGAATCATGATGGCTGATCCGCGAATCATCGATCATCCTAAAATCATCGAGGAAATCTCTTTTAGAGAACTGAGAGAGATGGCTTATATGGGGGCTAACGTTCTTCATGAAGCAGCTGTTTTCCCAGTTCAAGAGGCTGATATCCCCATCCAAATAAAAAATACCAATGATCCTTTCGCTCAAGGGACAAAAATATCGAATCACGAAATAGAAAAGGAAAATGGACTGACAGGAATAGCTGGACGCAAGGATTTTCTTTCCATCACTTTATTCAAACGTCATATGTCCGATGAAATCGGGTTTATCTGGAAAGCAATGAGCATTTTTGCTAAACATGAGATATCAATCGAACATATTCCTTCAGGGATCGACAATATCGGAGTGATCGTCTCAGCAGAAGCGATTGCCGATAAATTATTTCTCATCACGAAAGAATTAAAAGAAACACTTGGCGTGGAAGAAATCGTCGTGATCGAAGACTTAGCTTTGATCTCTGTCGTTGGGGGTCCGCATAAAGAATTGATTGGATTATCTGGGAAAGTGTTATCGATATTGAACAAATTAGAAATTCGCACATCGATCTTATCACAAGGAGCACAGGAGTTGAATCTGATCATCGGTGTACCGAATAATCAATATGAAACAGTAGTGAAGGGTATCTATGAAGGGATGGTGAATACGGATGCTGAAAGAATATCGAATGGCACTCCATCAAATTCCTGAAATCGGATTTCATGAATTCAAGACAAAAAAATATTTATATGAACAAGTAAAAAACAGCGGGGCCGTTATCCATGAAATCGGCGAAACAGGACTACTCCTTTATTTTGATAATCAGCAAGAAGAAACGATTGCTTTTCGAACAGATATCGATGCACTGCCAGTCAAAGAAGAAACGAATCTCTCTTTTGCTTCTAAGCATGAAGGTTATATGCATGCATGTGGTCATGACGGACATATGGCGATGCTTTTAGGGTTGACTGACTTTATAACTAAACACATTGAGGATCTTATTTATAATGTAGTACTGATCTATCAGCCATCAGAAGAAATTTCCGGTGGCGCACAAAGCGTTATTCAGTCAGGATTGTTGGATAAATATGAAGTACAAGCAATATTCGGCTTTCATCTATGGCCTGGACTAGCTAAGGGAGAAGTTTTCTCTCGACCAGGACCTTTGATGGCACAAAGCAGTGAAACAGACATTATCATTAAAGGCCAGTCTGCACATATTGCTTCTAGTGAAAAAGGAATCGATAGTCTGGAGGCAGCTGTACGATTTTTGAAGAATGTTTATGATTTTGACCGACAATTACCGGCAGAGTGGAATCATCTAATGAAATTTGGCCAAATCCAAGGTGGAACGATCCGAAATGTTTTAGCTGGAGAAGTTATTGTATCCGGAAGTATCCGTTCTTACAGTTCAGATATGCAAAATTATTTGAAGAGGGGATTAGACCATTTAGCAGAACAGTTTCACTCTACAGCTACTATTTCTTTTCGCTATAATGACGGCTATCCAGCTGTAATCAACCATAGAGGCTTATATGCAGCACTGTTAGATTCAAACAAACTACATGAATTAGATGCTCCAGTTCTTCAAGCCGAAGATTTTGGCATATATACGCAACAATATCCATGTGTATTTTTCTTTTTAGGTGTCGGTGATACCCCTGCTTTACATGATCCGACGTTCGATTTTGATATGGATGTTTTAGAAAATGGTGTAGAATGGTACAAAACGATTCTTTTTACAGATAATCTTCTTGTAAAAATCGATAGCAGTTCAAAAGAGGAGCGAGTAAATAATGATGAATTTATCCAATCGATTTAGTCCCAGGCTTTCTAGAATAGAAGTATCAAAAATACGACAATTCGATCAGCAAATATCGTCGATACCAGATGTGATCAAACTCACCCTGGGAGAACCGGATTTTCCAACTCCTGAACATGTCAAGCAAGCAGGAATAGCAGCGATCGAAGAAGACTTTTCTCACTATACCGGAATGAGAGGATTAGAGGAACTGCGGGAAGCGGCTTGTATGTTTCAGCAACAGCGTTATGGATTAACTTATGATCCGCAAACGGAAGTTTTGACGACAGTTGGTGCAACGGAAGCGATTGCCTCTGCGTTGTTATCTGTTTTGGAAGAAGGAGACAAGGTTCTTATTCCAGCGCCTGCTTATTCAGGATATCAGCCATTAGTTGAGCTAGCTGGTGCTGAATTGATCCCGATAGATACTTCTGATACAGGGTTTGTTTGCCAGCCAGAACAATTTGAAAAAGCCTTTGAAAAATATGGATCAGCTGTCAAAGCAGTTATTTTAAACTATCCTAACAATCCTACTGGGACGACATTGTCTGCAAAACAATTGAAAGCAATCGCTGAGGTTTTAAAAAAATATCCGGTATTTGTTATAAGTGATGAAGTATATGCTGAATTGACTTATAGTGGAACGCATATGTCCATAGCTACTTATCTTCCAGAACAAACAATCGTGATAAGCGGGTTATCCAAGTCACATGCGATGACTGGTTGGCGAGTGGGCTTTATTTTTGCTCAAAAAGCCCTTATTGACGAACTAATTAAAGTCCATCAATATCTGGTGACTGCCGCTACAACGATGTCGCAAAAAGCTGCAGCTGAAGCGCTAATAAATGGGGTGAAAGATAGCGAGAATATGAAAGAGCAATATCAAACACGAAGAGACTATCTGGTCCAGCAATTGGCGCCTTTAGGATTTGAAGTGACCCAGCCAAACGGTGCATTTTACTTGTTTTGCAAACTCCCAGCTGCCATTCAAACTGACTCTTGGCAGTTTTGTGTAGAATTAGCGGAACAGGCAAAAGTTGCGTGTATCCCAGGAATTGCATTTGGCCCAGAAGGAGAAGGTTATATCCGGATTTCTTATGCTAGCAGCATGGAAAAATTACATGAGGCCTGCAAACGGATCAAAGACTTTTTAACAGAACAGTGATTCATAGATTTTATCAAAAAAACAATCGTTAATTTTGCGGTATATTCTGCAAGGAGACGATTGTTTTTTAAATTTAGTTCAAATGAACGCGTTTCTTTTGATTCATAACTAATGTAATGTTAAGTTTAAATTGTTTAGAATGATTTTAAAAGAATATTCAAGGAGGTTTCATCAATGGAAAAAATCAAAGTTGTCATTGTAGGTGCATCTCATGGAGGGCATCAATCAATCTTGGAACTATTGACACGATACGGTGAAAATGTAGATATCACGCTATTTGAAGCAGGAGACTATATTTCCTTCATGTCATGTGGTATGGAGCTGTATTTAGAAGACAAGGTAACAGATGTAAATGATGTACGTAATTTCAGACCAGAAAACTTTCCGCAATCCAATGTTCATATTTTAAATAATCACGAAGTAAAAACGATCGATGCCGATAAAAAAACAGTAACGGTTACTAACGCATCAGAAAACGAAACAAAAGAATATCCTTATGACAAATTGATTTTGAGTTCTGGTGTCAAACCAAACAATCTGCCAGTACCAGGAGCAGATCTAGAAAATGTCTACTTGATGCGTGGATACAATTGGGCAACCAAAATCAAAGAAAAATTAAATGATCCAGCTATTAAAAAAATCGCTGTCGTAGGTGCGGGTTACATTGGGATCGAAGCAGCAGAAGCAAGCCGAAAAGCTGGGAAAGAAGTCGTATTGCTTGATGTGATCGATAGACCCTTAGGCACTTATTTAGATGCTGAGATGACAGATATTTTAGAACAACACCTAAATGAAAACGGTATTGAAGTTTTGACAAATGCAAAAATCGAAGCTTTTACCGGTAACGGAAAAGTTGAGGCAATCAAAACAAGTGAAAAGGAAATCCCAGCAGATCTAGTCATTCAAGCTGCCGGTGTGAAGGCAAATACAGAATGGTTAAAAGGGATCGTCGACTTAGATGAACGTGGCTGGATCCAAACGAATGAATACTTGCAAACGAATCTTCCAGATGTGTATGCAGTAGGAGATGCTACACTTGCTTATTCTATCCCAGCACGCAAAAAAATGCCGATCGCTTTAGCGACTGTTGCACGTAGAGAAGCACGTTATGTAGTAAAACATCTTTTTGAAGAAGTACCAAACAAACCGTTCGGCGGAGTCGTAGGTTCCTCTGCATTAAGTGTCTTTGACTATCATTTTGCAGCAAGCGGATTGAATAGCTTTACAGCAGCAAAAGCAGGAGTAGATGTACGAGTGTCTTATTATGAAGATACGTTAAGACCAAAATATGTACCAGAAGAACAAGGAAATCCAAAAGTGTCCATCCAATTATTCTCGGATCCAATGACCCATCAATTGCTAGGAGGAGCAGTATTATCTACCTATGATGTTACAGGTCAAGGAAATGTATTGGCACTAGCGATCCAAAACAAACTGACTTTAGAAGAACTAGCAGAAGCTGACTTCTTCTTCCAGCCAGGCTTTGACCGACAATGGAGTATGTTGAATCTAGCCGCTCAACAAGCGTTAGGAGAAGAACCATTTGTAGAATAAGAAAACGAAATATTTGAAAAGAGGTTGTGACAGAAGTGGTCAGCTTCAAGAAATAAGAAGGAATTCACGAAATTTGTTTCTCAAATTTTTGTGAAATTTCGGCTTATTTTTCGAAGAAGCTACTTCTGGAACACCGTGAATCAGAGGTTGTGAAATCAGCGGTTTGACCTGAGTATTAGAGAAACAAACGGAAAAATAGTTCCTCATATTTTACCGTTTTTTGAGCTAATATCGAGGGACAGCTGATTGAACACCGTTTATTGGAGAGGTTGTGAAAAAGCTGCCTTGCATCAAGTAATAAGAACAGCCAAGTAAAAACAGCTCCTAATGTTTTTAACTTGGCTGGACTTATTACCGCAGATGCAAGCTTTTGAACACCGTTTATTTGCAAAAAAGGGACTGTGACACGATTTGTGTACCGACCCCCAAAAGTTAGACCAAAAAATCTAACTTTTGGAGGTCGGTATTTTTTATGGTTAAATATACTTTTGAACTTAAATTAAAGATCGTTCATGATTATTTGGATGGCAAAGGCGATTGGACCGTAAAAATCCAGATCAAGAGATTGAAGCGGAAATGCTTAAAATTCGGGAGAAGCACAAGGATTATGGCTGTTTACGGATGACCAATGAACTAAGAAACCGCGGTTTCTCTATCAATAAAAAGAAAGTTCAGCGCCTGATCAAGAAGCTAGGAATAAAAGTAACGGCATACACACGTAAATCACGGCGCTACAATTCTTATCGAGGACAAGTCGGAGCAGTAGCCAAAAATCGGATCCATCGTCGTTTCTACACCAGTATCTGCCATCAGAAAATCACGACGGATACAACTGAATTTAAATACCATGAAGTGGATGCCAAAGGCATTATCCGTCAAAAGAAATTGTATCTAGATCCTTTTATGGATATGTTCAATAGTGAGATTTTATCCTATCGTATCTCTGAAAAGCCCAATGCATTAGCGGTAATGGAAGGTTTGGAGGAAGCTATCCAGACCACTAACGATTGTCCCTATCGTCGTATGTTTCACTCAGATCAAGGTTGGGCGTATCAAATGAAAGCTTATAGAAACAAATTGAAGGAGTACAAAATCTTTCAAAGCATGTCTCGGAAAGGGAACTGCTTAGATAATTCACTTATGGAGAATTTTTTTGGCTTATTAAAACAAGAGATTTTTCACGGGAAAGTTTATAACTGTTTCGTGGAATTAAAATCAGCCATCGATAGCTATATCTATTACTACAATAATGAACGGATAAAACAGAAATCAAACTGGTAAAGTCCCGTCCAATTTCGTAAAACAACCGTAACGGTTGTGTAAAAATATCATTTTAGAGCATGAAAAAAGGAGTGGATTTCTCCACTCCAAAAAAATCTAACTTTTGGGGGTCACTACAGTGTTTTAGTAAAAGGATACATTTCTTCCTTGTATATTCTATGCGTGTTCGTGAGAAAGCATATATAATTTAATTAACAGATAGTTAGGGGGAGAAAAAATGATTTTTTCAATTACAATGAAACTGGTATTCGGGTTGATCGGTTTATTATTAGTGGTACGTTTGCTTGGGAAGAAATCCATGTCAGAAATCACACCGTTTGATTTAGTCTATACGCTTGTTTTAGGTGGGATCTTAGAAGAATCAACCTATGATGACAATGTCCATGTAGGGCATGTCCTATTTGCCATTGCGCTTTGGGCAGTAATGATTTATGGTATCGAACGTATCGTCCAAAAAAATGAAAAGGTCAATCGTTGGGTCAAAGGCGAGCCATCTGTTCTAATCAAAGACGGCGTCATCAACATGACAGAGTTGACAAATAACCATATCGAGATGGAGCAGTTGCGAGCAATCTTAAGACAGCAGGAATGCTTTTCTCTTGAAAATGCCAAACATGTTATCCTAGAGAATGCCGGTCAAATGAGTGTATTGAAAAAATCAGATGAAGACAAAGCTTTATCGATCCTGCTTGTAGATGAAGGGCAAATTCAACATAAAGTGCTTCAGTCCAATCAATTGACTGAATCATGGCTTATGGAGAACTTGAAGAAAGAAGGCTATGCAGATGTAAAACAGCTGATTTATGTTGAATGGTCAGAAGAAAAAGGGCTCTACATACTAAATAAAGAAGACGTCATGCATGAATCTTACCGAATAGATGGATAGATAGACAGAGGTTGTGAAATCAGCGCCTTGGCTTGTTACTCAAAACTAAGCGACTTTTTCACAACCTCTGATATCTAATATACGTTGTTCTAGAAGTTGCTTCTTCGAAAAATAAGCCAAAATTCCACAAAAATTTAAGAAGCAATTTTCGAAAAATCCTTTCTTATTTTTTGAAGTTGATCACTTCTGTCACAACCTCTCATGTCACAAACCATTTTTTTGTTTCCTTTAACTCAATATACCGTACGTCTTCCCACAATATCGGCTGATGGTCAATCATAAAGTAATCTTCATAGGCTTCACCAATGAAGTGCCCTTCGATCTCATCCAAGAGTCTTCCAAATTCATCTTTTAAATTGAGCTGAATGATTACTGCTTTACGAGATAAAAAGGCTTCTGTCAGTATACTATCGATTTCTTGCAATGTCATTTGTTGTTTAGGAAGAGGCTGTTTGCGTGCTTCTTCTTCATTTTTTTTGATACCGTTGACTAGTTCTTCCATCGCAAAAGCAGTCCCCCATTTTAATCCAAATGGCCGATCTCGATACTCGTTATAGTCAATGAATTTTTTTGCTGTCCGTCTCATCTTTTCCACCTTCTAATCCACTCATACCACCTGCATGCCCGCCAACGAGAGAACTACGTGCGATGGCGCGTCCTCCTTGCAAGAGACTATGGGCATGGATGATTGATTGAAAGCCGTATTTTTTTCTAATCGTATCGACAACAAAATCAACTTTCGCTTCATTTATCTGCTTTTCAGGATCTTCAAAAAGGTTAAGCTGTAAACCTGTCGCGTATACGAGGTCGGAACAGTTCACGCCTACACGCCGAATATCCTGGTAGTGGTAATGCTGGTGGAAAATGGTCAATAAAGCATTTGCTAGATCTCTGCTAGCATTTGTCGCTTCGATTTTCATTTGCTGGTGAAACCCGGTCTTGCCATTTGGATCAAGATAGCCTAAAGAGTATCCTACCCATAAGCTGACTACTTGTGTTTTTGCTGCAGATCGTCTCAAGCGAGTGCCGACTTGATCGGCCATTTCTTTGATAACGATCTCGATTTCTTCTCGTCTTGTATAATCTCTATCTAGGATTTGACTATTTCCGATACTTTTTGATTTTGGTGTATATTCTTGTCCCAAAAAACTTCGATCGATCCCCCAAGCATGGGCATAAAGCTGAGTACCGATGACCCCTAGCTTGCTTTTCAAGTGATAATAATCCGCGTGAGCTAAATCATAAACAGAATGTATACCCATTTGTTTCAGACGTTTTGCTGTTCGTTTGCCGATTCCCCAAAAGTCAGTGATATCTGAGATTTTCCATAACTTTTCTGGTACATCTTCATAACGCCATTCAGCAAACATTTGTTTTCCGTCTTTTGAGCCATTGTCTAAGGCTAGTTTAGCAAGTAGCGGGTTATCGCCAATTCCTATAGTCGTGTAGATTCCGGTCTGCTCAAACACATCTTTATGGATCAGTTTAGCCATGTCGTACGCATTTGTTTTACCAAAGAGTGCCATGCTATTTGTTACATCAAGGAAGCTTTCATCGACGGAATAGACATGATGGTTCGCTTCGTCTGCATATTTTTTATAGATAGAATTGATTTCTCTGTTCTTTTCCATATAATAGGCCATCCTTGGGGCAACAATATATAAATCACTTGGATAGGGGAAGGGAAGATCTCTGGCACGGCTGATATTGGTGATGCCGTAAGCTTTTTTTGCTGCAGGACTGGAAGCCAAGATTAATCCGCTACCCCGTGTTTCTGTCGAATCGGACGGATAGGACATGACTACTAATTTAGTTGTAAGGGGATCAAGATCCTTTTCAACGCATTCTACGGAGGCGTAAAAAGATTTGCAGTCAATACATAAAATATCTCTTGAAGGTTCTTTTTCATAAACAAATACCGGATTTTGATTCGCCCACATAACAATCACCTCTTCAACACAATTAGAACACATGTTCTCTTTCCGTGTCAATAAAAAACAGCAATTTTCAAATACGAGCAAAAGGCTCACATTTGGAAATTGCTGAGAGGTTATTTTTATCTATTTGTTTTTAGCTGAGATCGTTGATTTTTTTATCAAACATGAACAGCTTCTGGATCGATCTTTGTTGTCCCATTTCCAATGTGTGCAACATAAAATTCCGGAGCATAGCCGACAACTTTCATGTATTCATCATAGACATTGTTTTTGAAGGCAGGTATATTTTCTTCTTTGACAAGAGCAATCGCACAGCCACCAAATCCAGCTCCTGTCATTCGTGCACCTAAGACACCTTCTTGTTTTTGAGCAGCATCTACTAGTGTATCTAATTCGATCCCAGTTACTTCATAATCATAGCGAAGAGAGTGGTGAGAATCATTTAACAGTTGACCAAATGCTTCTAAGTTCCCAGCTTCTAATTCAGCTTTTGCCTTCAAAGTCCGCTGATTTTCAGAAACGGCATGGCGAGCTCTGCGTATCAATGTATCATCGCCGATTTGGTCAATAGTTGATTCAAATTCTTCTTCATCTAAGTCTCCTAAAGAAGAGATAGGTAAAGTTTTTTGCAAACGTGCCAAGGCTTCTTCGCATTCGCTGCGGCGTTCATTGTATTTTGAATCTGCCAATTCCCGCCGCTTATTCGTATTCATGATGACGATTGCATAACCATCTAGTTTCACTGGGACCATTTCGTATTTCAGCGTATTTGTATCTAACAAGATTGCATGATCTAGCTCACCGAAGCCGATGGCAAACTGATCCATGATACCTGAATTGACACCGATGAATTCATTTTCTACTTTTTTACCTGTTTGGACTAGTTCCAAGCGATCTGTTTTTAAATCAAACAGATCTTCTAATACAACACCTACCAATAATTCTAATGAAGCGCTACTGGAAAGTCCTGCACCATTAGGGATTGTTCCCTCCACTAACAACTCAAACCCATGATCGATTGAGTGTCCAGCTTCTTTTAATTTAAAGACCATTCCTTTTACGTAATTTGCCCAGTTTGCTTTTTTATCATATTCTAGCTCATCTAAAGTAAAACTAATGACACCGATATCGTCAAAGTTTGTGGAATAAACTAATATTTTATTATCGTCTCGAGGTGCGGCGACACCTTGCGTTCCATAAGTGATGGAAGCGGGGAAGACATGGCCTCCATTGTAATCTGTGTGTTCACCAATCAAATTGATGCGTCCTGGTGAGAAGTATTGTGTAGTTTTTTTAGGTCCGAATGTTTCGGCAAATTTTGTGTTTAAGCTTCTTTTGATTTCCATGATGAGTTATTCCTTTCTTGTTTTGATTTTGAATTCTGTCACTGTTTCAAATACTGATCCGGCTTTTAAATGAATCGAACCAAATGCTGAGAAGCGCTCTGCACCTGGAGCTGTTTGAGTCTCAAATGTGATGCCACCGTGATGTGCCAGTTTTCGGTTGCGCATTTCTGGTGTTTCTGTGCCAAAATTTGCAGTGAAAATAACCATACTAGAAGCATCTGTAGCAATATCTACTTGGATTTTTTTATCCGGACTAGTCAAGCGAGCGGCTTCTTTATCCAAGCCAGATTCTTTTAAGAAAAATGGATGATCGATTCCGTCAACAAGATTTTTTTGATCCAAATCACTAGCAAAAACGGACGCTAATTTTTTAGGTATTTGAAAATCGAAAGCACTTCCTGCAGTATTTTCTTTTACCCCTATAGGAATACTATCTGTTCGCAAAGGAGCATAAGCTTCGCTATTGAGCCAAAGCTCATGTTGATCGATTGATTGAGAAGCATCTCCCGTCAAGTTGAAGTAAACATGATTTGTCGGATTGAATAAAGTATCTTGGTCACTGGTGCCGCGAGAGGTCACTCGCCAGATATTATCTTGTGTCAAAGTATAGCGGATTTCCACATCCATTGTACCTGGAAAACCATGTTCTCCGTCGGGACTTGTAGTAGTAAAAATGACAGAAGCTTCATTTTCGCCATTCAAAATGACATAAGACCATTTTTTTAATTCAAATCCAGGAGCACCACCATGCAGATTATGTCCAGTTTTTGAATCTGTGGCTAATTGGTAAGTTTTTCCATTGAGAGAAAAGCGGCCATTTTCGATTCTCCCTGCGGTGCGACCGATAGAAGCACCGATATACGGATCTTTTTCGATATATTCTTCAGCGGTATCAAATCCCAAAACTAATTCTCGATCATTTGATTTTAAACTGACGATTCTAGCACCTAAATCAGAGATAGAAAGTGCTAGCTTGTTTTTGTTCTCCAAGGTTATCAAGTGATAGCCTTGGCCAAAATCTTTTTCTGTAATCTTCATTTTCAAGATCCTTTCTTAATGTGAAGGAACTACTGCATCGTGAAGTTCATCTTCCATTGTATCAGCTGGAGCTAATTTGTTTTCCAATTCCTCAACGATTTGTGCATGTTTTTTCTCTGTCAATGTAATCTTCCAAGCAAAAATAATAGCGGAGAAAATCATCAAAGCAGCAGGAGCATAGAATGCATAAGCTTTGAAAGTCGTTACGCCATGAGCAGTAATATCAGCAGCAGTAGCATTACCAGTCATCCCAGAAGCGATAGCGACAAACCCTACGATCCCGTTAGACAAAGCACCAGCGATTTTATCTAGTAAAGGACGAATTGATAGAGTAACAGCTTCATTACGGATACCATTTTTCCATTGACCATATTCAACAGAGTCTGTGATCGTCATCAAAGCGGATAAGAAAATCAATTGTTGAGGGAAGTAGAACAATACTAGCCCGATGATAACAATTGGCAAACTTGAACCTGCGAACGTAAAGAAAAAGTAAGAAGAAATCATCATTGCGATCCCTCCAAGGTAAACGTAGCGACGAGAGATGACGCGTGTAAGCATTGGAAATAATGGAACAGCTACTAAACCAAGTAAGGCAGCAACTAGACCAACGATCCAAAATTCAGTTGGTTGGCCAAGTACATATTTGAAGAAGTAGAACAATACGGCAGTTGTTGCTACATTGGCAATCGCATAAGCGATATAAGCAAGGGCAAGCCACATCAACTGATCATTTTGAGCAACTGCTTTGAACACATCTTTGATCCCAGCTTTTTCATTTTGCTGACGGATCGCAGTATCGACTTCTTTTGTGCCCAAGGCAGTGATAATCGCAGTACCACCTGAAATCACAGCAGCAATCACACCGAACCAGAACCAGCCTGAAGCGCCTTCAATATGTTTATGAGTAACAAGATAGGTAAAGAAAGTAACGATAGGGACAACGACTAAAGTAGTACCGTTGGCACCTAGAGAAGAGCCAAAACGAGCAAATGTTGCAAATTTTTCACGTTCCTTTGTTTCCGTACTCAAAGCAGGAATCATTGACCAAAAAGCGATATCCTTGAATGAATAAAAACTATCCAACAAGATGAAAACGATTGCAAATAATATGATAAATAAAGTCGTATTATGAGTAGCTAAACCAAAGAAATTGGTAAAGATTGCTACCAAGAGTACGGAACTAACAACGCCGCCGATAACTAACCATGGTTTGAATTTACCGTATTTTGTACGAGTATTATCAATGATGCCACCAATCAAAGGATCAAAAATAATTTCAACTAAGCGGATACCTACAACTAAGCTTGTAACTGTAGCAATCATTTTTGCATTCGTTGCCTTATCTGTTCCTGCGAACATCTGGCTTGTCACGAATACCATAAAATAAGTGCTTAATGTAACATAGAATGTGTCGTGTCCAAAAGCGCCTAAAGCGTAGGACACACGTTGGATCATTTTGCTTTTCATAATCTGTATTCCTCTCCTGTTCAATATATAATACTAAGTAAACCGGTTACAACGAATAACAAAGATCTTTTAATGACTTAAACTTAACAAGAAATCGCTTCCTTTTTAATATATTTCTGTGACTTTTATTTAACTTTTTGTTGCATTATACTAAAGGAGTAAGGAGGGATAGACGTGGAGCAATCGATTTTTTTAAAAAAGGAACATCAACAAGTAGAAAAAGAATTGTATTTTGATTTTTGTGGTTTCTCTAAAACGATGCCGTTTCATTCTTTTGGTCCTGCTATTCGCAATGATTACATCCTGCATGTCGTGATGGAAGGCAAAGGATCTTATCATGTGAAAAATCAACAATTCCAATTGAAAAAAGGTGATCTGTTCTTGATTCGTCCAGGAGACTCGACGTTTTACTTATCAGATGGAGAAGATCCGTGGATGTATTGCTGGCTTTCATTTGGTGGGAGTGCTGCAGAAGAAATCATTCGGCAGTCGCTTTTCAGAGAAGACCAATACACGATGGTCTCTTCTGACATACAAAAATATATCGACATTATTTTAGAATGCATGAAAGATACGGAAGAAACCTTGGAAAATGAATTACAGTTAACAGCATTAACCTACCGTTTTTTATCAGTCCTTTTAAAAGATGGCGGAAAGGTCAGCGGTGGTGTACAAAAGGTTCATTCCTCTTTAGCTGTTGAGACAGTCAAATACATCGAGGCACATTATGCTGAAAAATTGTCTGTTGAGGAAATCGCCCAGCATTTAGCGGTCAATCGGAGCCATTTGTCGCGAGTATTCAAAAATCATATGGGTACCAGTATCAAGGAATATTTGATAGGGGTACGGATCAATCGAGGGGCGTTTCTTCTTTCTCTGACGGATGAATCCGTGGAAAGTATTGCCTATCAAGTAGGGTTCAATAGTCTAGTCGTATTTAGCCGAATGTTCAAAAAGAGTACCGGGGAAACGGCTACGAACTATCGTAAACGTATGAAAAACGAAAATTTTAAGAATATTGCTTTGGATACCTTGAAAAAACAGTTGGAAAAACAAACCGCAGTTTCTTGGACAACCTGATTAGTCTGGTTAAAATGACAAGCATCGGCAAAAGAAACTTGTGGCGGTTATGCTACACTGTAAAGCGAAGACTAAAAAGGAGGAAAAGGGATGCGTACACTTATCATCATTAGCCATCCAACGATCGAAGAATCTTTAAATCAGCAATTTTTCAAAGAAGCTTCTGCTGGTTTACCAGCTACTTGGCATCATTTGGAATCAAGTTATCCAGACGGAAAAATAGATATAGAGACTGAACTACAGCTCTTGGCCCAGCATGACCGGATCATTTTCCAGTTTCCGTTTTACTGGTATAGTTCTCCTGCTCATTTAAAAATTTGGCAAGATAATGTCTTGGAACAAGCAGCATATGTATTAAAAGGGAAAGAACTAGGAATCGTATTGACAACAGGTGTGGCGGAAAAAGAATACCAAGCTGGAAGAAAAGAAGAATATACGATTTCCGAATTTTTGAGGCCGTATCAGCGAATCGCAAATAAATTCCATATGACCTATCTTCCGCCATTCGTTTTAGCACAATTTATGTATTTATCCCAGGAAAAACGTTGGGAGAAGCTAATTGCTTATCAGCAGTATCTATCATTGGAAGGCAAACCATCGCTGACTCAGCGGATTGACTGGTTTATTCAAAGAGTACAGGAAAATCAGAAAATGCAGGAAGAAGAATCTGAAAAACAAGCATATATCGTAGAAGCACTGACTGAGGCAAAAGAGCAGATCGAAGACTTGACCTTTACACTGCAAGAAATGAAAGGAACTTCATTATGACAAATGATTGGCTGATCCAACAATTAGATGAATTAAGTGAAAAATCAGAATATCAAGACCGTGCGCTCTTATATGAAATAAAGAAACTGATGGCTGAGATAGACGAACGAACAATGCAGCTGCAAGGAGAAATCGACGGACAATCTTGGAATCATCTCAACTGGTGAAATTTTCTTATAAATAACAAAGATAAAAATGTGCACAGCGGCAATTATTTGCTACAATAAGAATATGAAGCGTTTGATAACGCTATTATACATAAAAATTGGTGGTGAAAAAAAATGTATGATGAAAATGAGTGGGGAGAAAATGTTCGGATGACCCGAAGAAGGCAGCAAAAACAGGCAGCTCGTAAGCGGATGATCATGATTGGGGCAGCAGTTGCCGTTTTTTTGATCATAGCAGGAGGAGTTGCGGGTCTATATTTTCATGGAAAAAATTCGTCAGAAGCGAAAAGTACGACCATAACGGAAACAACGACAAAGAAAACAGAGACGAAACAAACAAGTGAGTCATCAACTAAAACAAAAGAGACACAAACTTCTGAAGAAAAAACAGCAAATGGTTTGCCAGAGCAACTTCAAGCAATCGTAAATGATTATTCGAAAAAGATCGAAGAAAAGACGCCTGCATTGATTGAAGAATACCAGACAGAAATTCAGGGAAATCAAGAGGGCATAGCTGGTTTATCAGCAGTTGCTAACCAAAAAGCACGTGAGCTTCAAGCAATCTCCGACGAAGGGATCAGAAAATTACGTGCAGCGTATCAGGCAGCAGAAAATAAAGACGGTGTAGACTTAGATACTTTGATCAATCAATTATCGGCTAATTATACGAATCATGTAGCTAAGATTTCCGATATTTATTTGCAGACTAGCGCCTCTCTTCAAGCAGAGTCAACAAGCACACAAGACACAACATCTTCTGATTCTGAGACGGCAGAGTCGGTAGAAGCTTCTGAAATGCAAGCTCGAACAACACAAGACACAACAGATTCCTCTGAAACTAATACCAACAGCGCGACTTCACAGGCTGCGACAACCGTAGTTTTGGAAGGAGAAGGTCCAAATCAAATAGCCGAACGAACTGGCGTACCAGTAGAAACGATCTTGTCGCTGAATGGGATGAGCATGGAGAATTATTTCCTGACTCCCGGTGAGACGCTAAAATTGAATTGATAAAAGCAATAAAAAAGAACGAAGCTTCCACTAAGGTGAAGCTTCGTTCTTTTTTTATTTTCCGGTTCTTTTTTCGCGTACAAAGTAATGGATCGTCATGTAAAGCAAGAAAACGAGTCCAATAATCAATGAGATTCTCGTTTCAGGATTGATAAACATGAAAATCAATACGATAGCTAAAAAAGCAAGTGTCACATAATTCGTATAAGGAGATAGTGGCATTTTAAAAGGATGATCATGCATTTTATCTGCGTGCTTCTTTTTGAAGCGAATCTCGCTGATCAAAATCACTACCCAAGGAACCATACCAGGCAAAATACTTGAGCTGTATACGAAAACGAAAATATTTTCTGACTGGTTGATGAACATTGGTAGAAGATAATTTAAGATCAGACCAATTAAGATTCCACCTGAGATTGCTACGACAGGATAAAAAGGCGCGCCGTGACGAGAAAGTTTCAGAAATTTTTTAGACATCTTTCCATTCATGGCAAGTGTATAGACCATACGACTTGCGCTGAAAATCCCTGAATTGCAACCTGATAATGCCGCTGTAATCACGACAAAATTAATCAGTCCTGCAGCAAATGTAATGCCGACTTTAGAAAAAGTTTGTACAAAAGGTGAACCAATCTCACTCAATTGATTCCACGGATAGATACTCACAATGATAAAAATAGCACCAATATAAAAAATCAAGATTCGACCGATAGTGGACTGGACAGCTTCAATGATCGTCTTTTTAGGATTCTCTGCTTCACCAGCAGTCATTCCGATCAGTTCGATTCCTTGATAGGAAGCAACAACGATCGATAATGCAAAGAAAAATCCTTTGACGCCTCCAGTGAAGAATCCACCATTTTTCCAAAGATTTGAAATCCCTACTGCCTGACCATGATTACCAAATCCAAATAAGATTACCCCAAGACCTGCAATGATCATCAAAATGATCGTTATGACTTTGATGATCGAAAACCAAAATTCTAATTCGCCAAACGCCTTGACAGAAATAAGATTTGCCAGCATAAGAAACAAGACGACAATGATCCCGGGAATAATTGCCGGCAAATCAGGCCACCAATAATTCATATAAGATCCTACAGCAATCACTTCACTTATTCCTACGACAATATATTGAAAAATATTACTCCAAGCGGTCAAGTAGCCAGCCACAGGATGGATGTACTCGCTCGCGTAATTTGCAAAAGAACCAGTCGAAGGATCAACGTAAAGCATTTCGCCTAAAGCACGCATAATCAAATACAAAAAGAATCCTGCAATCGCATAGGCTCCCATCACTGAGGGCCCTGTCCAGCGTATGGTTGAGGAGGCACCCATAAACAGACCGACACCGATCGTTCCACCTAGTGCGATCATTTGGATATGACGGGCACTAAGACTTCGAGTTAACTTTTCTTCTTCCATACAAAAACTCCTTTCGTTGTTGAGTCAACAAGAAAAAATAATCAAACGTTTCAACACATGTTTTTCATTATTAGGTTAGCCTTATTGAACTCTTGATGTGATTCTACAGAAAATTTTCATAAAATGCGAGGAAAATTCGAAAAAAACTTTTTCATCATTCTACTTGAAAATGCTTTCCATTTTAGTTAAACTATATTTAAATAAAAAGTTAGGTAAACCTAAAAAGGAGTGTAAGATTTGGAACGTACGGCCATTGTAATTCAAGACCTTTCAGCCGCTTATCAAGGGAAAACTGTTTTGAAAACTATCAACTTGACGATAAATCCACAAAAAATTACCGGTATTATCGGACCAAACGGTGCAGGAAAATCAACATTTATGAAATCTTTGCTAGAGTTGATACCAGCTACTACTGGTAAAGTCACCTTTTCTGGACAGCCGGTAAACTCAGTCCGTAAAAAAATAGCCTACGTGGAACAGCGAAGTGAATTGGATCTTTCCTTTCCAATTGATGTATTAGGCGTTGTACTTTTAGGAACATATCCATCTTTACGAATTGGACAAAGACCTGGGAAAAAAGAAAAAGAACGTGCAAGACAAGCTTTGAAAAAAGTAGGGATGGAAGAATATGCCAAAAGACAGATTAGCGAACTATCGGGTGGACAGCTTCAGAGAGTTTTTATTGCAAGAGCTCTAGCCCAAGGAGCAGAATGGATCTTTTTAGATGAACCATTCGTAGGGATTGATGCGTTAAGTGAACGAAAGATCTTTGACATCTTGCAAGAATTGAAGAATTCAGGAAAAACGATTTTGATCGTCCATCATGATCTTCATAAAGTAGAAGAATATTTCGATGAGGTTATTCTTTTAAATAAACAGCTGATCGCTACCGGTCCAGTACAAGAAGTCTTTACATCGAAGAACCTTCAATTAGCCTATGGTGAGATCATCAGACATTTAGTAAAAGGAGGAGAGAAAAAATGATCCAATCCTTTATTGATGGATTGATGAATTATCAATTCCTGCAATACGCTTTGGTCACTTCCATGCTTGTAGGACTTGCTTCTGGAGTCATCGGTTCTTTTATTATTTTACGAGGGATGTCTTTGATGGGAGACGCTATCTCTCACGCAGTTCTTCCAGGTGTAGCCATTTCTTATATGTTTGGTTTTAGTTACATCTTTGGAGCCACTGCTTTTGGGATGCTAACAGCAGCAGTGATTGGTTTCGTGACTCAGCGGAGCCGATTGAAAAATGATACAGCGATTGGAATTGTCTTTAGCTCCTTTTTTGCATTAGGGATCATTTTGATTTCATATGCCCAGAGTGCGACAGATTTGTATCATATTTTATTTGGGAATGTCTTAGCTGTTAGGGAAAGCGATTTGTTGCTGACAGCACTCGTTAGTGGAATCGTCTTGATATTTGTCTTTTTCTTTTATAAAGAATTGAAGATCACATCGTTCGATCCGACAATGGCAAAAGCTTATGGGCTGAACACATCGCTGATCCATTATCTTTTGATGTTCTTTTTGACATTAGTGGCTGTAGTCAGTTTACAGACAGTAGGAACAATTTTGGTGATTGCCATGTTGATCACACCAGCCGCCACGGCTTACTTGCTAACGAACCATTTACTGAAAATGATCATTACAGCTGCAGGAATCGGTATGCTAAGTGCCGTTGTCGGTGTATTTTTCAGTTATAGTTACAATTGGCCATCAGGAGCTACGATCGTGTTAGCATGTACCGCATTTTTTATCCTTGCTTTTTTATTTTCTCCAACAAAAGGAATTTTATTTCAGAAAGGAAGCAGATAGATGAAAACAAAAAAATCACTCTTTTTAATTTTGGCAGTTAGTTTCTTGGTATTAGCCGGTTGCGGAAAGCAGGCTTCTGACCAAGCGCATGAAGGAAGTAAAGAAAAGTTGTCAGTCGTGGCAACCAATTCGATCTTGGCAGACATGGCAAAAGAGGTCGGAAGAGATCAAATAGATATCCACAGTATCGTACCAGTCGGAACAGATCCGCATGAATATGAAGTACTACCAGAAGACATCAAAAAGGCAAGCGATGCAGATGTTATTTTATACAACGGTTTGAATCTTGAAACAGGTAACAGCTGGTTCGATAACTTGATGGAAACGGCTAAAAAAGAAGAAGGAAAAGATTATTTTGCAGTTAGCAAAAATGTTGAACCTCTTTATTTAACTAGCGGTGAAGAAAATACAAAAGCAGATCCCCATGCTTGGCTAGACCTATCTAACGGAATAAAATATGTGGAGGAAATCGCACGTATATTCTCTGAAAAAGATGCAGAAAATGCGACACTCTATAAAAAAAATGCAGAAGCATATGTGGAAAAACTAAAAGAATTAGATACACAAGCGAAGGAAAGTTTTGCTTCTATCGAAGAGAACAAAAAATTATTAGTAACAAGTGAAGGGGCATTCAAGTATTTCTCACGAGCTTATGATTTGCCAGCAGCTTATATATGGGAGATCAATACAGAAAGTCAAGGTACGCCTGATCAAATGAAAGCGATCATTGATCAGATAAGAGCAAAAGAAGTACCGGTTTTATTCGTGGAAACCAGTGTAGACTCAAGAAGCATGGAACGGGTAGCAAAAGAAACGGGTTTGAAAATCTATGATAAACTGTTCACTGATTCCATAGCAAAAGAAGGAGAACAAGGAGATTCTTACTATCAGATGATGAAATGGAATATTGAAACGATCCATGAAGGTTTGTCACAAACAAAAGAAAGCTGAAAAGTGCAAGGTCTAGCTTGAGGAGCAGGCCTTGCATTTTTTATAAGAGATATGAAAAAAATTATGCTGTTTTTCGGCGTACAGATACCTTTTTTGAAGAAATTCCGTTATAGTTAGAGTAAGGAAGGTGTGGCTATGAATTTTACACGTAAAGATAAATATACGATTAAAGAAGAAGTCTTTCGATTGATCAGCCAGCAAGAAAATACCGACAAGGATCAAGACCTTCAATTTCTTGAAGCAGAATTAGCTAAATTATTCATAGCAAATCAAAATGAGACAACAGAACCAGATGAAGAGCTGTACATAGGCAAATGGTTGTTTGATGAATTTCAGCCTTTAGATGAAAATACCGGTATCGGTTATTTTGTGTTCCTTTCTCCAGTCGGCTTCACACCTGGCGTATTAGTTAAACAAAACGACGAAATAACCGTCAAAGCATGGCCTGCATTATTTTCAGTCATCAAAGCAGAAGGAGTAATCAAAAAGATCCAGTCGGCCTATTATAAAAGTCAATTTATTGCCAACAGCAAATTAATGAATATGTTTTATAATCGTCTAGTAGAAATTGCCAGGCCTGGGAAAATCCCGCAAACATTCACGTACACACAGCAAAAAAATCTCTATGAAGAAGTATTGTATTCCCGCGATCTGTCTGAGTTTTCGCCATGGGAAGAGGTAAGGCTCCATGAACTGTTAAGTACAAAACCAGTTTCATTGAATTTTTTTAATGCATTAGATAACAAAAGAAAATTAATTTCAACAAATTATTGGGAAGTATTTGCTGCAAGAAAAAAATGGATGGAAGAAAAGAAGATTGCCGATCAGCAGATCCAGTTTGTCCAGCTGAAAAAAGAAAAACTATATTATGGGTTATACAGCCGTTAACAGCAAGCGAGGAAGACCATGACATTAAAAGAAGAAATCATACAAGAAAGCAAACGATTAGGAATTGACAAAATCGGGTTCACCACGGCGGAGCCTTTTGATTCATTAAAAGAATCGTTGGAAGAACAAAAAGCAGCTGGCCATACTTCTGGCTTTGAACATCCAAATATCGATGAGCGTCTTTATCCAGAAATGACATTTGATCAGCCGAAATCGATCATTTCCATTGCACTTGCGTATCCTACTAGGATCCATGAAGAAGTGCCTAGGGATGAAAAACGCGGACAGTTTGCTCGTGCTTCTTGGGGGATCGATTACCATGATATACTCAGAGACCGTTTGAACCGATTGATCGAATTCATCCAAACAAGAGCAGAAAAATGGCAAAAAGAAGAGGAATGGCGTCTAGCTCCGCAAGTAGATACTGGAGAACTGATCGATGTCGCTGTAGCACAGCGAGCTGGTTTAGGATTTATTGGACGAAACGGATTGTTGATCACTGAAGAGTTTGGTTCATTTGTCTATCTTGGTGAGATCGTTACTAATATTGTATTTGAGCCTGATAAACCAGGAGAATTTGGTTGCGGTGACTGTATGCGCTGCGTGACTGCTTGTCCGACAAAAGCATTGCTTGGTGATGGAAGAATGAATGCCCAGCGATGTTTATCTTATCAAACGCAGACAAAAGGGATGATGCCGGAAGAATATCGTAAAAAAATGCGAAATGTCATTTATGGATGTGATATCTGCCAGTTAGTCTGCCCTTACAATCAAGGAAAAGATTTTCATTTTCATGAAGAGATGGAACCAAAAGTAGACGAAGTATATCCAAAATTAAAGCTGATGCTTTCGATGTCTAATAAAGACTTCAAACAGCAATTTGGGCATTTAGCTGGTTCATGGCGTGGGAAGAAACCTTTGCAGAGAAACGCATTGATTGCTTTAGCTAATCTAGGTGATCGAACGGCATTGCCTGAGATTTCAGAATGTTTAATAGATGTCCGCCCTGTCATCAGAGGAACAGCAGCTTGGGCTATTGGACGTCTAGGAACAAAAGAACCGGAAAAATGGCTTGATGTATTAGATGAAATATTAGCTAAAGAAACAGAAGAAGTCGTTATAAACGAATTGGAACATGCCCAGAAATTATTGCGGAGAAAGTTAAAATAAAAAAATAGTTAACATTATTCAAAGTTTTTGTCCAGTAATTGTTGTAACAATTACTGGTTTTTTTGTATTTTTTACATTTTTTTAAGAGAATTTGATAAAAATCAAAAATTTTTTTGCTTTTTTTTATGGATTATTGCAGTGAATGTTACAGAATCTGCGTTTTTCATTCAAAAATAAAAAAACATAGAAAAACGATTACTTTGCTTATACAACAAGGCTTTTATGGTTTTGTATCAAAAAAATATTTGTTTAAATGTTACAAATATTAAATAATTCGTCATTTTGTCATTAAATGTCATGATTCTTTTACCTATGAAATATTTCTAAATGATAAAGTTAATAGCGTCGAAAGAATAAAAAACGGAGAAAAAAAGGAGTTTAATATGAATTCATTTAAGAAAATTGTTTTAGGTACAACTTTTGCTGCTGGTGCTACTGCAATGTTTGTAGGAACTACAAATGCTCACGCTGATGAAGTTTATACAGTAAAATCAGGTGATTCATTATCTAAGATCTCACAAAAATTTGCAGGAGACAACTCAATGATCGATGCAATTGCTGAAAAAAATTCGATCGCAAACATCAACCGCATTTATGTTGGTGAACAATTAACAATCCCAACTTCAAATGATTCTTCAGCAACAACAGAAAATACAGCATCTACAACTGAAACAGCAACGCAAGAACATACATACGTTGCACCTGTTGAAACAGTTGAAGTAGCTCCTGCTGCCCCAGCTGCTACAACAGCGCCAACTTCAAGCTCTGCAAAAGAATGGATCGCACAAAAAGAATCAGGCGGTTCATACACAGCTACTAACGGACGTTACATCGGCCGTTATCAATTAGATGCTTCATACTTAAACGGCGACTATTCAGCTGCCAATCAAGAACGTGTAGCAGAACAATATGTAACATCTCGTTATGGTTCATGGGATGCTGCTAAAACATTCTGGTTAGCAAACGGCTGGTACTAAGCCGATAAAAGGAAAATGATGAAACCGAGAAACTTGTTTATTCAAGTTCTCGGTTTTTTTTGTGTGAAAAATAACTCGTTTGCTTCCCACAGCGCAGCAGTACAAATAAAAACTCGAATAATGTATAATAAAGGAAACGTTTTTTTGTTTAGGGAATGAGGAGGAGCCATGAGTACAAAAGAGAGTCTCGAATTAGACGAAATCACAAGTGGAAATCCACTGTTATCCAGTATTCGATCGATTGTTGAAACGGCATTTTACGGTAATAATGTTCAAGAAGTTTTTGACAGGAAGACAGCTTATCAACTAGCAAAAGGGAGTCCAGGAACGATCATCACAGATTTAACAATCTCACATGCTGAAGAACTAGATTTACCAGCTGATGTCAGGACACTAGTATTCAATGATGGAAGCATTGTGGGAAGAACAGCAAGTGCTCGGCGGATCTTTGAGGACTTAGACAAGGAACAAAGCAAATATGAGAAAATTTTAAGAGAAGCTGTGTATCAAAGTCGCAAGCGCCAGTTTTACCATACAAAAGTAATCGTTGGCCTATCTGAAGAATTTTCTGTGCAAAGTCATTTGCTGATTCCAGAAGGATTTGAGAACAATCTGTATTCTTATTTGCTGAATTTTCAGCCAGCGAATTCGAAGATCTTAGAGACTTATCAAAAGTCTGTTTCCTTTGATGAGGGAGATCTTTATATCTTTTGTGATCCCGAGTGGACACATGAAACATTTCCCAATGGACTCATCTTGTTTGATGCTCTCCATAATACAGCGGCTGTGCTAGGATTACGTTACTTTGGAGAATTAAAAAAAGCGACTTTGACGCTTGCTTGGGCATTGGGAAATCGCAATGGCTTTATTGCCTGCCACGGTGGGATGAAACAATATGCTAGTAATGACCAGACCTATACGATGGCTGTATTTGGATTGTCCGGTTCTGGAAAATCAACGATCACCTTAGCAAAACATACGGAAGGTCACTCTGTTACGATCTTGCATGACGATGCTTTCGTTATTTCTCGAAAAAATGGTTTTGCTACTGCCTTGGAACCTTCTTACTTTGATAAAACACAAGACTATCCGTCTGATGATCCGGCCATTTCTTCTTTCCTTACTTGTCAGAATGTGGGCGTGACATGTACAAGTAAAGGAGAAAAAGTCCTAGTAACAGGAGATATACGAAACGGAAATGGCGGACAGTCAAATCACGTTATGCGACACCCGACCGAGTCGATCATCTTAGCGAAAAGATCGATGCTGTTTTTTGGATCATGAAAGATGATTCGCTTCCGCCAATTATCAAGATCAATGACCCAGTTTTAGCAGCGTCTTTTGGTGCAACATTAGCAACAAAACGATCAGACGCGGAAAATATCACTACAAAAAGACAGCTAGATGAGCTAGTCATTGAACCATTTGCTAATCCTTTCCGTGTCTATCCTCTTAGGGAAGACTATCAAGCTTTTCGAGAGTTGTTTTTGAAACAGCAAACAGCCTGCTATGTCCTGAATACTGGATATTTCGATGATAAAAAAATCAAACCTGAAACGACATTGTCAATCGTTGAAAGAATCGTGCAACAAACGGCAGAATTCAAGTCGTTTGGTCCATTTGAAGAGATCCACTATTTACCTATACCAGATTTTCCTGTTTCTTTTGAGGATACGTCCTATAAAAATCTGGTGAAACAACGACTTGATATTCGTTTACGATTCATTGAAGCTCAGATAGGAAAAGATCTCTTGCCAGATGAAGCAAAAGAAAGTTTGGAGAATTTGATTCAGAAATTGAACTAAAATAACAGCTTTTTCAAGAAGTAATCCATGCGCAATATCGCTCGGGATCCTTACTTGAAAAAGCTGTTTTTCTATGATGGATTTTTCGTAATATAGGT
Source organism: Enterococcus sp. E5-37 (assembly GCF_035726925.1). Taxonomy (NCBI): domain Bacteria; kingdom Bacillati; phylum Bacillota; class Bacilli; order Lactobacillales; family Enterococcaceae; genus Enterococcus; species Enterococcus sp. E5-37. Next base: position 35,598 of record NZ_JAPMLG010000010.1, read on the forward strand.
GGAGATGTCCTTTTGATAATCTTCCGTAGGCCAATGACCAGTATTTAAGAAGTTGGCTAATAGATAGCCGATATAAGGACCTGTGGTCAAGCCAGAAGAGCCTAGACCGCTAGCAGCCAGTAAGCTTGGATCATCTGGCAGTACGCCGAAAAATGGGGAAAAATCTGACGTATAAGCACGGGTACCTACACGGAACTCGTATGGCCAGTTTTTTATCTGATCTGGATCAGTCAAGAACTGTTCTGTACTCTTAGTCAATCCCTTATAAGCTTCGCTAGTAGGAGCCAAATCCCAGCCTTGATCGTTTTCATGGGTAGCACCTAAAAGGATCTTTCCATCCATGAAAGGAATGAAATCAGCTTCTCCGTCAAGCATAGCAACAGGCCAGTCTTGACTCATCTTATAAGATGTCTGAAATGCTAAGAGCTGCCCTTTTTGCGGACGTATATCTGCAGCATAGCCTAATTCTTGTAATAAAGGCTTAAGTGCCGGGCCAGGTGTCAAAATTACACGATCAGCTGTGTATTCTCCAAACGGTCCCTTGATGAGCCAAGAATCGCTCTTCTTATGCAAAGTGACTTTTGCCTGGATCTGCTCCATTTGTTTTTGTGCTAAACGCTGACCAAGATGTTCTAAATATGCTTTTCCATCCAGACGACCACCACCACTGATACGCAGTGAAACTGCTGGTTTCAATAACGGAAGTGCTTGAGATGTTTGTTCAGGTGAAAGCCATTCGATGTTTCCAATTTCTGGCGCTTCTTCTTTTCGTTTCTCGGCAAGAACAGCCAATTCAGCTAAATCTTTTTCAGGTCGAAGCAAAAGTGTCCCTGATTGTGCGTAAATCGTTTGATCAAGTTGGAAATCTTTTATAAGTTTAGGGAAAAAAGCAGCGCCGTCTTTAGCCAGACGATACCATTGTTTGTTTCTGCGTTTCGACAACCAAGGGGAGATAATCCCAGCGCTAGCTTTAGTTGCCTGTCCTGTCCCTTCATCAAATAAAGCAACATTGAATTTTGATGTATCTAAGTAACTGGCTAGGGTCATACCAATGATCCCGCCACCGATAATGGCAATTTTTTCCATAAAAAAGCCTCCTTTTACAAACAACCATTTTCACACAAAAAAACGGCAGATGCAACACCTGCCGTATATGGAATCTACGCTTTTTTAGCAAAGAACAGATAATAGGCGAATCGAGCAAAGCTTACGAGAAGCAACAGCAACAAGACGCCTAATGCTGCTTTTGATCCTAATGTAGTAGACACTTCATAGTTATGGGAAGTATGATGCTGGACGTAATTGATAATGACCGCTACTAATGAAGTAGCCACAGCGCCAGAAAACTGCTGCAAGGTATTGAACATTGCGTTCCCGTCTCCTTGTAGTTCTTCATTCAGTGCATTCATTCCGGTGGTCATCATATTGCTGTAAGATAATCCGATACCGATCATATAAAACACATGACAAGCAATCAATACACCCACTGAAGCGTGTCCTATGAGTAGGAATAATGCTAGCCAACCAATCAAAGAAAGAATCAGTCCAGCAAAAATTGGCTTCTTCGGACCATATTGATCCAGCATTTTCCCGGAAAAAGGAGAAAGCAAAGCACCAACCGCTGCGCCGGGAAGCATCGCTAATCCAGCGACAAAAGGACTACTTCCTTGAACGATCTGAAGGAAATTCGGCAAGACAAAAGATACACCAAGTAATAAAAACTGATAAACTAAGAAGCCAATCAAAAACAAGCGGAATGTTTTATTTGAAAGAATAGACAGTCGGATCAGCGGATGCTCCACTTTTTTACTTCGATAGTAAAAAAGGAACCAGCCAATACCGCCGATGATTAAAGCAATCCAGCTGGAAACTGTTCCCAACGTACTCAAAAATGTTAGACTTCCACTAAAAAAAAGACAAATTCCTAAAACGCTTATCCAATCCAAATAACCACTTTTTTGTACTGCCATCTCGGGAATAGCAAACCAGCCGATAATCAAAGAAAGAATCAAAACGGGCACAAGAAACAGGAAGATATGATTCCATGTAAAATGTGAAGTCATAATGCCTCCATAAGTGGGACCAATTGCTGGAGCAATGGCCGTTGTCAAAGTACCGACACCCATCATCGCGCCTCGTCGATTGAGGGGGGCAAATGTCAAGATAATATGGAACATCAACGGAAGAGCGATACCTGTCGCTGCACCTTGGAGCAATCGACCAAACAATAGGACCATGAAGGTAGGAGAGAAGAAATCGATCATTATACCTGCCAAGAAAAGCAGATTTGAAGCTAAAAAGAGTTTTTTGAGACTAAAATTGCGATTCAAATAAGTAGACAGCGGAACAATGATCGAAATCATCAAAAGATAAATCGTTGTTACCCATTGGACTTGTGCAGTCGTTAAATCAAACTGTCTGATAAGAGTTGGGAAAGTTACATTCATGGCCGTCTCGATCAATACGCCCGCAAAAGACATCATCCCTGTTGCAATTACTGCAGGTACTAAAAGCAGCTGTTTTTGTTTTGTCATTTACATCACCTCTAAAAAATTTCGTAAAAAAAGAGAGTGATTTCTATTATAAAAATAGAAACCGCCTCTCTCTCGACACGCCGAAACGTGTTATCTGTACGATTTATTTACTTAACTTATTCTAGCACAAACTGAAAAATAGTGTCAACACGATTAGCCAAGTCACTCAAAAAGAGGTATGATAATAAATAACTAAATGGAATTTCGCGGAGGAAGAAAAATGGAAAAAATTGAATGGCGTAAAGACAAGAGCTATAGTATGAAAAAAAGCCCGCAAATACTAGAGGTTCCTAAAAAACCATTCTTTAGAATCAGAGGGATCGGCGACCCGAATCAGGAAGACTTTAAACGAAGAGTAGCCTGTCTATATGCAGTCAGCTATGCAATACGCATGTCGCCTAAAAAAAATTGGCTGATTCCTGATTATCAGATGTATACTGTCTATCCACTGGAAGGACAATGGGGACTGCAAGAAAAGTATTTGCATGAACCAGTGATGAAAAAAGAACATTTTTCTTATCAATTGATGATCCGACAGCCTGACTTTGTTACAGAAGCGATAGCACAAGAAGCCATTCAGCGTTCTAGCAAACTTCCGGAAGACTTGAAAGAACAAGTAGTATTCAAAAAGATGGAAGAAGGTCTTTGTGCCCAAATCTTACACGTCGGGCCCTATGACGAAGAACCAGCAACGTTTGAGAAATTAGAAGCATTCATCGCAAAAGAAGGCTATGAAAGAGCTTCTAAAGAACACAAAGAGATTTACATCAGCGATCCAAGAAAATCAGCACCTGAAAAAATGAAGACGATTTTGCGTGTTAAAATAGAAAAAGGTTAGCAACCTGAATGAAAACAAAAAATAAAAGTAAAAAATACCAAAATATGAAGAAATATTACTTATCTTTTGCTATAATCAACATTGAGAGGTGTCTAATATGAAAAAGAAACAGCGACAAGCACTGATCCGCCAGATCATTACAGAACAACCTATTGGGACACAGGAAGAGCTGCTTGCGCGGCTGCATGAAGCAGGCGCCGATGTGACTCAAGCAACGATTTCTCGAGACATTCGAGAAATGAAGTTAGTAAAAAGTCAAAATGAAAACAAAATAGTACGCTATACATTATTTAACCAGCCATCTGTTTCTTTAAATGAAGAACGTTTGCGTACAGCAATTAGACGCGAGGTTTTGCGTATCCAGTCTGTTCAGTTCATGGTCATCGTATTGACTGAACGAAATGGTGCCGATGTGGTAACGAATTGGCTAGATGAAGTGGCTTACCCTGAAGTTGTCGGAACGATGGCCGGTGTAGATACATTCATTATTATTTGCCGCTCAGAAGAAGAAGCACAGCGATTTGCAGAAAAGCTGGAAAAAATGAGGGAATAAATGAGGAGGACTTTTATATGAAAGATATGAAAGCGCTACAAAATGGATCGGATATTCGAGGAATCGCATTACCAGTTGAAGGATATGAAGTAAACTTGACGACAGACATGGTAAAAAAGATCGGCTGGGGACTAGCAAACTGGATAAAGAAAAAGAAGAAGTCAACCAATCCAAATAAAAAATGGACGATTGGGATTGGTCATGACAGTAGGATAAGCGGACCAGCACTGAAAGAGGCGTTGATCCAAAGTCTGAAAGAACAAGGGATACATGTCATCGATTTCGAATTAGCTACTACGCCTGCTATGTTTATGTCCACTCAATTTGAACAGTTCTCGTGCGATGCTGCGGTTATGCTGACTGCTAGCCATCTTCCCTATTATTATAATGGAATAAAATTCTTTACCTCAGAAGGAGGAGCAGAAAAAGAAGATATTGCTTTTATCCTATCACAGCAGCAAAAAATAAAAAGCGAACAAACTGGAAGCGTAGAAAAAGCAGACCTTTTGACACCTTATGCGCAAGATTTAGTCACAAAAATTAAAAAGGGGATTGGAACACTAGAAAGCAAACCACTAAATGGTTGGAAAATCATTGTTGATGCCGGAAATGGTGCTGGTGGATTCTTTGCTGAAAAAGTATTGAATAGCTTAGGTGCGGATTCAACAGGTTCCCAATTTTTGGAACCAGATGGCCGATTTCCTAATCATATCCCAAATCCTGATAATAAAGAAGCGATGGAAAGTATCAAGCAGGCTGTTTTAGCAAATGAAGCAGATCTTGGGATCATTTTCGATACAGATGTGGATCGTTCTGCAGTTGTCAGTGCTTCTGGAACAGTGATCAATCGAAATAATTTGATCGCAGTATTAAGTACAATCGTATTAAAAGAGCATCCAGGAACAAGAATCGTGACGAATTCCCCTACTTCTTCTCATCTACAAAGATTCATTGAAGAAAAAGGAGGCATCCAAGTTCGTTATATTTCCGGCTATCGAAATGTAATCAATAAAGCATTAGAACTTAACCGTCTTGGGAAAGATACACAGCTAGCCATCGAAACAAGCGGACACGCTGCATTCAAGGAAAACTATTTTCTGGATGATGGTGCATATGTCATCGCAAAGATCCTGATGCTTTTGCCAGAATTAAAAAGAAAAGGTATCACATTAGATGAACAAATCAAAGAGTTGAAACAGCCCGTAGAAGTACAAGAAATCCGATTAAAATTGTTCAGCGATGAACCACGCGAACAAGGAAACAAGATATTAGAAGAAATGAAGCGACTGTTGGAAGAAGAAAAAGGGATGAACTTCGACCCGGAAAATGAAGAAGGTATTCGATATGATCTAGAAGAGCCATACGGAAACGGCTGGTTTTTGATCCGTTTAAGCTTACATGAGCCGTTACTAGTATTACAGATAGAAAATGATGAATTCGGAAAGAATAAGTTGGCGTTAGTAAAATTAGCAAAATTATTCGGACATTTTTCTGATCTTGAATCATTAACAGCAGAATAAACCAGTCTTTTTGAAAGGCTAGTTGCTTGGACGGCAAAAAAAGTGGTATGGTTAAATCGAGTGCTGGTAGGGAGACCAGCAAAAGGAGGAAAAAATGGTAACGAATATGGTTATTTTTTTAACAGTATTGGTTTATGGGGTCAACTTTCTGGTATATATGTATCTTAAAATCAATCATATAAAAGATTATGTAGAAAAGATTGCTATTTATTTTGGAACAAATATGACGCTGTTGTTCACGAGTAGTATTTTTTTGTTTTTTGGAAAAATAGTAGAAGACGGCATTCTGGTATTCGAATAAGCAGAATTTTTGTAGAAAGCGCCTTACTTGTCATACACTATAATTATAGCCAAGTAGCAAATGGTCAATCGAAAGGAGCAGTACAATGAAAAAAGCATACGAAACAGCAATGATCAACCATGGCGGGCGCAATGGAGAAGTCGAGGCACCAAATGGCTCGATGCATATGAAAATCACTCCTCCAGGAATCCATGCAGAAGGAACAAATCCAGAACAATTATTTGCAGCAGGTTATGCTTCTTGTTTCAATGGGGCGGTACAACATATGATCAAAGAAGCAGGAATGACAGCAGAGTCCACAGTAAAAGCACGTGTCTCTCTTTATAATTTAGATGATGGCGGCTATCAGATCGGTGTAGTATTAGAAGTGCATATCGATGGCATCAGCGAAGAAGAAGCCCAAAAAATTGCAGAAGATGCGCATGAATTCTGCCCTTACTCCAAAGCAACTAGAGGAAATATCGATGTAGGAGTAACGATTGTTTAGAAGAATAAAGGAAATCGAACCAGACTAAAAACGTGAAAGGACCGCTTTTTGTCTGGTTTTTTTTGACAAATAAAGCAGATGATTTGGAAAATAGACGATTATCGGTTATCATATTTTTGTACCAATCGGTAGGTAAAAAATAAGCGAGGGAAAAATGATGGAAAAATATCAAAATATTGTGATCGGTTTTGGAAAGGGCGGTAAGACTTTAGCGAAGGCGTTAGCTTCAAAAGGTGAATCGGTTTTAGTCGTTGAAAAGTCAACACGTATGTATGGCGGAACATGTATCAACATCGGCTGTATTCCTTCTAAATCATTGATTTTCAATGGAGAAAGAGGAATCGACTTTACAGAGGCTGTTGCTCGGAAAGAAAAATTGACGGGCATGCTTCGAGCCAAAAATTATCATATGATCAGTGATGAGGCAACTGGGACAGTGATGGACGGTACAGCACGTTTTCTTTCTAACCATCAAATCGAAGTGACGAATAATGGCGAAAAAGTGATTGTTGAAGGCGAACGGATTTTCATCAATACTGGTTCTGAACCAATCATTTTACCAATTAAAGGATTGAATACAAGTCGCTACTTGATTGATTCTACTCAAGCGATGGATCAGGAACAATTACCGGAAAAATTAGTGATCATCGGGGCTGGATATATTGGCTTGGAATTTGCATCAATGTTCAATGAATACGGATCTAAAGTTGTCGTTCTTGATGCCCATCCTGAATTTCTTCCTCGTGAAGATGAAGATATCGCGCAAATGATTTTAGAAGACATGACAAATGCGGGAATCGAATTCCATCTAGGTGTATCTGTAGATCAAGTAGCAGACCAAGAATCAACAGCTGCCGTCACCTTTACAGAAGATGGCCAAGAAGTAACAATCCAAGCGTCAAAAGTTTTGGCTGCAACTGGAAGAAAACCAAGTACAGCATCACTTGGATTAGAAAATACAGATGTTAAACTAACAGATCGCGGAGCAATCGCTGTGGATGAATACCTTCGTACAGATGCAGACAACATTTGGGCGATTGGAGACGTCAAAGGCGGATTGCAGTTCACTTATATCTCTCTAGATGATTATCGAATCATTATGGATCAGTTGAAGGGCGAGAATAAACGAACAACGAATAACCGGAAAGCTGTGCCTTACAGTGTATTTATCACTCCGACTTTATCCAATGTAGGTTTAACAGAAAAACAAGCCAAAGCACAAGGCGTCAATTACAAATTATTCAAGTATATGACAAGCGGTGTCCCTAAAGCACAAGTATTAGAAGATCCTAAAGGTGTATTCAAAGTTTTAGTCGACCCTGAAACTGACTTGATTCTAGGGGCAAGTATCTATGCGGAAGATTCTCATGAAGTCATCAACTTGATTTCGCTAGCTATGAATGGAAAACTTCCTTATACGTTATTGAGAGATCAAATCTATTCTCATCCAACAATGAGTGAAGCTTTAAATGATGTATTAAAATAAATAACGAATGGAGAATCCACCATGTTCAATAATAAAAATACAGCAGTAGTTCTCACTGACCCGCAAGTCGAGTTCTTGAAACCAGCAGGCGGCGGCTTTGGTTTGACAAAAGATATCTTAGAAAAATACAATACGATCGAAAACATGATCGAAATGGTGAAACAAGCAAAAGAAAAAGGATACAAACTCTTTATTTCTCCTCATTATTTTTACCCACATGACCATAAATGGCAATTTGGCGGTGCAGGAGAACACATGATGCTTGAACAGCAGATGTTTGCTAGAAAAAGTCAATATGAATCAGTTGAAGAAGGTTCAGGAGCTGATTTCATCGAAGAATTGAAACCATATTTGGATGAAAATACGATTATCAGCTCTCCTCATAAAATCTTTGGACCAGAAAGCAATGATTTGGCGCTCCAATTGAGAAAAAATGGAATCGACACAGTGATTCTTGGTGGAATGAACGGAAACTTGTGTAGCGATTCCCATATGCGTGAATTGGTAGAGAGTGGATTCAATGGTGTGGTAGCGACAGATGCAATTGGTGCTCCTGGTCAAGAAGCAATGGATGCAGCGTTGACGAACTTTGGCTTTATTGCAGATCAAGTGATGACAACAGAGGAAGTATTAGAGCAACTATCATAAGATAGAAATTGCTTTTGTCCTCGCAGTTCTTGAATCAATGAACATCTAGCTATATGAGAACAGTTTTATAGTGAGGGCTGTGTCAGATAATTTGGCACAGTCTTTTTTAAACGATTAAGAAGAAAAAATGATGAATTTATTGTATAATATAGGACTATGAGAAATGAAAAAGGAGAATATCATTGAAAACAAAGGAAAAGATCTTGGAAGCGACCAAAGATCTTATTTATAAAAAAGGCTATCATGAAACGTCAATCCGAGATATTCTAGCAGCTTCTGAGACGGGGAAAGGGCAATTTTATTATTACTTTTCTTCAAAAAAAGAAGTTTGTCTAGCGGTGATCCATGCGCATATGGTCGTGTGGCAGACAGAATTGTTCGAAGACATCTTAAATGCTGGAAAACAGCCAGAAGAAGCATTAGAAGAAATGTTGGACTGGATTTTTGCTGATCATGAGACACAGATCACTTATCATGGCTGTCCTGTAGGTAATTTGATTATTGAGTTGAGTACAGTGGATGAAGAATACCGTCTGTTGCTACTAGAATTAGTCAATCAATGGGTCAAGTATACGAAACAAAATATCCTGGCACTTTCTGAAGAAAAACTGTCCGATGAAGAAGCAGACCGTCAAGCCAAAGCGTTGATTGCTGAAATCCAGGGAAGTATCTTATTGTTGAAAGTCACACAGGATCTATCACTACTTAGACAAAATTTTCAATTGATCAAAGAAAGATTGTTAACTTCGCAAAAGGTTCTTTAATAATTAGAGGTTGTGACAGAAGTGGTCAGCTTCAAGAAATAAGAAGGAATTTACGAAAATTGCTTCTCAAATTTTTGTGAAATTTCGGCTTATTTTTCGAAGAAGCTACTTCTGGAACACCGTGTATTAGAGGTTGTGAAATCAGCGCTTTGACCTGAGTATTAGAGAAACAAACGGCAAAATAGTTCCTCATATTTTGCCGTTTTTTGAGCTAATACCGAAGGTTAGCTGATTGAACACCGTTTAGTGGAGAGGTTGTGAAAAAGCTGCCCTGCATCAAGTAATAAGAACAGCCAAATAAAAATAGCTGCTCATATTTTTCGTTTGGTTGGGCTTATTACCGCAGATGCAAGCTTTGGAACACCGTTTAAGGAAGAGGTTGTGAAAAAGTCGCTTAGTTTCGAGTAGTAAGAAAAATTTTGTGAAAATGGCTTTCTACATTTTTGCATAAATTTGGCTTAATACCGAGAAACTGGCTTTGGAACACCGTTTACCCAGAGGTCGTAAGCCTGCCGTTTCATTCCGAGTCACAAGGAACAATTTCAAAAAACAGCTTCTCATGTTTGTTGAATATTGTGACTTGTGACCGAGGAGTTGGCAGGAGAATACCATTCACTGGAGAGTTTGTCACTTGTCACAACTTTTTTAGTTCTACACAAATTGAAAGCGTTTTGTTGGTACGAACTTCTTGTTGCAGTGTATGATAGAAAAAAGATTGGGAGGGATTAGGATGTGTGGTCGTTATTTTTTTGATCTAGAGTCAGAGCTCCTTCAGAATTATTATCGAGAAGCCCAGAAGAAACAACCGGAGCAGGCAGCAGAATTAGCAGCTGGAGAAGTTTTTCCGTCAAATCTTGTTGTGACGTTAAGAAAAGAGGAAGAAAACATCTTCACTCCGGAAATCATGAAGTGGGGATTTACCGGATTTAAAAAAGGACAATTGATGATCAATGCCCGTGCAGAGACAGTAGAAGAAAAAAAGACCTTTCATCAACCATTTTTGCAAAATCGTTGTGTTTTCCCAATGAGTGGCTTTTATGAGTGGAATGAAGAAAAAGACAAATTTATGTTTTCAAATAAGGAAAAAATAGTGTATATCGGCGGTTTTTATCGTAGCCATCAGGATGAAAAAATGGCAGAATCAATCATAATGACTACTGAACCTAATCGCACAGTCGCACCAATCCATGACCGAATGCCGCTTGTCTTGACTGAAGAACAAATTGAACCTTGGGTAACAGATATTTCTTTTGCGCGAAAAATCATTACTCAGCAGATGCCTGAATTAGTAATGAAGAAGGTATAACATAATCGATTTTTCAAAGAAAGATCGGCAAAAAACAAAAAAGACTTCAGCACAGATCCCAAAAACAAAGAGAACAGAAGAAATGCTCATAAGTTGCATATACTGCATCTATAGAGTCACATTCGACCTTTCTAAGGTATAGCTTCTATTTGTTTTTTTACTCGTGCTGCGAGTCTTTTTTGTTTATACCTAACGATGTTTATCATTATGACTCTTTGAATTCTTGAAACCTAAAATTCAAACTTAACGACTGGTTGGCAGTTGTATATTCTCTGAATTTATAGATAAGAGGTTGCCATTTATCCACATTGATATGAGTTGGATCATGTAAAATCCCTTCTTCTACAAAAATAGCTACGATCTCACATTCTACAATAGCAAAGTCTTCTCTAGTTGAAATTCGTTGAACCAACGTTTCTATTTGAAGCGGGCATTCTTTGATCCGAACAGTTGAAACTTCTTCACCTGCTAGTTTCGTGAACTTTCCCAATTGAAATTTGTCAGAGCAAAAGGAATAGCCAGCTTTTTGTTTATAATCGGGCATGATAGGATGGCCTGTCGTCTTTGCGATTTTCTCGATTTTTTTCCAAAGCGTTTTATCTGCAAGATTGAAGGTAGCGGGGAGTTAGCTATAGTATTTGGGTAGCTTTTGGATCCATAGGTTCAATGTTTCTTGGATTATTTTTTTATTTAAAAAAAAATGAACTGGCTACAATTTATTTCTATTTATATCCAATAAGATATACTTTAAACAAAACAATTTTCTAGATAGTTTACAAAGGGGAATTTTGCGTTACTTAGTGTTATATAGTATACTTTTATTAAGGGAGTGATGATAATGCTTGTTACAAAATCTAGATTACAAGGAAGTTCTGTAGTGGTAACTTTACCTTCTGATAACGGAAAGAAACCTTCAGAAAACCAAGAATATATCGTTGTGTATTCTGATGATGGTACAATTACGTTAGTTCCAAAAATTAAAGATCCATTTAGTGGTGGGGAAGAGGCCGAGTATTATGAGAAAGACGAATGGGAAGATTTAACTCCTGAAGGGAGAGAAATTTTATAGTGTCAGGAGAAAGAATTTATATTCCTAAAAAAGGTGATATTGTATGGATTGATTTTGATCCCTCAGTAGGAAAAGAAATTCAAAAAAGACGACCAGGACTAGTCGTCTCTCGTTATGAATTTAACCGTAAAACAATGTTTTCGGTCATATGTCCAATTACTTCCACTATAAAGAATTTACCGACACGTTACTCATTACCTGAAGAGCTAGATATAAAAGGACAAGTAATTATTTCGCAATTAAAATCTCTTGATTTTAAGGAACGAAAACTCAAAAAAATAGAAAACTTACCATTGCAAGACATGGCTAAAATTGATCAGATTATACAGTATATGTTTTAAGCATTGTAAGTAAACTCTATAATATTTTTATACGCTAAACATAACGAAATTAAAAAAAGGCCAAGTAAATGTCGTTCATTCTACTAGTGTGGTCGATGGGATTAATTTCCGTATCTTAAACTAAAGAATATATAGCATTTTAAACGAATGATTGAGGTGATTTCCTCAAGTCATTCGTTTTTTTGTGTCACAAAACTTGTTTTTTCACGACATATCTTAACGTATACGAAAAGTCGCGACAATACTTTAACAGAAAGAAGAAAAAGAACAACTGACAGTTTTAGTCCTAAAAAATCTAAACTCTTTAGATATGAGTAATGTCATTTTAAACTATATCGATGCTTAAAAACGTAAAATTTGGGATCAAGATCTGTCTAGGAAAGAATTTCTATAGTTTAACTGAATAACACAAAAAGGCATATCATGCGACAAGAAAAACAATGAAAAGAGAAATTTGCCATCACTGGAACATCCGTACAGAAATTAGCATAGATTCTGAAAAATCTACCGCTAGTTTCTATTTAGTTGTTCTAACGACACCAATACTTGTAATGCTCGAAAATGTGCAATTGGGTCAGATAGTGAACCAAAGTAGAATCTCAAAGCGACAATTATGAATGTAAAAGTACCTTTTATGATTAGTTTATTCTCTAATTGATTACATCCCGTATAATTAATAAAATTACTTTGCCGATTACACGATCTTATGTCAGTAGAGCTTTTAGGTACACTATCAATACAGTTCATTCCAGTATAATGTAAGGTTTTTTTATTTGGAGTCACTTTTTGTCAATATTATTATTTACAATACATTCTATAATAAAAGCTATTTAAGGAAGTGTTTATAAATGAGTAAAAATTCTAAAGGATTCCTAACCATCTTATTAGCTTTTATAGGGTATATGTTGGTTGGGCTGCTAAAATCATACAGTAATGAGTTGCTGAATTTTTCAACATTTATTAATGATACATTAGTTCCAAGTTTGTTTTTCATTGTATTTTTTGCTGTTGGTTATTTTATAATAAAGATATAATGACTAATTTGGCTCAACTATTCCAGCGTCAGCTGAAGATATTGCAACTCCCAATTCCTTAATCATTTATCTGGATGAGACAGAAAGTGAAGTTGCAACAGATATGTATGTAGTTGAGGATAAAAATGATAGTTTAAAAATTAATAGTTCAGATACTTTACTAAGAGTAAGTCCTATCTTTTCAGCTGTTATTTAGATGCAAGTAGCAACTAAGTTAGGTTGTACTCCTGCAATGGATAGGTATTAGTGTGTTCGATATATAAGTGGTCGAAGTATCAAGGTTATGTATACTGGATGGGAGATAGAAGAGTTAAAAATTGGGGGTCACCGCCACAAATGGAATTTAGATTTAGAGGTACCTTAGATTTGGTATAGTTATTAAACACCAGATGCCCTGGTTTGTAGGGAAAGTCGAAGAGTATTTTTCCACTTCTGCGCCCCTTTAATTTTTCTAGTAATGCCGTGAATTTGTGATTAATTGGAAATATGAAGAAAGGAGAGTGTATGAAAACAACACTAGTTCTATTCTATAAAAAGCATCCTTATTTTACACTTCTGATAAATATATTGTTGGCTAGTGTTATCGGGATTTCTGTTGAATATCTAATAAATAAAGATTTCATAGGTTCTGGTTTTTATACGGCTTTATTTCTTGGACTTCTTGAAGCATTTTCAATTTATAAAAAATCAAAAAAATAAAATAGATTGCCGTAAGAGATCTTTTTCATTTCATTTTTTTCTGAAAACCCGTTGTTTCTGTCAGTGAAGCAGCGGGTTTTTAGATTTATTAATGACTTCAGTCAGTTTCGTGCGCAAAGCGTGCGAAACAAGAAAACCGCGCGTTTCTACGTGTGGAAGAAGTAGCTTTAGCGATAAAAAAATCCTTTCGATATACTAGTGAGTGGCTACCAACCGTTCATCAGATCGAAAGGAGTTTTTTCATGTCAAATGACGATAAAAGTTTAGCACATACTCGTTGGAATTGTAAGTATCATATTGTATTTACACCAAAATATCGACGAAAAGTAATCTATGGGCAATTACGAAAAGATCTTGGAAAAATACTTAGGAAGTTGTGCGAAATGAAAGATGTGGAAATCAAGAAGCACATGCAATGCCAGATCATATTCACATGCTTGTTCGAGTACCACCAAAAATAAGTATATCCAGTTTTACGGGGTATCTGAAAGGTCGTAGTGCGGTACTAATCCACGAGCAGCACACAAATCTCAAATATAAATACGGAAAAAAATCCTTTTGGTCGAAGGGATACTATGTGAGTACAGTCGGATTGAATCAAAAGACAATTGAAAAATACATCCGTGAACAAGAAGCTGATGATCGCATTCGAGATAGTATAAGTAAAAGAGAGTACGTAGAACCATTTTAAAAATAAAGAGAAGTAAGTGAGCGAAGATGAGCAGTTGGCGGTCTTTTAAAAAGCCCCTTTTAAGGGGCAGCGAGTGTCGACCCCTTCTAGGGGTATTAAAAAGCCACCCGTCTTCACGGGTGGATAGGTTACTAATGACTTTAGTCAGTTTTGCTCACAAAGCGTGTGGAACAAAAAACGGGTGTTTCTACGGGTAGATATTTATTTCTTGAATGGAGGTGTCCCATACATTTTTGGTGTTACTGGTTCTAATTTTGGTGCAGCGCCTTCGATCTTAGGTTCTTTCAACCATTGATATTCGCCTTCGCCATCCAGTGCTTTGCCACTAGCCCAAGAACCTTCACTACTTTGGTCTCCCTCTGAGAAGTTATAGAAGTCATAAGCAATGTCTTTTCGTTCTTTGTCACGCGGGAAAGTACTTGGGACTAAGATTGAACCTTCTTTTTCTTCTAATTCTTTCACTGCACATTCCCATAGATTTTGATGATAGCTATCTCTTGCAAGGAGAACAGACAGCATATCTTTTACGCCACGATCATCGATCATTTCGTAAATACGTGCTACTTGAAGTCTTCCTTGTGATTCGGCATTTAAATTAGCTCTAAAGTCTGCTAACAAGTTGCCACTCGCAATGATATAGGCACCGCTCCATGGATTGCCCACGCTGTCAGCAGGACGAGGTCCTAAGCCAGCTACGATCGCGTGCTGTGGATTCATTCCAGAGATAATGGCACCGATTGTTGGATCTTTTTGCATCGCTGCTTCTTGATCTTCAACAGGCGCACCCTCTAATAAACGAGCAACCATTGTCGCCAACATTTCCACGTGGCCGATTTCTTCTGTTGCAATGTCCATCAGCATATCTTTATATTTTTCTTCTCCTCGGCAGCTCCAGCCTTGGAACAGGTACTGCATAGCTACACTCATCTCGCCATATTGGCCGCCGATCAGCTCCTGCAGATATTTCGCGATTAATGGATTCGGACGATCTGGTTTTGCTTCAAACTGCAATTCTTTCTGGTGTCTAAACATCAAAATTCCTCCTAATCTATTTTTAATACATTCTCATTCTGCTACGAAAGATTAAAAAATTCAAAGAAAACGCTCGCTAATTATATAAAGTATTGGTATCATTAATAATTTTTTTAGAATCATACCTTATAAATTGTTATTTTCAGAACAAAATGATATCGTTATATTAAAACCGACATCGGTTACATTAAAATTTGGAGGTAAAATATGAAAAAATTATTGTTTACAGGGTTGCTGGCAAGTTCAGCATTGTTTTTATTAGGAGGATGCGGATCAAGTAATGCAAGCGATGCCAGTTCAAGTGCAGCAAATTCTTCTGAAAAAACAAGTGATGGAAGAAAAAATATTGATTTCTGGTCCTTTTGGGGATCCGGTGCACGAAAAGAAGCTATCGAAGAAATCATTGAGGATTTCAATCAATCATAAAACGAGATCCATGTAAATTATAAGTATCAGCCATGGGGTGACATCTGGACTAAATCTTTATCTGCAATAACAGCTGGAAATGCACCCGATGTTATTGTACAGGACATAAATTCCGTTGCCCAAAGAGCAGAAGCACAGCAAGCAACTAATCTCTCCAAATATGTAGAAAAAGACACTTCTAAGGATTTTTATCCGCAGCTTTGGGATACAGTAGAATATGAAGGTGATCCTTATGCGATCCCATTCAATACAGATACACAAGTCATTTTTTATAATAAAAAGTTATTTAAAGAAGCTGGAATCAGTGAACAAGATCTACCGACAACTTGGGATGAATTAGAAGAAACAGCACGTAAACTAGATAAAAAAGAAGGAAAAGAATTTACACGCATCGGTTTTTATCCATTATGGAATTTAGGGGCTGATGTATGGGCGCTAAACGCAGATAACGGGACTAGTTGGTTTGACAAAGATGAAAAATTCAAGATTGATACTAAAAATAAAGTGGAAGCCTTGGAGTGGATCCAAGACTGGCAAGATTATTATGGGAAAAATACGATCAATAAATTAGAAGCCGAATTTGGGTCTGGTGTATCTGATCCATTTATTTCCGGATTAGTAGCCATGCGTGCCCAAAATATCAATTATTACTCTAGTTTGATGGAAAATGCACCGGATGATTTTGATTTTGGCGTGATGCAGCTCCCAGAAAAAGAAGAAGGTTCAGGCCATTGGTCGTGGGGTGGCGGATTCGTCTTGGAAGTACCATACGGAGCAAAAGATCCTGAGGCCTCTTATGAATTCATCAAATATCTTTCTTCTCCAGAAGTACAAGAAAAATTCGGCGAAAAAAGTTTTGATATCATGGCGAGCAAGACAGCCAATGAGAATTTAGTGAATAATGACAACCTAACGGATAAAGGAAAAATGATCTATCAAATGGCGGACGAAAACTTTAAAAATACGGTGATCACACCAGTTCCTTTAGATGCTCCGGATTACACGACATTAGTGAATGAACAGATTGACCAGATTCTTTTAGGAACAAAATCACCAAAAGAAGGATTGGCAGATGCACAAAAAGCAGTAGAAAACTTAGTCAAGCAAAATCAATAATCCATTTTTGACTGTCTAGGTACAGAGGAGGCAAGAAAATTTGAAGCGTTTATCTATCCGAAAGAAAAAAGAAGCAAGATGGGCCTATTTATTTATCTCGCCTTTTATTATCGGGTTCTTGGTATTTATGCTAGGGCCTATGCTTTTTTCAGTTATTGGTAGTTTCACCGATTATAATTTGACATCCAAGATGAATTTCATTGGTCTAGCAAATTTCAAAAGAATGTTCGTTCACGATGATTTATTTTGGAAATCGTTATACAACACCGTTTATTTCGTCATCTTCAATGTACCGCTGACGACGATTTTCAGTGTGTTTTTAGCCACAGTACTCAATCAAAAAATCAAAGGAATCAGTGTATTCCGTACAGCTTTCTATTTACCGGCAGTCTTATCAGGAGTAGCAGTCTACATCTTATGGATGCAGCTGCTTTCTCCATCTGCAGGATTGATCAACACATTTCTGGGCTGGTTCCATATCCCTGGACCAGCTTGGCTGTTTGATCCACAATGGACGAAACCTGCGTTGATTTTGATGAAAATATGGAGTTCTGGAGGAGCAATGCTACTTTACTTAGCTACATTACAAAATGTTCCTAGATCTTTATATGAATCAGCAGAAATCGATGGAGCAGGCGTTTGGGGAAAGTTCAAAAGTATTACTTTGCCATTAATCACTCCTATTATTTTTTACGATGTGATCACCTCTACGATCGGTTCTTTCCAAATTTTTCAAGAAGCTTATGTCATGACGAAAAATGGAACAGGCGGACCTGCAAATTCTTTGCTTTTTTATAATCTGCATATGTGGAACAAGGCGTTCGTAGCTTTTGATATGGGTTATGCGATGGCTATGTCAATGATCCTGTTTCTGATCGTGTTGGTTCTGACGTTTGTCAATTTGAAGCTTGCACCTAAGTGGGTCTATTATTCTGGAGGTGACGGCAAATGATGGATTATTTCAAAAAGACCAGTGTGAATCGGCAAACAAAAAAATACTAAGTTATGTCCTCATGACAGTAATAGGAATCATTTTGATCATTCCATTGCTTTGGATGGTGTTTACTTCATTGAAACCAATGGAAGAAATCGTTCGTTATCCTCCGACCTTTTTCCCAGAAAAAATCGTATGGGAAAACTATCTGGATACGATTGCCGCCTTTCCTTTTTGGCGCTATGCAAGAAATACATTATTCATCACTGTGCTAGTAGTGATCGGTAATGTCCTTTCAAATTCTTTTATTGCTTATGGATTTGCGAAGCTTGATTTTCCTGGGAAAAAGCTGATGTTTGCTTTGGTTCTTTCTACGATGATGATCCCGGGGTTTGTAACGATGATCCCTCAATATGTATTATTCTCCAAGATCGGCTGGGTAGGTACTTATTTGCCCCTGATCGTTCCATCGTTCTTCGGCAATGCGTTCAATATATTTCTGATGCGTCAATTTTACTTATCGATCAATAATGAATTGATCGAAGCTGCTGAAATCGACGGAGCGAATCATTTGTACATTTGGAGTCATTTGATGCTTCCATTGACGAAACCTGCCTTGATTACCATTGCGATCAATTCCTTCAACGCAGCTTGGAATGATTTCTTAGGTCCTCTGTTATATATCCAAGATCAAGAAAAATACACGTTACAGATTGGCTTGCAAGTTTTTCAGAACCAAGCAACGACACAATGGAATTATCTGATGGCAGGAGCAACACTTGTCTTGATCCCGACGATTTTGCTGTTCTTTTTTGCACAACGTTATTTCATTGAAGGGATGGATTTGACAGGAGGTTCAAAAGGATGATGAATCGATCGATTGGTAAAAAAGCCAATGATTATTTCTTAGAAATCATTGAATGGATTCCACGTCTTATCCATTTACAGCTACTATGGTTCCTGTGCGTCTTGCCTGTTTTCACATTAGGAACTGCAAGTCGAACAGTTCTGTATATGATTTATCATTACAAAAAAAATGAAGAGAAAAAGCTCGGTTCACTATTCTGGAAAAAGTTTCGTGAGAACTTCTCTCTTTATGGAAAGCAAGATAGTTTAGCAAGTGTTTATTTTCTTCTTCTATTGATCGATTATCAGATTTTCCGCTATTGGGGTGGGGGAATTGGCTATACATTGATGTATACTACGTTGTTTTTGCTTCTATTAAGCGCGCTTCTCTTTAGTTACAAAATCTTGCTTCAACTGGAACAAAAAGAAGCTTCTTGGATTACTGCATTTTTCTTGTTTTTTAATGATTTCAAAAGCGCGCTTTTCTATTTGGCAGGCACGTTGATCCTTCTTGTCGCATTCTGGTTTGCAGGACCAATCTATTTTGCTTTATTAGGTTTCAGTTTCTTGTTTTATTTTCAAGTCCTGCTTTTTATCCATCGTACGCAAGAAAAGGTTCTTAAAAAGGAGGAATAACATGTTGCGTTTGATTGCTAAAATCGATGATAGTATTATCAACAAGTTCGCCAAGCAACGGAAAACGGATAGTCGAAAAATCAATTTTTTGAAATTTATCAGTAATATCTCTAATGGTGGTTTTATTTGGTTGCTCCTTGCTGCTGTTTTAGTCTTGATACCTGATACTAGAGAATATGGTCTAGCCATTCTTATCGGCAGTTTGATCTATTTTTTTGTTGGTTTGCTTTTTATCAAAAAAACGACAAGACGGAAAAGACCTTATGAAAAAAATCGTCGGCTTGTCCTTTACACAAGTAAACCGAAGACTTCTTCTTTTCCTTCAGGACATACAGCGCTAGCCTTTTTATCAGTAGCTGCGTTGTTCGAATTAAGTCCAGTTGCAGGAATATTAGCCTTTTTATTTGCTTGTTTGATCGCTTATTCGAGGATTTTTTTACTTTTACATTATCCTACTGACATTTTAGGAGGAGCTATTTTAGGAAGTGTTATTGGCATCCTATGCGCTGCCGTTATCTGAATTAATTGTACGAATAAAGCATGAGTGCGTAAATGCGCATTTGTGCTTTATTTTTTTGTTTCGAGGAAAGCGTAGTTGTTTATTCATCTGTCTTAATAACTTAAGTTTCATTAAATGAGAATGTTATAAAATTTTATAATTAAATTTTAATAATAAATGTTGTATAATTGGTGTTTTTTAACTGAAAAGGATATTATTTGATTTAAAATTAAAATTAAATTAAATTATAATTAGATGGGTATTGTTTTGTTGATTGTTGTGAAAGAAGACAAATATTTTTGAAAGGAGTATAAGGATGTGAAAGGGTTAAAATTGAAGCTTTTGCAGTTAGTAACTGTCAGTTTGCTATTTGGACCATATTTCCAGTCAGTCTATCATATGACGACACTGGATGTAGCTGCTGAGTCAACAGAAACAAAGGAGGATGAGGTATTCTTAGATGAGGACTATGCAAAAATTGAAGGGAAGTATATTGAAAAAGAAGAAACCCTTGAATGGCATCTGGCTTTTGAAAAAAAGGAAAGTGCCAATGAAGGTAGAATACGTTTAGCAATCGATGCGGCAGCCGCCGGGATTGGTACCGTAAAAAACGTTCGTGGAACAGGTCTATCCTCCTATGATGAAGATGGAGAAGACCTAAAAGTCGAGACGATCGATGGTCAAGAATGGTATGTCGGAAAAGTTTATTCAAAAGAAGCAGAAACCGGCACATTGATTTTTGAAACAGAAAAGATCCCCGATGTGAACGAAGGGGAACTACCTCTTCAAGTGGTGGTTGATGAAAGAATAGATAACCAAGAATTACAAGAAAATGAAACTGATACAGAAGATTCCGCTGAAATTCAACGTAGCGAAGAAAATGAGATGGAAAAGCTGGACGAACCAATCGTACCCAGCGGTCAAGCACTCCAGCGCATTCAACGCCAGTTATTCAACGGTATTTTGGAGCGTCTTGGGCCAACAGCTACGCAAGACCCCTATGAATATATCTATCCTAGTGGAGAAGTTGAAAACGAACAGCATCGCTACCCGAAATTTACAACGAATGACTATACAAAAGTAAAAGTGTTAGGAAATTGGACACAAAGCAATGAACGCTATCAAGGAGACAAAGGCTCGCCATATGACGGAGAGAACTTGATCGATGATAGTGATTATACAAATGGGGGAGCGAACTGGCGAAATTACGACTATGCTACTAATAATGGATCAACTGCAGGCGAAGAAGGTAGAAACGTTCCAGCTCAAACCGTTCAGCTTTGGGGAAATGAACGGAATTTTGAAAACAGTTACTTGGATTATAACGGGGCGTACATCAAAAAATGGGTAGAACCTGTTCTGCCAAGCAGCACAGCATCTGATCTACATCCTGAAGATGCAACAACCCTTTACAATGTCTATCTAGATGTCATCGGGGGCGAGAAAAAGGAAATCAGTCCAATCGATATCGTTTTTGTTCTAGATAAGTCAGCGAGTATGAGTGAATTAACCGCTGGGACCAATAGTCAAACTAAAAATGCTGCGTTGATTGAGGCAGTAAACGAAATGAGTAAAGATCTGCTCTCTGACCCGAGTCTGGATATTCGAATCGGTATGGTAAATTTTTACCATAATAGTACAGCTATCAATAACCATGAGCAAATCAGTTCGGACATCTTTCCATTGACAAATGATATCAATCGTTTGACGGGAAGTGAGAATACAGCATTAAATCGTACACCAATTGGAGGGACTCCGCTTACACTAGGGCTTAAAAATGGCTATGAAACATTGTATAAAGACAATGGCGGAGAAAATAGAAATCCAGAAAAAATCCTGATCGTTGTGGGAGATGGGACACCGACCTTCAGTTATGCACCGATTCAGTCAAGTTATCGTACGAGCACTAATGGAGCTTGGAGCAACTGGACTGTGATGGAAGATAAGATTGCTGAAGATAATGGCGTTTTGTTCAGAAATTTTGAGGACTTTTCTGGGAATACTTCTAATGCAGGGTTTACTCATCCAGTTACCTACGCATCTGACTTTAACCGTCCAGAAGATGAAGTAAATGTACACTATCGTTATGGAGAGGTAAAAGAAGGAGATAATAAAGCGACTCACTGGGTTGGTGATGGTTCTTCTAATAACAATACGAATGGCAGTCCTACTTCGCAAGAAAAGTCATCTGCGATCAACACAGTTGCTTATCATCATTGGATGAAAAACAAGTATCAAGAGAACCCGCCAAGTATCTTCTCCATTGGTTTAGGAATCGATGGAAACGTTAGCGGGAGACAACGACTAGATGCTATTGGACGAAATGTATTGAAAAATATTGCTGATTTAGAAGAAGATGGCGTAACACCGAGATATTACAATGCGAATAACAAGAATGACATTGTTACAGCCTTGGAGGATATCTCTTCTACCTTCAAGAGAACGATCCAGCAAGCCACACTTTATGATGAAACTGGTTTTAATGTCTCACCATTTGGAGCTGGCAGATCGGCAGATATTCAGTTTTACCATCTAGATCCAGGAGAAAACGGCATGAAGTACCAAGAGCCAGAAATATGGGATGAAGAACGTCATGGACAAGCCCCACCAGAAGTAGTGGCGACTCCGACAACGTATGTCGGACGGGAAAACCAAGCTTATAAATTTTCTCCGATTTCTTTAGGTGAAGGGGAAATGGTCAGGATCAAGTACCAAGTAAAACTTGATGCGGGAGCTCAAGACGGAAACTTTTATACAGTGAACAATATGGCCTATATTCAGAACCTGGAGGATTATGAGAATGATATCACTACTGGACGGATGTATTTCCCATCTCCTTCCATTCGTTACGAACATAAAGGCCGTAATTTCCAAGTCAGCAAGAAGGGTCAAAATGGCGAGCCGTTGGCTGGAGTCGAATTTGCATTATATGACCAAAATCCAGAGAGTGGGGAAGCCGAACCAATCGAAACAAGTAAAACTACAACGGACGGAATAGCGATCTTTGAAACGAAGATGTCGATTTTAGGAGATGAAACTGGAGCAGTCAGCGACATATTTTGGATCAGAGAGATCGCCGGACCACCACGTTATCAGTTAGTAGATGAGACGTATCAATTCCAAATCAAAAAATATGCAGCCAACGAAGATGAGATGTTAGGTCACTACGAGCTTGTAGATGAATATACATCTGGTTCGAGAGTCGGCGGACCGGAAGGTAAAGATCCGGATTCCTATTATGAAGGAGAATATCACAAGCTTTCTGTTGTACAAGAGCCCAACATAGAAGGCACAGAGTATGATGAGTTGTATGTCAAACTGGAAATGCGAAATGAATTCAAGCCAATCCACATGAATATCAATAAACTAATTGAAGGCAGTAATATGCCAATCAATGGCGCAGAGTTTGAACTTTATGAAACAGATGGTAACGGACTGGAAATCGGATATCCAGTAGCGAAAGGGCTTTCTGGTGTGAACGAAGCAGAGGAAGAGAAAGGGAAGCTCACGTTCTATTCAGTAGATGAAGATGGGAAATATGTAATCGTGGATGGTGAGAAAGTTATTCATCCAATCGGAGAGTCAGATTCATTTGTTTATAAGGATAGT
Source organism: Enterococcus sp. E5-37 (assembly GCF_035726925.1). Lineage (NCBI taxonomy): Bacteria > Bacillati > Bacillota > Bacilli > Lactobacillales > Enterococcaceae > Enterococcus > Enterococcus sp. E5-37. The sequence continues at coordinate 58,967 of NZ_JAPMLG010000010.1, forward strand.
GAAGAAACTACCAACTATGCAGAATACAAAATCATTGAGAGCCAGAACCCAGAAGGTTTCAAAGAACCTGACGAAAATGACACATGGATCTTGCGACTTTACGATAATGGTATAGGGACTATCCAGCTCAAGCAAACAGGTGAAGAAAATTGGCAATATCTCACGTATACAACAGATGAAGAGGATCGATTATGGGTAGCATTCACTGCTTACAATACGTTTGATTATCGGGAGATCCGAGTTAGAAAATTAGACCATGAAGGCCATACATTAGATGGTGCAGGTTTCGATATCAGGAAAGTGGGGGATTCTTCCTTCCCGCTGTATCGAGCATACACTGGTAATCCGTTAGAACCAGAAGAATCGAAACGTTTGCCTGGGATCGGATACTTCTATTCTCGTGCCGTAGGAGTAGAAAAGTATGTCGATTTAAATTACGACCAACCTCTGCATCTGTCTATCGGTGAATATGAGGTCTCGGAATCTGTCGCACCAAATGGGTATCGGCTATCTGATCAAGTGTTCCAGTTTGCACTGAATGAAGAAGGTAAGTTTATCATTGAAGATACGGTCATCGAAGACGAAACTGCTCCCTTGCCGGAAGGCTATGAAATCATCGATGGTGTACTACAAGTAACCTTAGAAGATGAACTAGCGCCAATCGATTTGGAACTTTTGAAAATTGACAGTATGAATAGCCGACGTCTTGAAGGCGCAGAATTTTCAATTGAGAAACAAAATAGTGCAGGAGAATATGAAATCATCGATGGAGGCTTGGCACCAGATCCAAACGATTCTTCCCTATTCAATGCTTCAGACTTATTGGAAGGGGTCTATCGGATCAAGGAAGTGAAGTCACCTGACAGCTATAGAAAACTTCCAGGTTACTTTATTTTAGAAATTAGTTATCGAGAAGAACCCGACATGGAAAATGATCGGGTAGTTCCAGGAAAAGAAGCGGGTACACTAAAAGTTGAGGTTTCGTATTATCCAAACGAAGAAGCAGAGACGCCTGATCTACAGCAAGAGTTAGAATATGAACTTTTGGAGACAAATCGAATCAGATTACAGCTTAGTGTCGGGAACGATCCTGAAAATCCGTTGCCTGCTACAGGAGGATCCGGACGATTATTCTATATCCTGCTTGCTGCATTCTTCATGGCGCTTGCAGGAGCAGCCTATGGTTTGTTTGTCAGACAATCTAAAAAGGAGGGAGCAAGGTAATGAAAAAGCTGTTGTGTTTGATGCTTCAATTACTTGTTTTACTACCGCTTGCAGCAGTCCTTCTTCCACAGGCGATGTCGGCAGAAGAATCAGGGGAAGAGGTCGTGGAATTCGTGTTGCATAAACGGATGATTCGAGATATCGATTATAACGATCAATTTGAATACCATGAAAATGATGGCTTGGCTATCTCTGAGGAAGCAGGGGAAACAGCAGATATCATTTCACAGACGGTGCCACTAAATGGAGCGACATTTGCCATTTACGACATGACCGATTATTATCATGAAAAAAAAGCTGCTGAAAACATGACTCCTAAAGAATTCGTCCAGCAAATCGCTGAAACGAACAGAAACAATATCCGTCAGCTAATCACAGAAGAAAGGCTTGTCCAAATAGGGACTTCGGTAACAACTGGGAAAGATACGGTTGGCGGATTAGGAGACGGGATTGCACGTATCAAGGCACCTAAGAAAAACCAAGATCGGGATGCAGTTTATTTGATTTTCGAAGAATCGATTGATCCAGAAGTTGGATTGGATGTTGATATCGATCAGACAGCTATCCCAATTGCTGCTATTTTGCCAATTTATCATCCGACAGAATCAACCGAGGAACTGCAAGAGATTCATATCTATCCTAAAAATGTCGGTTATTTAAGAGATCCATACTTCTTCAAGTATGGACGTCAAAGAGGAACAACTGAAAAAGGAAAACCATTAGAAGGTGCTGTTTTTGCTCTATATCAGATGATAGAAGGGGAGAAATATTATTTAGATATGGCTCCTGCTAATGACCTGAAAAATCAATGGATCAAACCAGCAGACAATGATCCTTTGAATGACAAAAATGTAAGCAAATTCATTTCGGATAAAGAGGGTCTTGTTACGACAGGACAACGTTTCTTGCCTTCTGGCACCTATTATTTTGAAGAATTAAAAGGTGTGGAAGGTTACGAGATGGATGAAGCAAGTAAGCGAATCGAGGTCATCATCCCTGAATTTTGGGTGGATGCAAAAGGCCAACCACAATATGTAGTAGTTAACGGACAGGAGATGGCTGAATTAGAATCCGGAAAAGTTCCAGTCTCTGCCTATGAATCCGCAACACCACGTGTTTATAACGAGACCGTAAAAGAAACAACGGACAAACCGAAAGAGCCGAGTGGTCCAAGCAATCCAGGTCAATCAGGAAAATGGTCCGTATTCCCGCAAACAAATGAAGCAAGAACGTTGATTTCTTTACTAGGAATTCTTTTATTGTTAGGTGCTGTTTTATTAATAAAAAAAGAACGGGGAGAAAAAAATGAATAAAAAAATGATTGTCACGGGAATGAGTGTACTGTTACTCGTTACTGCGGGAATAGGGAGTTTCGGGAACGGAAAACTAGTCCAAGCCGAAGAAGTCGCACAAAAACCAAGTGAAGTGACGATTACATTACACAAAAAAGGATTCTCAACTGTTCCGGAAGAACGACCGAATAGCGGATTGGTTTCTACGGATTTTGGTGAAGAAAATATTCCAGGAGTCGATTTTGATTTGTTTGACGTAACGGAAGTATATTACGATTTGATTCGAGATAATCCTTTAACACCGGAACGAGAAGACGGTCTTAATTCTGCCGAAGCGATTGAATGGATTCAAAAACGGCACACAGAAAGTTGGTTTTTAAAATATCGACTGACAAGTATTGACAAACAAACAACGAATGAAGCTGGAGAAGCGGTATTCTCTACCGTCCAAGTGACGGAAGAAGCACCTTCTTCTAGAGATAAAGTCTATCTTTTCTTAGAAACTTATTCGCCAGCTCATATTTCCAGAATCGCGTCTCCAATGGTTGTCATGATGCCAGTGATGATGCCTGATATGGTGGATGGTGTGTGGGATGGTTCTACATGGAAAGACACATACAATACAGATGTGCATTTGTATCCGAAAAACGAAATCAGAGAAGCAGATAAACAGATGAATGTAGAGGAAAGCGACCTTAGACAAGTAACGATTATTAATGAAGCTGGAGAACAAGAAACGATTTCTTATATTGATCTAGAAAGAGGAAAAACGGCTTCTTACACGATCACAGCACCTATTCCTTATTTCATCGATTCTGTCCTTGAAAACGGAAGCGCTGTTATCAAAAATTACAAAATTACAGATACGCCTACAGTTGGTCTAACTTATTATGATCAGGAAATAGAAGTGCGGGCCGGCGAGACGATTTTAACAAAAGGACAAGATTATATAGTAGAAGTAGTAAACAACGGGTTTGTCGTGACGATTTTGACAGAAGAAAATGGAATAGCCAAAGTAGATACTTTAGGTAGATTAGCAGATGCACGTGGAGGAGATTTAACGATCACGTATAATTTGAAGGTTTCCACAGAACTAGAAGCGGATGATTTCCATAACAACACAGCGGTTATTGAAATCGGACGAAATGATGAATTTGATTATGAAGAAGGAGTAGAGCCGCCAGAGAAAGTCACAACAGGTGGAAGAAAGTTTGAAAAATATGATGCATCAAGCAGTGAATTGCTTAAAGATGCAAGATTCGAATTGTGGAATGAAGACCGTTCTGAATACGCAATATTTTATAAAGGGGAGTCGCCTTTAGCTGTTTATGAATCAGGAGCAGATAGAATTGAGTGGGCAACAAGTGGACAAGCAACAGAATTTTTCACAGATGGAAATGGATACTTTGAGGTTCAAGGGTTAGATTATGGAACCTATCAAATGAAAGAGACCATGGCGCCAGAAGGTTATGTACTTCCAACAGGTGAGGCAGCCTTTACTGAATTTATCATCACTTATGGTAGCTATAATGAAGAAATTCAGATCGTAGGAGTAGAAAATCCAGGGCCAGAAAGAGTACCGAATATGAAACGCGGGTCACTTCCTGCTACTGGTGGGAACGGGCTCTTGGCATTCTTACTAATCGGAATAAGTTTGATGATTGGAGCGTACAGCTGGTACCGTAAATCTAAAATGAAGTCTGAAGTATAAGCAACAAAAATAAGCTACAGCAATCGGTTTTATAAAGGTTGCTGCAGTTTTTTTAAATAAGAAGGTGAAGAAAATGAAAATGAAAAAGAAAACAGGTAATAGACCTCAAACCCAGATCAGTATTTTATTACAATTATTTATGGCAGTGATGTTTCTTGCCGGAGCTGTAGTTTTTACATATCCATTTTTAGCAGATGCTCTCAGCAATTATTTGGATCAAAGAAGGATCGAGAATTATCAAAAGCAGCTTGAACGCGATAAAGAAGAAAAACATGAGCAACAATTAGCAGTGCATGAAAAGAAAAATCAGACGCTTGCTCATACATCAGTAATCCCAGGAATGGGACAAGTCAAAGATCCTTTTGAGCAAGCGGTTAGAAATGTCCAAAATCCAGGAAAAGAATATTACGAACAACATATGATCGGAACCATCTATATTCCAAAAATCAATGTTAGCTTGCCTTTATTTGATGAAACGAATGATCTTTTGCTAGATAGAGGAGCGACAGTCCTGCAAGGCACCTCTTTTCCAACTGGAGGAGAGAGTACACATTCCGTGATTACCGCCCATAGCGGTATTGCTGAGAAAAAACTCTTTACGGATCTTGAAGAAATGGAGCAAGATGACCGATTCTATCTTGAAGTGTATGGTCGGATGCTCGCTTATGAAGTCGTTGAGAAAATTGTTGTCCTTCCAACAAAAACAAATACATTAGCAATCAGAGAAAAGCAGGATCTAGTCACACTTATCACTTGTACGCCTTACACCGTGAACACTCACCGATTACTAGTGACAGGAAGACGAGTCCCCTTTACAGAGGAAGTCTCTTCAAAGATAGAACAGACAAAAAAATACCATCTTTATCAATTACTTATACTCCTTCTAGGTATATTACTAGTGCTAACGCTTTTCGGTTATTGGTGTTATTGGAAATTTAAAAGACAAAAACAACTAAGGAAAAATAACAGATCATAGACCAATTGTTAAGAATAACATAATAAATTTAAGCTATATTGAAAAGACAAAAGCGATTAAATCGCATATTTTCAGTTTTTTTTAACGTTTACTAAAATGACATTTTCCAGGTAAGCCAACTTGTTTCACAAGGGCTTCTTTGATATTGTAGTAGCAAGAAGAAAGATGGAGGGATTTTTTATGGCAAAAATCATGGTAGTCGAAGACGAAGAGATCATTCGACAATTGATCATGGAGGAACTTGAGAAATGGCAATTTGAAACCTTTGGAACGACCGATTTCAATCAAGTGTTCTCAGACTTTGAAAGAGAAGAACCACAGCTTGTATTACTAGATATTAATCTTCCCGTTTTAGATGGCTATTATTGGTGTCAAAAAATACGTGAAGTATCGAAAGTACCGATCATTTTTATCTCCAGCAGGAATACGAATATGGATATGATCATGGCTATGAACATGGGGGCAGATGATTTTGTGACAAAACCTTTCCAAATCGATGTACTGATTGCAAAAATCAATGCATTACTTCGCCGTTCTTACAACTACACAGAATTATCTAGTGAAATGATGAGCCATAATGGCATTACGTTGAATGTTGACAACGGAAGTATGGAAATCAACGGAGAGATCATTGATTTGAGCAAAAATGAATATCGTCTGTTATTTATTTTGATGAAGCACAATGGGAAGATCTTAAGTCGGGAAAAATTGCTGCGAGCACTGTGGGATGACGAACGATTTGTAGATGACAATACATTGACAGTCAACATCAATCGGTTACGCCGAAAAATCGAACAGGCAGGTATCCAAGGATATATCGAAACAAAAGTAGGACAGGGATATATCGTTCCCTGAAAGGATGAGCGGTTAAGATGAATTTTTTTAAATATTTGAAAGATCAGTGGACATTGATCTTGGGATGGCTGTTTTTTATTGCATTGACGATCTTTGTGATGTGGCTGGCGCCAAACATCAAAGTTGATTTGAGCACAATTGCTTATTTAGCTTTGATCGAGGGCGTCTTTCTGATTTTTTATCTGCTGGGTGGTTACTTGAGCAAGAGAAGATGGTGGGGAAAATTAGCTGACATACAAAAAACTTCCCCTTTGCAAAACTATTTGAGCGGTGGACGAACAGAAGAAGAAAAACTGGTAGAAGAATATATCAATCAGCTGATCCGTGAACACCAAGAAGTAATGCAATCAGCAATCAGTAATCAACAAGACCAAAAAGATTATATTGACTCATGGGTTCATGAAATCAAAGTGCCACTTTCCGCTTCTAAATTGCTAGTTCGTTCGATCGAGTTCGATATTGACGATCAAAAGTATACATTACTAGAAAATGAATTATCAAAAATCGATGAATACGTAGAACAAGTCTTGTATTATGCAAGACTAGACAGTTTTTCGCGGGACTACCTCATCCAAGAATATGGACTAAAAGGAATCATTCAGCCTGTGATACGCAGTCAGGCAAATTATTTTATCCAAAAAAATATTCGCTACGAGATCATTGGTGAGGATCATACTGTTTTGACCGATGCTAAATGGATCGCTTTTATCTTCAACCAATTGCTTAGTAATGCCATCAAATATACGCCGGATCACGGAAACATCATTGTGAGCATAGAAAAGGAAGCACAAGGAGTCAGCCTTTCAGTTAAAGATTCAGGGATCGGTATCCCAGCGGAAGACTTGAAACGGATCTTTGATAAGGGATTTACTGGGAGAAATGGTCGACTTAGCAAAACACATTCAACAGGATTAGGACTTTATTTAGCAAAAAATCTGGCCGAAAAATTAGGAATCCATTTGACGGCTGAATCAACTGAAGGAAAAGGGACAACAATGACTTTATTTTTCCCAATCTTAAATTTTTATAATGAAAAACGTTAGAAAATCGTTAGAAACGAAAAAAAGTGCTTGTGTTGTTAACGTTTTCGCTGATAAGTTTCTTATCATGTGAAATAAAAGGAGATTGGTTATGGAAATTTTAATAGCATTAGTCCCTATGTTGGCATGGGGGAGTATTGGTTTAGTAAGTGGTAAAATTGGTGGCGATGCCAATCAACAAACACTAGGAATGACGATCGGTGCATTTCTGTTTTCTTTAGTTGTCTTTTTCGTTGTTAGTCCTGTAATCACCCCTTGGATTTTCTTGATCGGATTTTTATCCGGCTTAGCTTGGAGTGTTGGACAAAATGGACAGTTCCATGGAATGAAGTACATGGGTGTTTCTGTAGGGTTACCATTGTCTACTGGTTTTCAATTAATTTTGAATACGATTGCGGGAGCCGTTTTCTTCCATGAATGGACACAAACGAAAGATTATGTATACGGTATTATTGCTTTAGCTCTTCTTGTAAGCGGTGCGTATTTGACTGCCCGACAAGATGACGAAGGAAAAATAGATACAGAGAATAAAATGCTTGATTTTGGTAAGGGTTTTAGAGCATTGATCTTCTCTACGATTGGTTATGGTGTATATACCATCATCGTCAACTGGGCGAATTTGGATGCGATGTCAATTATCTTACCTCAAAGTATCGGAATGATCTTAGGCGCAAGCTTCTTTGCTTTCCGTAAAGTTAAAGTCGATCAGTTTGTGTGGAAGAACATGATCTGTGGATTATTATGGGGCTTAGGAAACATCTGCATGCTTCTAACAGTCAAATCACTTGGTTTAGCTGTTGGCTTCTCACTTTCACAAATGGGGATCATTATCTCTACTTTAGGTGGGATTTTCATCCTTGGCGAAAGAAAAACGAAAAAAGAGCTCATTTATGTTATTGTTGGTTGCCTTTTAGTCATTTTAGGTGGTATCCTTTTAGGGTATATGAAAACAGTTTAATCGCTGTTTTCCAACCTAAAATGGGGAGGAACTTCAATGGATTTGTTTCGTAAGAAAGAGATCAATCTCAATCATACGAGTGAGATGAAAAAAGAACTAAAAACGTCTGATTTGATCATGCTTGGAATTGGTGCGATCATCGGTACGGGAATATTTGTGGTGACAGGGGTTGCGGCCAATCAAAATGCTGGTCCAGCACTGTCACTTTCATTTGTCTTAGCTGCAATCGTTGTCATTTTGTCTGGACTAAGTTTCGCAGAATTTGCTTCGCGAGTGCCAGTGATTGGTGGGCCATATGCCTATCTGTATGTTGTATTTGGTGAATTTGCTGCCTGGCTGACAGGGTGGTTGTTGATCGGGGAATTTTTACTAGCGGTTTCCTCTGTTGCTTCCGGTTGGTCTGGCTATATGCAAGGTTTTTTGAAAAGTTTAGGGGCCGAACTTCCACAAGCATTAACTGGAGGGTACAATCCGGAAAATGGTACATACATTGACTTGATTGCGGTGCTCGTAGTGATATTCGTCACTTACATCGTGTCGCTTGAAGCCAAGAAAGCATTACGTTTGAATAATGCCATGGTATATGTCAAATTTGGTATCATCGCGTTGTTTATCATTGTAGGAATATTTTTCGTTAAGCCTGATAACTGGCAGCCATTCATGCCTTTTGGTTTTTCCGGTGTGCTAGATGGTGCAGCTCTTGTGTTTTTTGCTTTCTTGGGATTTGATGCCGTTGCAATGGCAGCCGAGGAAGTCAAAAACCCGCAAAAAGATGTGCCAAGAGGAATCATTGGTTCGATACTGATTGCTACTGTCCTTTACATCATCGTGACGCTGATCTTGACAGGAATCGTTCCGTATACTGAACTAGGAGTCAATGACCCAGTGGCTTTTGCAATGAGGTATGTAGGACATGGAACAGTGGGCGCGGTGATCGCTGTAGGGGCAATTTTAACGCTACTGACGGTAACGATCTCGATGATGTATTCACTTGCTCGTTTACTGTTTGCTGTCAGCAAGGATGGCTTACTTCCTAAGTTTATGACAGAAATCGATCAAAAGCATCGCACACCGAAAAAAGCGACTTATGCCGCTGGTGTGGCAGCTTTATTCTTTGCCGGATTTTTCCCATTGAATGTATTAGCGGAACTAACGAATATCATGGCGCTCGCCTATTTGATGCTTGTTAGTCTAGGCTTACTGAAGTTGAGAAAAATGTTTGGCAAACCAAAAGCTGGAGAATTCAAAGTGCCATTCGTTCCGCTATTGCCAATCGTCTCCATCTTGACTTGTATTGTATTGATGCTTCGTCTGCAAACTGTGACATGGATCGTGTTCGGTATCGTAATGGTTATTGGACTGATCATTTATTTTGGCTATGGCTATGGACACAGCAAGATGAATGAGAAATAGACTCCAATGGAGAAGTTAGAAGAAAGATAAGAAAAACGCCCATCAACAGTTGTAATAAACTGTTGATGGGCGTTTGTTTTAGTAACAAGCGAAAGGTGATCTATTGGGTTAAATCCAAAAGTTTTTGTTTCAGATCTTCTTCCATGTGTCCAAGCTCTACTTCTGCATGACGACGTTTTTCTTTTCCTTCTTTTTGGATACGCAATGTCTCTTGGATTGTTTCAATCAAATCATTTTGAGTGGTTTGAAGGGTCTCGATATCCACGATTCCACGTTCATTTTCTTTCGCTGTTTCGATGGCTGAGATTTTCAGCATTTCTGAATTTTTCTTCAATAAGTCGTTTGTTGTTTCAGAGACTTGGCGTTGAGCAGTTACTGCATCTTTTTGACGAAGCAAGGTCAATGCGATCACGACTTGGTTTTTCCACAGCGGAATGGCTGTAGCGATAGATGCTTGGATCTTTTCAGCCAAGGCCTGATTTGTGTTTTGGATCAAACGGATTTGTGGTGCTTGCTGGATCGTGATCTGTCTAGCTAAGCGAAGATCATGCGTACGTTTATCCAGACGATCTAGGAATTGCGTGTAATCATTGGCAATCTGAACATCCATCTGATCGCCAGTTTCTTCTGCTCTTTTCATCGCTTCTGGAATGATCGTTGTTTGAAGTTCTTCCATTTTCAATTCTCCAGCAGCGATATAAATATTCAGTGCATCAAAGTAGTCTTTGTTTTTCTGGTAAAGCTGTTCTAACATCAGATTATCTTTTAGCAGACCGTCTTTTTCTTTATCTAATTTCACTGAAATCTTGTCAATTTGTGCACCAATCTTTTGATATTTTGCTGTCACTTCATAGATCGATTGTTTGACCTTCCCGAAGACACGCTGGAAGATGTTCCCTTCTCCGGCACGCAGTTCGTCAGGATTGGCTTCTTGGAGACGATACATCAGTTCAGTTAAGGAATCTCCTACAGGACCAATATCTTGTGCTTGCACATGATTCAACATCGATTGTGAGAATTCACTTAATTTTGCTTGGGCAGCCGATCCGTAGCTGATGACAGACTGTGCATCATTAGCATCGATTTTTGCTGCTAGCTGTTTAGCTTGTTCTTGGCGTTCCGCCGGTAGTTTGTCAATTAAACGAGCAGCTGTCTGTTGCTCTTGGAGCTGATCAATCTCCGCTTGTTGTGAAGTGGTCAGCGTATCTGTTGGAGTTGAAAACGGGTTGTTCAATAAATCTTCAAGTGTATCGTTAACTGGTGTAACATCTTTTGTTTCAGTCGGTTTATGATCCATAAAAAATTCCTCCTTGTTGAATCTGTTCTCGATTTTTACATGAATGTCTCTACTTTAGAAAAAGTACTCGAAACAGCCAGACATCATCTGAATGTTCCGAGTCTTCTTTTATGAACAAAAGAGTTAATCCTTTTGTTCTGGTTCATATTTATTATCACGCTTTAAGCTCTGTTTCGCAACAGATATCTCTACGTCGATATCATCTAGATCCTCAGCAACGAATTTTTGATAATCTTGTGCGATTAAAGCTGACAGCTGGTCGATGATCTGCGCGCTTTCTTCTAGTTTTTCATAGGTCTGTTTGTTTTTGATCTCATGGTCATTGATCTCATTATACTTATTTGTCAAATCAACTAGATTCGGCAGATGCGTATAAAGAAACTGACTTGCTTCATGCAGTCGGTTTGGTTCTTTCACCAATTCTTTGAATAAAGCTTTTGCTGCTTTGACTGGATCATGGCGGAGATCGATTGCTTTAAGTTTGGCTGTCTGCTGCATATTCATTTGCAATTGATTGATCTCATTTTTTGTTTGATTCATTGTTTGTCGAAAAAATGAAATTTCATTCGCTGTCATACCGCTTTTTTCATAGTGAGTTTCAAGTTCGTCAGTCAGTGCAGGAATTTCTTCTTGTTTTCCCTTTTTCCTGCGCGAACCAAAGAGTCCCCACAAAACTAAAACTACACCTATCAATAAAAGTCCTAGAACAAAAGAAAAACTATTGTTTCGGACAAAGAGAAATAGCAAGACCAATGCTAGAAGCCACGGCCAATTTCGTTTTATCATAATAAACCCTCCATGTCATTTATCGTTGAGTATTGAATTCTTTTCGTTATTCGATTACATACTTATTTTAGCATACGGACTACTAGAAAGAGTATCGGACTAAAGAAGGATTTTCTATATTTAGAGAAAATCTAAGGTTTATCTATGGTAAACTAATAAGGAGTTTTTGAGAAAAATTGAAAAATGAAAAAAAAGCAGTTATGATTACAAAGAAAGCAGGAGAAGATATGCTGAATAATGAGCAATTTGAAGAAAAAACAATCAGTCGCAAAGAAATCTATAGCGGAAAAATTATTGATGTTGCTGTAGACGAAGTTCGTTTGCCAGATGGAGGAACTTCGAAGAGAGAACTGGTATTTCATCCTGGCGGTGTTGGGATCATTGCTTTTGACGAACAAGATCGTCTGCTTCTTGTCAAACAATTTCGAAAACCTTTAGAAAAAGTGATTTTGGAGATTCCAGCTGGAAAAATCGATCCAGGAGAAGGACAAAATCCCGAAATGACAGCAGCTAGAGAATTAGAAGAAGAAACTGGCTATCGTGCGAAGTCGCTGAGCCATCTTACTTCGATGTATCTTTCACCAGGTTTTGCAAATGAAGTCCTTCATATTTATCATGCACAAGGGGTAGAGAAGGTCGAGAATCCTTTAGCACAAGATGAAGACGAAGTACTGGAGTTGTATCATCTAACTCTTGAAGAGGCGCAACAAGCGATGAAAGATCAGTTGATTTGTGATGCAAAGACGATTTATGCGATTCAATACTGGGAACTATTGACCAAAGGAAAGTAGAGGGATCGGCTTATGGCCAAAGGACCGCTTATTACGCGAAGCGAACTTCGCAAGCGACAACAAGCACAAGCAAGCGAGTCATTAAAAAAACAGCGAAAAGCAGAAACAGCTTATCAGCAAGAAGAAAAAAAGATTGCTAGCTTTTATCGTAAAGAAAGCAAAAAGAATAAACCAATCACGAAAACAAGGATCAGCGAACGGGAAAAGACGACCAAATGGAACTCTTTTTTGATGAAATCTCTTATTATTGTTATCCTAATGTTATGTGTGGTTTTTTTAGCAATCGCATTTATATAGAAAGAAGGAATTAAAAAGATGAAAATTGGTATTATCGGCGCAATGGAAGAAGAAGTAAAAATTTTGAGAGAGAACCTAAGCGAACCATTATCATGGGAACGCGCAGGCGCTTTATTTATTTCAGGTTCATTAGGTAACCACGAAGTGATCGTCGTACGTTCCGGTATAGGAAAAGTTTTAGCATCTATTACCACAAGTCTGTTGATCCAACAATATGGCGTGAACATGGTGATCAATACAGGTTCAGCTGGCGGGATCGGTGAAGGCTTACAAGTAGGTGACATCGTTATATCAGACAAAGTAGCTTATTTTGATGCAGATGCAACAGGATTTGGCTACAAACCAGGACAATTACCAGGAATGCCTCTATATTATGAAGCAAGCACATATTTGCGCAGTGAAATGGTTAAAGCAGCAAAAGCAACGAATTTGAACGCAAAAGAAGGATTGATCGTTACAGGTGATACATTTGTCGACTCGCCAGATAAAATCAAAGAAATCTTAACGAATTTCCCTGAAGCATTAGCTTGCGAAATGGAAGGAGCCGCTGTTGGACAAACAGCTCGTCAGTTCAATATCCCATTTTTGATCGTACGTGCAATGAGCGACACAGCAGATCACTCGGCGACACAAAGCTTTGACGAATTTATCGAAGACGCAGGCAAACGATCAGCAGAAATGGTGATTGAATTTGTCAAACATCTCGTATAAGGAGGACTAAGATGAACGCATTGATCTCGATTGACTACACATATGATTTTGTTGCAGAGGATGGAAAGCTGACTACTGGGACAGCAGGACAAGTAATTGAAAAAAAGCTGACTGCTCATACAAAGAAGTTTATTGATCAAAAGGATTTTGTCGTTTTTGCCATTGATGCGCATGATCCAAAAGATTCCTTTCATCCGGAGAACCGCTTATTTCCTCCGCATAATGTGATAGGAACGGGTGGACGGGAATTGTACGGCTCTTTAAAAAGTTTATACCAGGACTATGAGCAAGAGGAAAATGTTTATTGGATAGACAAACGGCATTATTCCGCTTTTAGTGGAACAGATCTAGACATCCGTTTGCGAGAACGCCAGATCACAGATGTTTATTTGACCGGCGTATGTACAGATATCTGTGTGTTGCATACAGCAGTCGATGCGTATAATCTAGGATACAAACTCCATATTTTCAAAGATGCCGTGGCAAGTTTCGATCCCGTTGGACATGAATGGGCATTGAGACATTTTGAATCCACACTAGGCGCAGAAATTTTATAAAAAAACAAAGTGTTTTGATAAAATAAAAAGCATAAAATAATAAAAGAAAAGCATAAAACAAACGATATTGTTTTATGCTCTTTTTTATACGTTATTTTAAAAAAATCTTATTTTTTTACGTTAATAAATCTCTTTATTATTAACAACTTAAGTTATATTTTTCCTTTTTATAAAATACACTTATTATAATTTTGTTTTTTATTGACAGTAAAAATAAATTAGGTAATGCTTTAAGTAAACGCTTTCTAATTTGTTTCGGGAGGAATATACTTGTTAAAAAAACGTATAAAATACAGTGCGCTAATGATGAATCTCCTCATGCTCAGTACCCCGGTTTTAATTTCTGTCGTTGAAGTTGCTGCTAACGAACAACAGTCTGTGAACGAAGAAAATGCACACGTGAACATTGAAGGGATGTCAACAATGGAGGAAGTACCAAAAACTAGTGAAGATATGGATACGGAAGAAGGAAATGATCCTATGATGAAAGAATCAGAAAATGAAAAGACAAAAAAGCAATCTGAAGAAGCAAATGAAGAGTGGAAAGGGGTTGTTTTCGGAGAAAGCACAAGTGCTAGTAGGTATGCCATTGAACCATTAGAAGACGGTGTGCGGCTCTCTTCCACGAATAACGGCGGAAAATTCCAGTCAAGCGGATCAGATGGAATGACCTATTATTATCAAGCAATCCCCAAAGACATCAACTTTAGGATGCGGGCGACGATCGAAATAGAATCTTGGACCTATACGAATGCCCAAGAAGGATTTGCTTTGATGGTAAGAGACGCAGTACCAAAAGATCATTTGTTTGGGCAGGCATTTTATTCAAATTCATTTGCCATACTAGGCAGTCGGATCGAGTATGTCTGGGATTCGGATAGACAAGAGGTGGTCCACACGAACGGCAGCAAATATACAATGCGGCTTGGGTTGGGGACACGGGCAATCACAGGAATATCATCTGAAGATCCGCAAGCTGCGCCAGCTCCTGGGAGTGTCTCAGTGGAAACAACACCTTTAGAGACTTCAGCAGGGTTCTTGGAAAAAGAAACAGGTTCTTATAATATATTCGGAAACGGTCATGGGAATCTGTTTCCGGCCACGAACTCGATTACTAAACTGGACGTAGAGATGAAAAAAACGAATACTGGTTTAGAGGCATATTATTATGATCCTGAAACAGGAGAAGAAATGGCTTCTGACATCATGTATGACTGGGAAAAATTATACGCTTCAGATGAATCGGTTATTTATGCAGGATTTGCTGCAGCAAGGAATATGACGATCAAGGTAGAAGGAATCGAAGTTGCTTACTCAGATCCTGCGACAGATCCTCCTGGGCAAGAAAGACCTACTCGCTTGATTGATCCGATTTACACTGTGACCTCTAGTAATCATTCAGGAAACCAAGATCATACTATGTCCTTTAGAGCAAATGCTGACGGATTATTGACAATTAAAAATAAAGCAACAGGAGAGGTGCTTAAGAACGCAAAAAACTTGGCTATCACTGCGAATCGGGAATTTGATTATCAGACAAAACTGATGGAAGGAACGAACGAATTTACTTTCAGTTTTACGCCAGATAAAAACTATCCGCCAGAAGAATACGTAGAGATGACTAGTTATGAAACAAAAGAGATTCTTCATACAGTGGACTACCGTAAACCTAAATATTCGACAGTTTATGTAACACCAGAAGGGTCAGATGCAGGAAACGGAAGCAGACAAAATCCATTATCTCTGACACAAGCATTGAGATACGCATATGCTGGGCAGACAATCGTCATGGCGCCTGGAACTTATTCCTTCGAAAGAGGATTGACGATTCCAAAAGGCGTTAACGGGACAAGAGAAAACCCGATTCAGTTGATTGCAGAGAAAAATCCAGAAAACAAGCGTCCTGTACTTGATTTTAAAGGAACTGGAAATGGGATGACACTGTTCAGTCACTACTGGGGGTTACGAGGGTTTGACATTACAAATAGTGCAGCTATGCAAAAAGGATTACAGATTTCTGGAAATCATAATTTGATTGAAGAGATTCATGCTTATCGGAATGGAAATACAGGAATCCAAATCAGCGGTAGCTCAAATGATCCTTTCGAAGCATGGCCCGCGCATAACTTAGTCAAGAACTGTACATCTTTTGAAAATGCCGATCCAGGATTTGAAGATGCCGATGGATTTGCGGCCAAACTGACAATAGGAGAAGGAAATGTATTTGACGGTTGTATCGCGTATCATAATGCAGATGACGGTTGGGACCTTTTTGCTAAAAATGAAACAGGTTCGATCGGAAAAGTAATCATCAAAAACTCAGTTGCTTATCGAAACGGCTGGGTACCGGGAATTGAGGGAGAAGGTAACGGTAATGGATTCAAAATGGGCGGTTCTTCTTTATCGGGCCCTCATGAATTGATCAATAGTTTGTCTTTCGAAAATCTTGCGAAAGGAATCGATTCCAATAGCGGAACAGATATTATCGTCAATAGCAGTACAAGTTTCAACAACGGTTCATATAATGTGGCTCTTTATACCTCTTCAGCAGGAAACACAGACTACCATGCTTCTGGTATCTTATCTTTCCGAACAGAGAATCTTGAGATGAGAGAGCAGATCCGCCCATTGAATCAAAACGAAGATCAAATCTACCACTCGTTGAACTACTATTGGAATGAACGAGAGAAACAATCAGAAAATACTCTTGGACATACCGTATCAAAAGATTGGATCGAGTCTCTAAATACATGTTCGAAAGAAGGTCAGCAGCCTGTTACGCGCTATGAAAATGGAAGTATCCATGTTCATGGACTGATGCAGATTAAACCGGGGAATCGTCAAACAGAAAAGGAAAGAGTGGATGGTCTTCCATTATCTGTAGGTGCTATTTTTGACGGAGAAACCTCACCGTCTTCGGAATATCCAGAGTATGCAATCGTACAAGAACCAAATCAGACAAAACCAAATGAACAAAATAATCCGATTATTATACAAGAAGCAAATGGTATGGCGGAGAATGCAGAAGGAAATATCATTGAACTGAAGCCTTTTACAGTTTTTGTGTCAACTTTCACACCAAATCAAGGAACGCCTGTCTTTGAAGATATGCGTTATTTCCCAGAAAAGATCCAAATCGTTGAAACACAGTCCAGTGCTCAATTTTCTAATCATACCGCTATTTTTTCAGCACCTTCAAAAGGAGAATATACGCTAGAAGTCACTTATCGTTCGGAAATATTTGATGGGGAAAAATGGTCTGCTCATACAGAATCTGTTACCCAGCAAAAAGCGATCACTGTGCGAGAAACTGCCGATGTGCCCCCGGGAAATGACAAACCAGAAAGAGAAAATCCAGGAAATGAATCGTCAAATGGAAAACCTTCTCATCCGGATAGGACAGCAAAAGAAAGTAAAAAAGATGGCACTCAAGGACTCCCAAAAACGGGAGAATTTAATAACCCGTTGCTAGCATTAGCTGGAGGAATTTTGTTAATCGGTGTAGTTGTTTATGTCATGAAACAGCGAAAAAAATAAGTGGAATTTCTCCTTTTATGATGTAAAACAATTGACTGAGGAAAGTATAAATAGAAGGAAATGAGACCAATAGATGTCTCACTTCCTTCTATCTTTTTATAGATGAGGTTTTCCTTGCTGCTTTTGATTGGCTGCTCTTATTACTTGATGCAGGACAGCTTTTTCACAATCTCTCCACTAAACGGTGTTCAATCAGCTGACCCTCGGTATTAGCTCAACAAACGGCAAAATATGAGGAACTATTTTTCCGTTTTTTTCTCTAATACTCAGGTCAGGACGCTGATTTCACAACCTCTCGATAAACGGTGTTCAAAAGCCAGTTTCTCGGTAGTAAGTCAAATTTATGCAAAAATGTGGAAAGCCATTTTCACAAAATTTTTCTTACTACTTGAAACTAAGCAGCTTTTTCACAACCTCTGATACATGGTATTCCAGAAGTAACTTCTTCGAAAAATAAGCCGAAATGTCACAAAAATTTGAGAAGCAATTTTCCCCAATTCCTTCTTATTTCTTGAAGCTGACCACTTCTAGCACAACCTCTTACCAGATTCGCACTCTTTTTTCTGGCGCTAGATACATAGCGTCTTGTTCCGTGATACCAAATGTTTCATAGAATTCGTCAAGGTTTTTTGGTTGCACGTTTGCTCGGAGTTTAGCAGGGGCATGGACATCGATTTGCAGTAAAAGTTGTTGGTATTCTTTTTTTGCTTTTGTACGCCAAATCGTTGCCCAATTGACAAAGAATTCCTCGATAGAAAGATCTGATTCCGTTTTTGCTGCTTCCAATGCACAGCTTAGACCGCCTGCATCAGCAATATTTTCCGAAACGGTTAATTTTCCGTTTACTTTTCCGTCAGCAAAAGGCAGACCATCGAATTCTTCGATCATTGCTTGTGCTTTGTTTTGAAATTGTGTAAGATCTTCTTCTGTCCACCAGTTGTTCAAGTTGCCATATTCGTCAAATAAAGCGCCGTTATTATCAAATGCATGGGAAATCTCATGAGCGATAACAGCTCCGATTCCACCATAATTAGCAGAGCTTGATTGTTCTAGACTGTAAAATGGTGCTTGAAGGATCGCTGCCGGAAAGACGATCACATTCCGAAATGGATGATAATAAGCATTGACCGTGTCAGCACTCATTTCCCATTCTGAACGATCCACTGGTTTGTTCCATTTGCTGAAACGATCTTTTAATGTGAGTTTGCTGAAAACAAGAGTATTTGAAAGCAAAGTACCACCCTGATCTGCAGGTACTGTTTTGAACTGGTCGAATAATGCTGGGATCTTATCGGGGTAGCCTACTTGGATACCTAAGTTATTTAATTTTATGACGGCTTTTTCTTTTGTTGCATCCCCAAGCCAGTCATTTTCTTCTAGACGTTTTTTATAAACGGCGATCATTTTTTTCACCATTTGTTCTACGTCTTTTTTAGCAGCTTCGCCAAAATATTTTTTTCCGTAGTAATCGCCAACTACTTGATCGAATTGTCCAGAGGCAAGGTAATACGCTGCTTTTTTCTGAGGCATTGCTTCGTCTGTTCCAGACAATACGCGAGAATAGATTCCGCTGACTTGGCGGAATTCTTCTGATAGATAACCACTAAGAGAACGTACTGTTTTAATGATCATCCAGCTTTTGAATAACGGAAAATGAGCTTCTGTCAGGATGTCATTCAAATGATCGAAGTACACTGGATCAGTTACGATCACTTTATCTGGAGTTGTCCCAATCAAACCCGTGACAAGTTTTTTCAAGTCCAGTTTATCTGTGTATTGAATAAATGTATCAAAAAATTGCGGATTATACATTTTGCTGTAATCTGCGTTTTCTTCTGCACTTTTTACATGAGGAGCAATCAATTTATCAAATTGCACTGCTTGTTCCGTGATTGCTTCTGCCTGACTTTTTTCTTTGCCGGCAAGCTCTAATAACTGAACAGCCATATCAAAGAAAACGCCTATTAGTTGTGCACCGTTGGGATGGTCTGATGCATAATACGTCTTATCTGGAAGGAATAAAGAAGGCGGATAAGCAAAGAAGGCGTTCGTTTGCGCATTCTTCATATCTGCATCTACATCCAGATTAAATGGCAATGGTAATGTATCCAACAGCCATTCTGGAAATTGCTCATTCAATTCGTCGAAAGACTGCAATGATTCAACTTTTTCGATTATAGGTTGAAGTGGTTGAGCATGCAACTCATTTCTTCGGTCATAATCGTTTGCCAGTTGATAATATGCAAGGAAATGTTTCATTTTTTCTGAAGACACTTTTTCTGGATGGGCAAGCAGATCGTCTGTTTCTCCCATCAAAAGTTGGTCGATCCCGTCAACTAAATCTTGGAAACCGCCTGTAGCTGGTTTATCTGCAGGGATTTTTGCTGTTTTTTGCCATTCTTCATTGACTGCTTCATAGAAATCTTGTTTCAATCGTTCTTTGTTCATTCATCGATCGCTCCTTTTTTGTTTCGTGTGCCCATTATCTTACAAAATGAAGGAATTAACAAATAGAACATAAAAAATTGAAAATTCGAACAATCAAACTGATTTGTTTTTTTCAATCCTTCACTTATAATGAAAAAAAGGAGGCGATCCCAACTGAATCAAGTAGTGGATAAACCTTTATATTTCAAAGTAGATAAAAAAATTAAAAAATTAGCCAGCACTCAGCAGCTGCAGTCAAGAAAAAGTAAATTGCTTTTTTTAGCTCTGGTTTTTGAAGATCAAAGTTATGTGATTATCGATCAATCAGGACATCCGGTAGAATATTCTCCAGCAAAATATACTTATCAAGAGGGTCTTTCTTGTAAAAAATGGAAGCTGATCAATGAAGAGCCAATCGAGTTATCTAGATGGATCAACAGAAAAGAAGATATTCCCGCTTTGATCGAAGAAAAAAGGTCAGGAAAGGAACTCGCAAATTGCTGGGTGGGATTGCCAGAAGAACGTTTTTTGAGGTATAAGAAATGGGCTACCCCCTCAGGCTATCTTTGTGGTACTTACGCGGCAGCAGTTCTCCTTGCCTATTATCAAGACTATCGTAAAGAGTGGATGCTTCCAAATGAGATTCGCAAGAAAAATACGGCTGATTCGTTGGTTTTGACGAAGGCATTGCGTAGCCAGATCCAACCACTAGGACTTCCTACGATTCCTTTTCAGGTTAGTACAGGGATTTCTAGTTTTTTAAAGAAGAATGGCAATCATGAGCGTGCACGAGCAACTCTTCTAGGTTCATGGCAGCGAGCTACAAAACGTATACGTGAAGGCAAACCTGTGATGATTGGTATTTTGAAAGTACTTGGCAGTACATATGGCAATCATTGGGTGACAGCGTACGCTTATTTTAAAACTGAAACAGGAGAACGTTATTACAAAGTACACGACAACTGGGGCGATTATCATAAAGTCATTCCTGCCAGTTGGAGTAACGGAACAGTTTCACTTCCTTAAGAATTTGCTGAAATTAACAGAAAATCTTGGAAAAATATGTTAAACTATCGAAGAATAGAGAAGTTTTGGGGAGGACTACATGAGTAATAAGTATCAGGATGACACGTTGAAGATTTTTAGTTTGAATGGCAACCGTCCATTAGCTGAAAAAATCGCGAAAGTGTTCGGAACAGAATTAGGTAAAAGCGTCGTGAAGCAATTTAGTGATGGCGAGATTTCCATCAATATCGAAGAAAGTATTCGAGGGGATCATGTGTATATCGTTCAATCAACGAATGCACCTGTCAATGACTACTATATGGAACTACTGATCATGATCGATGCAATGAAGCGAGCAAGTGCGAAAACGATCAATGTCGTATTGCCTTACTATGGGTATGCTAGGCAAGACCGCACGGCGAAACCTCATGAACCGATCACTGCGAAATTGATCGCTAACTTGATCGAAGAAGCAGGGGCAACTCGAGTACTGACTTTAGATCTGCACACGGTTCAAGTACAAGGATTCTTTGATATTCCTGTAGATAATTTATTTACGATGCCGTTGTTTGCTCATTATTACCGTCAATTAGGTCTGACGGGAGATGACATCGTAGTTGTTTCGCCAAAAAACAGCGGTGTTCAGCGTGCACGTAGTCTTTCAGAATATTTGAACAGCACATTAGCCATCGTAGATCATGCAGATGATGCTTCAACTGAGGGTGGTTATGTGATCGGTGATGTTCAAGGAAAGACATGTATCATGGTAGATGATATCTTGAACACAGGAGCAACGCTTGCACGAGCAGCAAATGTATTAAAAGAAAACGGCGCAAAAGAAGTATATGCCTGTGCGTCACATGGATTATTGTCCGATCATGCGAAAAGTATTTTAGACAATGCACCAATCAAAGATATTTGTATCACTGATTCTGTTTTCACAGAAGAAAATCGTCATCCAGAAAACTTAACAATCGTTACATGTTCAGAATTAATGGGTGAAGCGGTCAAACGCATCCATGAAAATACACCGATGAGTCCGTTATTCCGTCTGGAAGAAAAAGAATTCGAATAAACAAAAAAAAGAGGGAAAGAAGTTGTGACAGAAGTGAGCAGCTTCAAGGAGCTGCGACAAGACTTTTGTCACAGCTCCTTTTTTCTATGCCCATGAAACGTCCTCTAGACAAAAATGAGCTCTTCTTTGGTTTGTTCGCTATTTTATGCTAGAATGTGCCTAGCAATAATTTGGAAGGGATGAATGAAGTGAAAACTATTTATCTGGATCATGCGGCAACTACCCCCATGCATCCACAAGTAATTGAAGCGATGACGGCAATCATGCAAGACACGTTTGGAAATCCTTCAAGCATACATGGATTTGGTCGCCACGCGCATGAAAAATTGGAAACAGCAAGACAAATCATTGCAGACAGTCTGCAAGCAAAACCTCATGAGATCATCTTTAATAGTGGTGGAACAGAAGGAGATAACACAGCTATCTTAGAAACAGCGTTCTCGCGTCAAAAAGAAGGCAGACATCTAATCACTACAGCTATCGAACATCCTGCTGTTCTTAACACCATGAAATATTTAGAGACAAAGGGGTTTGACGTTACATATCTGCCTGTAGATGAAAAAGGGAATCTGTCGATCGAAGAGGTCAAAAAAGCGTTACGAGAAGATACGATCTTGGTCTCTGTGATGTACGGGAACAATGAAATCGGAAATTTGATGCCAATCAAAGAAATCGGTGAACTTTTAGCGGATCATCCAGCTTATTTCCATACAGATGCGGTACAAGCGTACGGAAACCAAACGATCCATCCAGAAGAATTAGGAATCGATTTATTAAGTATCTCTGCTCATAAAATCAATGGGCCAAAAGGCGTCGGTTTCTTATATAAACGAGACGGAGTAAATATCCCTGCATTGCTTTTAGGCGGGGAGCAGGAAGAAAAGCGGCGTGCAGGTACAGAAAATTTAGCAGGGATCTGGGGTATGGCAAAAGCAGTTGAACTGCTGTCACCTGAAGAACGTGAAGCACGTAACAACAAATATAAAGGATTCCAGCAATTGATTCTTGATACATTAGAAGCAAACGAAATCCCTTATCAAGTAAATGGTGATTTAACGAATAAACTCCCTCATGTGTTGAATCTTCGCTTAATTGGCGAAGCAAATGATTTGCTACTGATGAAGCTTGATCTTAATGGGGTCGCTATTTCTACTGGTTCAGCTTGTACAGCAGGAAATATCGAGCCTTCACACGTATTAGAAGCAATGTATGGAGAAGATACACCGATACTAAAAGAATCCATCCGTATCAGCTTTGGTTTGGGAAATACCGAAGACGACATCCAGTATTTCCTTGATCAATTAGTTCGTGCTGTCAAAAAATAACTAGTGAAGTCATTCTTATATGAACAGATGTCTGAGAGAACGCCTTCATTTTTTAGGGAACTTAACTGAAAAACCTAGTAAAAATCAGGATAAACTTTTATAATAAAGAGAAACTAATTTTATCGAGGTGAAAATCATGGCATTTGAAACAACAGCAACGGTACTGGGCGCACCAATTAGCTATCGTTTGCATCCTGATGCAAAAAGATATACATTGCGCGATAATGGATTTACAGAAACAAACGGAGGCAATTATCAATTGATCCGACCATTAGATGCCACGCCGCAAAGCAAAGAAGGATTCAAATTAAAAATCACTGTATCAAAAGATATTCAAACATTGAAAATGTCGATCACTACAGCAAATGGATTGAAAGCAGTCAATATTTTCAAAGATCCAAAACAGAAAATGAGCCAAGATAAATTTTATTTTCTGATGGATGGGATGATTAGCCGTGGGTTATTCGAAAAAGTCGAATGATCTGTGGATATAAAAAGACAACTAGTTTTGAAACGGCCTATTGTTAGATGACTAACTTTGTAAGGACGACGCAAATTAGTTGTCTTTTTTATTTTTAAATTTAACACATGTTGTTATTTTTAATATTTTGCTGATTTATTGTTTCTAAGTAAAGAAATTTAAATTGAAACGATTGTTATTTAGGGAAAAAGGTATTTTTTGAAAAAAGAATCCCGTATAATGATTGTTGTGCAAACGCTATACAAAATGAAAAAGAAAAGAGGGATGTTTATGGAAAATGAACAGTCGGTCGTTTTAACGAATTGGAAGAGAAATTATTTGTTCTTTTTATCGGGACAGTTTTTGTCAGGAATCACTAGTATGGTCGTCCAATATGCGATCATCTGGTATTTGACAAGAGAAACCGGTTCGGCGACAATTTTGAGTTTTGCTACTTTACTAGGAATGATTCCCATGGTTTTACTAAGCCCATTTGTAGGACCGCTAGTGGATCGCTGGGATAAAAAAGCTCTTTTGATTGTCACGGATATTATTGTAGCGATTTTCGCGCTTATTTTAGCAGTAGTCGGAACGATTTCAGAATCCTTCCCGATTTGGCTAGTTTTTGTGTCTTTGTTTATGCGTTCGGTCGCACAAACATTCCAAATGCCAAC
This sequence comes from Enterococcus sp. E5-37, assembly GCF_035726925.1. NCBI lineage: Bacteria > Bacillati > Bacillota > Bacilli > Lactobacillales > Enterococcaceae > Enterococcus > Enterococcus sp. E5-37. Next base: position 83,378 of record NZ_JAPMLG010000010.1, read on the forward strand.
GATCCAGTCGATTATGCCGACAATCGTTCCATCTTCTCACATAACAAGGACGAATGGACAGTTAGGAATGGTCCAATCAGCGAATTTCATCATTGCGCCAGCTCTAGGTGCGGCTTTGTTTTCAGTCGTTCCTGTCAATTACCTTATTTTATTAGATGTATTGGGGGCAGTTTTTGGTGTCGGCTTATTGATTTTTGTGAAGATCCCAAAAGTTTCTCCTGAAATATTGGAAGTTCCGCTTACTATTTTTAAAGATGCAAAATTTGGGCTGCAGCAATTGATGGATAACAAAGGGTTATGGTACATAACGATCAATGGTGCATTTGTGATGCTGTTGTTCATGCCAGCAATCAGTCTGTATCCATTGATGACGCTAGATTACTTTGGTGGTTCCGTTGGACAGGCGGGAGCAGTGGAAGTAGTCTACGCAGTCGGAATGCTCTTAGGCGGTGCACTGATCAGTTTTATAGGAACATGGAAAGACCGAATGAAACCTATTATTATAGCCTACATCATTATGGGCCTGACGATCGGTGCAAGCGGATTGGTTCCAAACGATAGTCAAGGGTTCTTGTACTTTCTTATCTTGAATGCAGGAGCAGGTTGTGCAACGCCATATTTCAATACACTGCTGATGGCAATGATCCAGCAGAGTTATGAATCGAATGTTTTAGGTCGTGTCTTAGGGAACTTCAACTCTTTGATGAACCTGGCAGGTCCAATTGGATTATTATTTGCAGGACCATTAGCTGATCGTTTAGGGGTAGAAAAAATGTTCTTGTTTTCTGGAATCGGGATTTTATTATGCGGAATCGTTTTATTTTTAACGTCAGCTGCTCGAAATTATGATAAAGAATTACAGAAAAAATTGGTAAAAGAACACCATGAGCAAAAAGACGAATAGTATGGAATGGAGTTGTGACAGAAGTCTTGTTACAACTCCATTTCTGATCCTAATGTTCCTGTGGCAATAAGCCTACTCAAATGAAAAATATGAGTAATTATCTTTATTTGTTTAATACTTGATATAGGGCAGTTTTTCACGACCTATCGTACTTCCTCTTTGCTTCATAGATTTCTTTGATTTGTTGCTCAGATAACGGAGTGCCAAATGGTAGTTTTTCCTTTAAGAGTTCTCTTTCCGGTGCGTCTACGCCTACATTGACATCGTTCTCGATAGGTACGCTGTAATGATGGATATGTCCATGAAGATTGCGGATAGTGTCGTTAGGCCCGAGCAACATCGGATAATGAGTCAAGTAATATTGTTGATGGTCGAATTTAACGATGGCACCTACATCATAAAAATAAAATTTGGGACTTCCGTCAGTAAGCCTAGGATCATTTTTTTCTAAATAACGGAAAAAAGCGCGACTGTCATGGTTCCCTTTGATCAAGTGGATTGTTCCTTGCAGTTGAGTGACCAGTTCCAAAATTTCTGCATTTGCTTTTTCATATTGCGGATGCATAGCAAGGTCGCCTAGATGATAAACATGGTCGGTTTCTTTTATTACTGCATTCCAGCTAGTGATCAACTGTTGGTTCATTTCATCCACATTTGCAAAGAGCCGCGGAGCAAAGTCGTTTTTTCCTAATAAGCGTTCATGGAAAAAGTGCATATCACTGGTAAAGTAATTCATGTATCTTTTGCCTCCCTTTTTTCTTAGAGTAAACAAAATCACTTATCTGAGCAACTCATAACATCTAAAAAGAAAAGGTTGTAAATGAGACGTGCAGCTTTAAGCGATAAGAAGCAATTTTGAAAAATAGTTTTTCACAATTTACAAAATTATTCCTTATTGCCGAAAGGCTGGCCCTTTTTATGAGTATGCCAATTTTTTATATCGAATGCTCAAAAGATGAGTGATTTTTTGGTTGACTATCATGTTTGTGTACTGAATAGGTCCAGTAGAACAATATTTTTACGACTTGATAATTAAGGGATGAAATTTTCAGAAATATGACGTATAATGTAAAATACTGAAAAGTTGCGACCTTCAACTCGTAGATGTTTCAGAATCTAATTGAAATGATGGTGATATCATGACAGACAACAGCAAAACACGCGTTGTCGTAGGGATGAGTGGCGGTGTCGACTCATCTGTAACAGCACTTTTGTTAAAGGAACAAGGATACGACGTGATCGGAATATTCATGAAAAATTGGGATGACACGGACGAAAACGGTGTATGCACGGCCACGGAAGATTATAAGGATGTAGCGAAAGTAGCTGCTCAAATCGGGATTCCTTATTATTCTGTGAATTTTGAAAAAGAATATTGGGATCGTGTATTTGAATATTTCCTAGCCGAATACCGCGCAGGACGTACACCTAACCCAGACGTGATGTGCAACAAAGAAATCAAATTCAAAGCATTCTTGGATTATGCAATGGATCTTGGCGCCGATTATGTAGCTACTGGACATTATGCGCAAGTCACTCGCGATGAAAACGGCGTGGTCCACATGCTTCGTGGAGTAGACAATAATAAAGATCAAACTTACTTCCTTAGCCAATTATCACAAGAACAGCTTTCAAAAACGATGTTCCCTCTAGGTGGCATGGAAAAATCAGAAGTACGGGCAATTGCTGAACGCGCAGGCCTTGCGACTGCTAAGAAAAAAGATTCAACAGGAATCTGCTTTATTGGTGAAAAGAACTTCAAACAATTTTTGAGCAACTATCTGCCAGCAAAAAAAGGAAATATGGTCACTCTTGATGGTGAAGTCAAAGGCCAACATGCTGGCTTGATGTATTATACGATTGGTCAACGTCAAGGACTAGGGATCGGTGGCGGAGGAGATTCGCAAGAACCCTGGTTTGTTGTAGGAAAAGATCTAGCGACAAACACATTATATGTGGGGCAAGGGTTCCATCATCCTGCATTGTATGCCACAAGCTTGGATGCAAGTGAAATCCACTTTACGACGAATGAACCAATGCCAAAAGAATTCAAGTGTACAGCGAAATTTCGTTATCGTCAGCAAGACGTTCCTGTGACAGTTCGCTTATTGGATGATAATCGTGCAGAAGTCGTATTCGACGAACCTGTACGTGCAATCACTCCTGGACAAGCAGTTGTATTTTATGATGGAATGGAATGTCTGGGCGGTGGTTTGATCGACCACGCATATCAAGAAACAAAAGTTTTACAATACGTTTAAGCGATATTAAATGAATCAAAACAGCTATGGCTAACAAAAGAAACACCTTTTCTTTTGGATAGCATAGCTGTTTTTTTGCAATAAAATTAATTTTTATTCATTTTATACTTGAAATGCTCGTGTAAAAAGTTCATAATATCCAATAATATGAATAAAGTTGCTTTTTGTTAAGCAAGAGCAGTTGCAAAATAGAAGGGAATCTTTTGCAAGTGATTTGTTCAATTTTATAAGTGAGGGTGATGGAAATGGAAAAGAAATCGACGGGTATTAGCAAATGGGGACTGGTTGCTCTGGTTGTCAGTTCGTCAATCGGAAGCGGTGTGTTTGGGATCACAAGTGATCTGGCTAGTTCTGCAGCTCCAGGGCCAGCGATCCTTTCATGGATAATCGTTGGGATTGGTATTTTAGCTTTGGTATTATCGCTGAATCATTTAGGAGAAAAACGTCCAGATCTAGATGGTGGTATTTTCGGTTACGCGGAAGCTTCATTTGGTAAATTAGGTGGCTTCATCAGTGGTTTGGGTTACTGGTTGTCTGCGTGGCTGGGAAATGTTGCTTTTGCAACGATGCTGATGAGCGCCATGGGAGAATTTTTCCCGATATTCAAAGGTGGACAAAATGTTCCTTCTATTTTATTTGCAAGTATTTTTATTTGGGGTCTGACTTTATTAGTAAACAATGGAGTTGAAGGAGCGAGCGTCATCAATACAATCGTGACGATCTGTAAATTAGTGCCATTATTCCTATTTTTAATATTTGTATTTATCGCATTTAAAGTGAATATATTCACTGCTGATTTTTGGGGTAACGTATCTGATAATCTAGTGAATGGATCAGGGCAGCAAGGAACGATTTGGTTGCAGATTAAAGGTTGTTTGATGGTTATGATGTGGGTCTTTGTAGGGATCGAAGGCGCAAGTGTTTTAGCCAACCGCGCGAAGAAACGTTCAGAAGCCCAGCAAGCATCGATCATTGGTCTGCTTTGTTTATTGTTTATCTATATCCTGGCTTCGATCTTGCCATACGGTGTCTTATCTCAAGAAGAGTTAGCAACTATTTCACAACCTGCTATGGCAAATATTTTAAAAGGAATCGTGGGAAATTGGGGAGCAGCGCTGATCAATATCGGCTTGATTATTTCGATCATTGGTTCTTGGTTGTCTTGGACGATGCTCCCAGCAGAAACAACGATGTTGATGGCTCGAGACGGTCTGTTGCCGAAAGCTTGGGGAAAAACGAATAAAAAAAATGCCCCAACTTATTCGTTAGTTGTTACTGCAATCTTGACTAATCTATTCTTATTGACTTTCTTAGTTACTGATTATGCCTATCAATTTGCCTATTCTTTATGTACAGCGGCAATTTTGATTTGTTATCTACTTGTCGGGATCTATCAAGTCCAGTTTTCTTTAAAAGAAGGAATCAAAAAACAAGTAGTGATCGGTGGGATTGCTGTAGTTTTTGAATTGATGGGCATCATTTTAGCAGGATTTTCTTATGTCCTTTTATGTAGTATTGCCTATCTTCCTGGTTTTTGCTTCTACTGGATCGCTTGTCGTGAAACCAAACATCAAATTACGGGAAAAGAAAAAGTAATGATTGGGCTGATTTGTGTGGCCGCACTGCTTTCAATCGGGTTGCTTGCTGTAGGCTGGATCAAGATATAAGGGGGAAAGAAACATGAAAATCGCAAATTTCGGTGTAGAAGAATGGCTAAATAAATGGGAAAAGAAAGCGGTATATGATATTGCACAAAGTTCGATCGAAGCATTGACATTAGACGAACTCGTTGGCTTAGATGGGACTAGCGTAAGTGAATTTTTCGAAAAACGCAAAAACGAACCATTGGACTATGGCTGGATCGAAGGATCAGATGTTTTCAAACAAGAAGTCGCTTCTCTTTATCAAACCGTCGATCCGGAAAACATCTTACAAACGAATGGAGCGACTGGTGCTAATCTTTTAGCTCTATACGCGTTAGTGGAAGCAGGAGATCATGTTGTTTCGATGCTTCCTACTTATCAGCAATTATATGACATCCCCAAATCTTTAGGTGCCGCTGTTGACTTTGTTCATTTGAAGGAAGAAGAAGATTGGCAGTTTGATTTAGAACAGCTAGAAGCCTTAGTCAAACCTGAAACAAAAATCATCTGTTTGAATAGTGCAAACAATCCTACAGGCACATTGCTAGATCGGAAAACTTTAGAAAAAATCGCAGAAATTGCTCGTACAGTAGATGCATATGTATTGATAGATGAAGTATATGCGCCTTTAACGGATAAAGGTGAATTCTTGTCGATCGTAGATGTCTATGAAAAAGGTATAGCAACCAATTCCCTATCCAAAACCTACTCCATTCCAGGTATCCGTATTGGTTGGACAGCTACTGGACCTAAATTGGCAGAGGTTTTTCGAAAATATCGAGACTACACGATGATTTGCGGCGGAGTCCTGTCAGATGATCTTGCTGTACATGCATTGAAGAATAAAGAAAAAATATTGGAGCGAAACAAAAAGATCATTACAGAGAACCTTGTGATTTTAAAACAATGGGTAGCCAATGAACCGAAAGTTGAACTTGTCGCTCCCAATTACGTCTCTACTTCTTTCATTAAATTAGCCATCGAAGAAGATGACCAGACATTTTGTATCAATTTATTAGAAGAAACAGGAGTACTATTAGTACCAGGAAGTGCCTTTGATTTACCGAAGCATGCCCGACTAGGTTACTGTTGTAAAAAAGAAACCTTGGAAAAGGGATTATTCCTCTTATCTGAGTTCTTGAAAAAACAGGCCTAAACAAAAACACTGCAAGGACAGTCTGTGACAACTGTTCAAGCAGTGTTTTTCATTTACGCTTATTGTCTATGAGAAGGAGAGTGCCCTGAAGATATGGAGACTCCTGAAGCTTTTTCTTCTGCAGTTTCTTGCTGATGGATCTCTTGTGTATTGTGTCGTACAAGCAAGAAGTTGACCAAAACAAGAAGAGAAGTCGAAAGAAAGACGCCACGATAACCAAATGCACTGGAAACACTGGAGCCGATCATAGGCCCTACTACGTTACCAGTTGCTTGGAAAGATTGGTTATAACTGAAGATCCGTCCAGCAGCTTGATGAGGCGAATATTTTGTGATCAATGCTTGGACAGCAGGGAGCAGACAAGCATCAGAGATACCAATCAAAAAACGTAAGGCAGCTAATTGCCAAACATTCGTGACGAATGCCATTGGGATATAAACCAGAATCGCAAAACCCAAACCAATCGCAAGTATTCTTTCACTCCCAATCTTGTCACCTAAGCGACCAAATCTTGGAGCGGCTATCAAAGTGGCAATCCCAGGTATCGAAGCGATGATTCCGCTGATCAACGTAACATTCCCATGTCCATGCAGCAATTGGCGAATGTACAGACTGATGATTGGACTAATGGAATTGTTGGATGCTTGGATGATCATCGTTGTGACGAACATACCGATGACGACGTGTGGATATTTCAAGTCTTTGAAAATCTGTTTGGCAGAAACCATGTTTTCTTTTTTCACTGGGACAAATTTTTCATGGACGAAAAACAGACTCAACAAGAAGACGAAAAATAAGATGATCCCTGTAATGAAAAAGGTAGGGCGATAGCCAAACGCTGAAGCAGAGATCCCGCCAAGAAGCGGTCCAAGTAATGTTCCTGTAACAGAACCAGTTGCTAAGGTTCCAAGAACTTGACCACTTTTTTCTTTTGGCGTCCCAGTTGCGACAAGGGCAGTGGCATTACTGATATAACCAGAAAAAATCCCTTGAAGCAGACGCAATGCGACTAATTGATACACACTAGTCACGCAACCCATCAAAGAAATGACGATTGCCATTCCTAATGAAGCACGCAACAGCATCAATTTTCTTCCTTTTTGGTCGGCTAATTTTCCCCACCAAGGAGAGATAAGCGTAGTCACCAAGAAAGTAGATGAAAAAGTCAATCCGCTCCAAAAGTTCAATTGTGACGTACTATAATTACCTAACGTATCTATGTAAAGTGACATAAAAGGCATGACTAAACTAAATCCGATACCAGCCATAAATGTTCCAAACCATAAGACAAACAAGTTTTGTTCCCAAGTTTCTCTTTTCCTAAATAATTTTTCCTTTATTCTTGCAGCCAATTAGACTCCTTCTTTCTGAAAATTTTCATCTACAGATCTTTATTATAAACTACAATATGTAGTTTATCAATGAAAGTCTCTTTTTTCTCTTTCTTTTTCGTGGTAAACTGAAAGAGTGAAGGATTTATTTTATGAGAGGAAACATGAAAATGAAAAAAAGAAATCTGTCTCAAGAGAAAATCATCGACTGCTTTCGAGAACTAGCAGAAGAGATGGATGTTCAGCAAATAACCTTTCAGCATTTAGCCAAACGCTTGGATATCAAGGCTCCCTCGCTGTATAACCATTTCAAAAATATTCGTGATGTCAAAACAGCGCTAACAGCGAAACTTCTGCAGGAACTTAATGACCAGCTGCGTCGGGCTCTTGTGGGAAAAAGTGGTCAGGAAGCACTGCAGATCTATGCAGAAACTTATCGATCCTTTGCTTTTTCAAATCAAGCAGTGTATGAGTTACTGATCAGTGTGCCCCACACCAATGAAGCAGTTTTATTAGAGGGAATCCATGAAACGAATCAGATCATTTTGCAGATCTTTGAGGCTTTTCAATTAACGAAAGAAGAAAAAGTCCACCGAAGCAGAGAATTACGTAGTATGATCCACGGTTATCTTTCCTTACGTTTTTTAGGATACTTTACAAAAGAACCAACAATCGATCCAGAAGACAGCTATTTTTGGATGATCAATGACTTTATCGCTACTTTGCCTTAAACAATCAGATTCATTTGTAACAATTTTAAGATGTTCATTAAATGACCCTTTTATAAGAGAAAATTCTTGCAACTTTCTTGAAAAGTGACTAAGATGAGTCTAGAAAAGCTGAAAGAAGGAGCACGAGTATGTATCAAGTAATTACCATGTTCGGGGACAATGAGCCTTGGTGGTTTTTTGAAGACTGGGAAGAAGATATTGAAGAAGAAGAAACATTCGAGTCTTTCGAAGAAGCACGACAAGCGTACGAAAAACAATGGAACGAAATCCATCAAAATTATGAATATATCAATGCAAAAAGTAACTTTCTCAGCGCCTTTTGGAATGACGGAGATGAGCGCTGGTGTGAAGAGTGTGACGATGATTTACAGCAATACAAGGGACTTGCGTTGTTGAAAAATCATCAGCCCATCACAGTAGAAAGCAGAAAGGAATTTTATGAAACAACTAATTCTAGCGGAAAAACCAAGCGTTGCGAAAGACCTAAGCAAGGTGCTTGGTGCTAATCAAAAGCACAAAAATTATTATGAAGGACCCAAGGTGATCGTTACTTGGGCCCTTGGTCATTTATTAGGATTGAAAATGCCGGAAGATCTGAATAAGGAATGGCAGAGCTGGCAAATGGACACGTTGCCAATGATCCCTAAAAAACTAGGAATCAAACCACTGCCTAAAACAGGACATCAATTAAAAGCAATCAAGCAGCTGGCTCAACGAAAAGATGTCTCAGAAGCAGTCATTGCGACAGATGCCGGAAGAGAAGGGGAACTTGTTGCTCGCTGGATCTTAGAGTATGTGCATTTCAATAAACCAGTGAAGCGGTTATGGATCTCTTCTCAAACAGATAAAGCAATCAAAACTGGATTCAAGCAACTAAGACCTGCGAAAGAATATGATGCATTGTATGAATCTGCTCTTGCCCGGGCAAAAGCGGACTGGCTGGTAGGATTGAATGTGACCAGAGCCTTAACTGTGAAGTACGCGGATAATTTATCAGCAGGCCGTGTGCAGACACCGACACTAGCATTAGTGAGAGACCAAGAAAAGAAAATCGAGCAGTTCCGTCCACAAACGTATTTCACGATCACGTTGCAAGCTGGAAAAGAACAAGCCAAAATGCTTCAAAAAAATCAATTTGCTTTAAAAACACAAGAAGAAGCACAAAAACTTGTTCAATTGATCAGTACAAGCAAAGGAACTGTCACAGAAGTCCAAGAAAAATTAAAAACGGAATCTGCGCCATTGCCTTATGATTTAACAGAGATCCAAAGAGAAGCCAATCAACGCTATGGCTATTCTGCAAAGAAAACATTAAGTCTTGTACAAAGTTTGTATGAGACCCATAAGATCGTTACTTATCCGCGTACAGACAGCAAATATCTGACAAATGACATGAAAAGTACGATGAAAGAACGATTGCAAGCAGTCAGCGACTTTGCTCCTGAGGTCAAGCAGTATTTGAAAAACGGAGCCATCGTCCAACAGACAAAAGTATTCCAAGACAGTAAAGTGACCGATCACCATGCACTTTTGCCAACTGAAAACAGAGCACGTTATGAAAAATTAAGTAATGAAGAGCAAAAAATCTATCAAATGATTGTCTCTCGTTTTTTAGGACTGTTTGCTCAACCCCATAAAGTCAGCCAAACAAAAGTTACGGTTGAATTTGGTAAAGAACGATTCATTTTTCGGCAAAATCGTGTCGTCCAAGCAGGATGGAAAGGCGAAACTGAAACTGAGACGGAAACAGTCAAATGGGAAAAAGGAATGAGAATCAATCCCGATTTCACCATCAAAAAAGAACTATCTGCACCGCCTAAACCATTGTCAGAAGCAAGCTTGCTTGGTCAAATGGAAAAATACAGTCTGGGAACCCCAGCTACGCGTGCAGAGATTATTGAGAAACTAATCAAATCTGAACTGATGGAACGTACCCCTCAAGGACTGCAAGTATCTCCTAAAGGTAAGCAATTATTAGTATTGGTAAATCCCTCTTTAGTAACACCAGATTTGACAGAAAGCTGGGAAAAAGACCTTGAAGCTATTGCTGCAGGAAAGAAACAAGCAGGAACCTTCTTGAATGGAATCGAAAAAGAAACAAAACGCTTGGTGAATGAGATCAAATCAAGCAAACAAGAATATCAAGATTTCTCGATTACCCAAAAGAAATGCCCAGAATGTGGGGCCAATCTGCGCGAGAAAAACACACGTGACGGCAAAATCTATGTCTGCACCAATTCAGATTGCAACTACCGCAGAAGAAAAGATCCAAAAGTCTCTAATCATCGATGCCCGCAATGTCACCGGAAAATGGAAATCATCGAAGGTAAAAACGGTGCTTATTTCCGTTGTAAATACGATGGAACGACAGAAAAAATGCTTGATAAAAAAGAGCAGAAGAAGAAAATGACCAAACATGAAGAACGACGCTTGCTGAAAAAATATGCACAAGCAGAAGAACCAGAAGAAAGCCCATTAGCAGCAGCACTAAAAGCAGCAATGAAGAAGTAATAAGATATGAAAGAGGTTGTGATAGAAGTGGTCAGCTTCAAGAAATAAGAAGGAATTTACGAAAATTGCTTCTCAAATTTTTGTGAAATTTCGGCTTATTTCCGAAGAAGCTACTTCTGGAACACCATTTATTCGGAAAAAAGGACTGTGACAAGACTTTTGTGTACCGACCCCCAAAAGTTAGACCAAAAAATCTAACTTTTGGAGGTCGGTATTTTTTATGGTTAAATATACTTTTGAACTTAAATTAAACATCGTTCATGATTGTTTGGATGGTAAAGGCGGAAGTGATTATCTGGCAAAGAAGTATTCCATTAAGGCTCCATCACAAGTGAAGCGCTGGATCAATGCCTATCAAGAATTTGGTGAAGAGGGTCTAGTAAGAAAGCGACAA